>NZ_SZXN01000032.1:0-2183 GCF_005281195.1 Citrobacter sp. wls613
GAAGAATTTCCCCGCTTATTCGCACCTTCCCTAATTTATATTTTCTGAGGGCGTTAAATCATGGGGATATACAACATAATACGTAGGTATTTTACGTATTGTATACAATTCATTTATTATTCTGGAGGTTGTTTAATTTTTGATGTGCGATTTAATGGAATATTAATATTGACATTAATCGAGGAGAGAAAGAATGAAGGAGGTAATGAGAAATGCAGACTTATTGAACAATAAGCCTGCGTATGTGACTCAGTCAATGCTGGCAATGCTTTGTTCTACAAGATTTTCCAGTTTTTTTAGTGCCTGAATAGCATGCGTATCCAGCCCGTATTTCTCCAGCGTTTCGACCGGGTGAAAACCGACCCAAACCAGCCCGTCCGGTTGCTGGCTAATTAATACTCTGAAGGGTAAGTCGAGCGCTAATTCTGGATTCTGCAACATTAGCGCAGTACCCCCTTTGGGGTTACCAAAAATAAGTACCGTAGTGGGTGGAAGTATTAATTCCACCTCGGCAGCAGCTTTGGCATGATCAAACTCGCCAAATAAAACAAGGCCATGTGATTTTATGTTGGCCAGCAGGCGCTGACGTGTTTGCTGAAAATCAAAGGCGCTGAATAGCTTATTCATGGAATTTCCATCCGTAATGGGAGAGTGGTGTTATTCATCCAGAATAGTACATGAGTTATCCCTGCGCGGGGATCTGTTGGCGATGTTTTTCTGCCTGTTGTTGATGTGAAAACGCATGACCGTTATTCATTGACTCATGTACAACCATTGCTTTTTCATGCTCATCCATTTGTGAAAATGACGGCGCAACGGCCTTAGTGGACTGACTATTACGTACTTGCATCTGATGTGCCTGCACCATTTTCTGATGGGCAGAGGCATCGCTATTATTCATCATGTCATGGGCCATCGCCGCCTGTTGATGGGTATCAACACTTTCTGCGGCATTCACGCCAGCTGAGATAAAAAATGCAATAGCAAAAAAAGAAGACATCTTGTTCATCATATTTCTCCAGTATGGGTTTACGGAAGAAATGATAATAAGCAGGCGCGCTCAGCGAGGTGACAGAATTATGACGGTTACGTCAGAGAATCAATAAAGATGCCAGCAGGTCAGCGGATGGCACATTCATGCCACCCTGCAGGGCTAATTTGCGTGTTTTGGCAGTGTCAGAATAAAGCGGGTGGCGCGGGTGTCAGAGGTGACTGCCACCTTTCCTTGATGGGCCGCGACAATTGATTTCACAATCGCCAGGCCAATACCGCTCCCTTCACCTTTACGCTGTCGTGATGGGTCTACGCGATAGAAACGGTCGAACAGTCGCGGCAGATGCTCCGCGGCGATGGGCGTGCCGGGATTCTCGACAATAATGTGTACCTGTTCGTCCGCCTCTTTTACCCGTACGGTCACCGACTGGCCCTTGGGAGTGTAACGCATGGCGTTCGACAGCAAATTGCTCAGGGCTCTGCGCAGCATTAACGGATCGCCAGACACCCAGCATGCGCGGCCCTCAAAGCGTAAACTTACCTCGCGCTCTTCTGCCCACGCCTCGAAGAAGTCAAACACCTTACCGACCTCATCCGCCAGGTTGAGTACCGTCTTTTCCGGGATCAATTGATTATTGTCCGCCTGTGCCAGGAACAGCATGTCGCTCACCATCTTCGACATTCGGCCAAACTCTTCGAGATTGGAATAGAGCACATCTTCCAGCTCTTTCTGGCTACGGGGCTGGCTAAGTGCTATTTCCGTTTGGGTGACCAGATTGGTGATGGGGGTGCGGATCTCATGGGCAATATCCGCTGAGAAATTAGACTGGCGTTTAAACACATCCTCGATGCGTTCGATCATATGGTTAAACGACCCGACCAGTTGCTCCAGCTCTATCGGTACGGCCTGGGGATCGAGGCGGACATCGAGATTCTTGGAGGTAATGTTCTGGATACGGCGACTGACGTTACGGATCGGTTCATGACCTTTATAGACGGCGAACAATACGATGAAAATAATCATCATGCTGATCAGCGACGCCGTCATAATTAGCTTGTTTTTCAGATCGTTAATATAGTGCAGATGAAAGTCTATCGATAACGCCATATACAGCGTCCAGGCCGGTTTGCCGTCCGCTAACTGGCCTACCGGCAAACGGGTGATGCTGCCAACTTACTGATTTAGTGTA
>NZ_SZXN01000035.1:0-870 GCF_005281195.1 Citrobacter sp. wls613
TGTATCCCCTGACGATTGGCGATCATGTGAAGAAGGGGACGCCACTTATCGATATTACCATTCCGGACTGGGTGGAAGCACAGAGTGAATTCCTTCTGTTATCCAGCACCGGTGGTACTTCCACGCAAATTAAAGGCGTTCTGGAACGGCTTCGCCTGGCAGGTATGCCGGAAGAGGATATTCAGAGACTGCGTTCTACCCGGAGCATTCAGACCCGTTTTACCATTAAAGCACCTATTGATGGTGTCATTACTGCATTTGACCTGCGCACCGGCATGAATATTTCCAAAGATAAGGTGGTGGCTCAGATTCAGGGGATGGACCCGGTCTGGATCAGCGCTGCAGTGCCAGAATCTATCGCCTATCTGCTGAAAGATACGTCGCAGTTTGAAATTTCGGTACCGGCTTATCCGGATAAAACATTCCATGTCGAAAAATGGAATATTCTTCCCAGCGTGGATCAGACAACCCGTACGCTTCAGGTCCGTCTCCAGGTTTCTAATAAGGATGAGTTTCTCAAGCCGGGCATGAATGCCTATCTCAAACTGAATACCCAAAGTCAGGAGATGCTGCTGATACCAAGCCAGGCCGTTATCGATACCGGCAAAGAACAGCGCGTGATTACTGTTGATGATGAAGGCAAGTTTGTGCCGAAACAGATCCACGTTCTGCATGAGTCACAGCAACAGTCCGGCATCGGCTCCGGCCTGAATGAAGGCGATACCGTGGTGGTCAGTGGCCTGTTCCTCATTGACTCTGAAGCCAATATTACGGGCGCACTGGAACGTATGCGCCACCCTGAAAAAACAGAAAGCAGTATGCCAGCAATGTCTGACCAGCCTGTAAATATGCATTCAGGGCACTGAGGAG
>NZ_SZXN01000035.1:973-1632 GCF_005281195.1 Citrobacter sp. wls613
GGCCCTGTTTCTCAGCATCTGGGGCACATGGACGATTATTAACACGCCTGTCGATGCCTTGCCTGACCTGTCAGATGTGCAGGTCATTATCAAAACCAGCTATCCCGGCCAGGCCCCGCAGATTGTAGAAAACCAGGTCACCTATCCACTTACCACCACCATGCTGTCCGTGCCTGGCGCAAAAACCGTGCGTGGTTTTTCACAGTTCGGTGATTCGTATGTGTATGTCATTTTTGAAGACGGCACCGATCTGTACTGGGCCCGTTCCCGCGTGCTGGAGTACCTGAACCAGGTACAGGGAAAACTGCCCGCCGGTGTGAGTTCTGAAATCGGTCCGGACGCCACGGGGGTGGGCTGGATATTTGAATATGCCCTTGTCGATCGCAGCGGAAAACACGACCTTTCAGAACTGCGTTCTCTGCAGGACTGGTTCCTGAAATTTGAGCTGAAAACCATCCCGAACGTGGCTGAGGTCGCTTCGGTTGGCGGCGTGGTGAAACAGTACCAGATTCAGGTCAATCCGGTAAAACTGTCTCAGTATGGTATCAGCCTGCCCGAAGTGAAACAGGCCCTTGAATCGTCTAACCAGGAGGCCGGTGGCTCATCCGTTGAAATGGCCGAAGCTGAGTATATGGTCCGTGCCAGCGGTTATCTTCAGA
>NZ_SZXN01000034.1:0-19371 GCF_005281195.1 Citrobacter sp. wls613
AAACACTATCAGTAAGTTGGAGTCATTACCCAAAATACTCTCTTAATGCACAGGGTTATTGTCAGTGCAGCAGCTGAAGTGAAAGTTGACTTTAAATGGCGATGATGGAACTGCTTCATACATGACCAGCCCCATCACCCGGGAGATTTAAATACGTCGCGCCTGCCAGAAATTTTTACGCCAGTAGACATTATCAAGCGAGGAGCGCATCACGCCACGACTGGTGGAGGCATGAATAAATTGATTATTGGTATCGTAAATACCGACGTGTAGCCCGCTTTCACCCGATCCGGTTTTAAAGAAAACCAGATCGCCTGGTAGCAATTCATCTTTATCAATTTCGGTACCAATCTTTGACTGCGTGCGCGTATCGCGCGGTAATTGCAGGTCGAATTTATCGCGCATCGTCATCAGTACAAAGCCAGAACAATCCACGCCGCTCCGGCTCATGCCGCCATAACGATAAGGTGTACCACGCCAGTGCTGTAACTGGTCGTTAAGACCGGCAATCACGGCGATAGAGTCCGATAACCGGGCATTGGGTGCGGGAGCGCGATGGCTACTGCACCCTGCCAAAAACAAAGCTGTGATAAAAAGAAGCCAAAAACGCATGCAGGACGAATCCTCTATTTTTTATTCTTGCGCCAATTTAGCGTGGAAATAATGGGGTTTTCAAGAGCCCATTTAACTTAAGTGGTTGATATGAGCATTCTGTGGCCTTCGATATCCAGACGACGGAAGTTTACGCCATAAGCCTGAGAGAGATTAGCCGGCGTCAGCACCGCATCGCGTGTACCACTGGCCAACAACTTCCCGCGCTTGAGTAACCAGGCTTTGTGCGCATGACGCAGCGTATGGTTCAGGTCATGACTGCTCATCACAATTGCAATTCCCTGCTGACAGAGTCGGCCCAATAGGCGGTCCAGCGCATTTTGTTGCGCAACATCCAGACTGTTCATCGGTTCATCTAACAGCAACAGTTGGCCGTGCGGATTAGCCTGCGGACAAATTTGCAGTATTACCGCCGCAAGACGCACCCGCTGCCATTCGCCGCCAGAAAGCTGATTCGACCCACGTCCAAGTTTATCACCCAACCCAAGCGCGTCGGCCGTCTCCTGCAGCAAATCGGTACGCGTTTTATCAGGCTGATGCAGCGTCAGAAAATGCCAAACCGGCATGGCAAACGGGGGGGGTTGTTGTTGCGCAAGATAAGCGCGATGTTGCGCCAGTTTTGCCGCAGGCCAGTCATCGAGCGGCACATCACCCAACACGATGGTTCCTTCACCGGTCGTTAACCCCGCCATCCTCGCCAGCAGCGTGCTTTTTCCTGCGCCGTTGGGTCCGACAAGGTGTAGGATCTCCCCGGCCCTTATTTCACCGGAAAGCGGGCCAAGCCGGGTCGATTCCGCCACATTCTGGAGCTGCATAAAAGGAGACATTATTTTGCCAGCGCCGCGTTGATATGTTCCACAAGGATGGGATCTTCAGGCGTCATATCGGGTGAAAAACGCTGTAAAACCTGACCATCGCGCCCGACTAAAAACTTCTCGAAATTCCACAGAATATCGTCCGGGTAGAGCGGCGCGCGCCCTTTGCTCGCCATGCGCGCATAAAACCCACTGTCGGCTGGCGCTACGGCGGTGGGCGCGGCGGCAATCAGCTTCTGATACAGCGGATGGCGCGCTTCGCCATTGACATCTATTTTACTGAACATGGGGAAAGTAACGCCCCAGGTAGTACTGCACCAGGTTTTAATTTCCTCTTCACTACCGGGTTCCTGACCGAGAAACTGATTGCAGGGGAACCCCAACACGGTAAATCCCTGCTCGTGCCATGTTTTCTGCAGATTCTCCAGTTGCTCATACTGCGGCGTTAATCCACATTTTGAAGCAACATTAACAATTAACAGAACTTTTCCGGCATACGCTTGTAATGAGACGACATCTCCGTCGATAGTCGTCACTTCGGTATTGAAAATAGTGTCTTGCATAGCATCTCCAGGTGGATAGTCAGCGATCAATTTTCCGTGTTTAATCATAGTCCGAACCGCAGACGTCTAGCGCCCGGATTTTAACAATAACCAGATAAATACCGGTGCACCCATGGTTGCCGTTACCACGCCGATAGGCAGTTCAGCCGACGCCAGCACCAGACGTGCCACAACATCCGCTAACAGTAACGCAATAGCCCCCGCCAGCGCACAGCCAGGCAGCAATACGCGATGATCGGTTAATCCACACAGTCGCAGAATATGCGGGATAACCAGGCCGATAAAACCAATGGCGCCAGCAAGCGCCACGCTGACCCCCACCATCCAGCCGGTAGCCACCACCAGCAGGTTCCGCCAGAACCATAAAGGCAGCCCTAGCTGGCGCGCAGACGTCTCCCCCAGCGCCAGCATATTCATCGGCTGCGACTGACAGCAAATCCACAGTAAAACGGGCAGCAGCGCGACCATCAGCCAGGCCTGCTGCCAGTCAACACCGCCAAAGCCGCCCATCATCCAGTACATTAACTGTCGCAGATCAAAAGAGGTTGAGAAGTAGATAGCCCACGTCATCAAGGCGCTACAAATAATACCCAGCGCCACGCCCGCCAGCAGCAGACGGCTGGTCGACAGGTGGCGGCGGGCAAAACGCAGAAGGATAAGCGTGATGATCAGCGCCCCGGCAATCGCGCACAGGCCCAGCGCCCAGCCGGGTAACTGGCCCTGCCCCAATAGCACCGCGGCGATGAGTCCAACGCCTGCGCCGTTAGACACGCCCAGCAGGCCTGGTTCGGCTAACGGGTTTTCGAACAGCGCCTGCATCACAGCACCGGACAGCGCCAGCGCGGCACCGACCAGCAGTACGGCCAGCGTACGAGGAAGTCGAATTTGCCACACGAACAGATCGCCACGGGCGCTAAACCAGTTGCCGGGCGCAATCCACTGTTCGCCTGCGCACAGGCTGAGGATCGTTGCCAGCAGCATCAGCGCTGACAGAGACAATATCCAGCGTACATTTCGTCGCTGTTGTTGATGGGCGAAGGTCAGCATGTTTTCCATTCTGCTGAAAAGAGATGGGGGGGATTTTACGGTGCCGATTCGGTAGTGGAAAGGAAAAAGGCCGCAGAGCGGCCTTTTTAGTTATACCCGTCATACTTCAAGCTGCATGTGCGTTGGCTTTACTCGCTCACCCCAGCCACGTACTTATGTACGCTCCTGGAGATTCGCTGCGTCGCCGCCTTCCTGCAACTCGAAGTATTTAGGGTATATATACGTCATGCTTTTCACTGCCGCTTTGATGGCGGCGTAAGTGACTTAGCGGAACGTCAAATCACTCTTCTTTGGGCGTTGCGTTTTCGACCCGACTTTTTAACTTCTGTCCGGGTCTGAAGGTCACCACGCGCCGTGCTGTAATGGGAATATCTTCGCCCGTTTTCGGGTTACGTCCCGGGCGTTGATTCTTATCACGCAGATCGAAGTTACCAAAACCAGAGAGTTTTACCTGCTCACCATTTTCCAGAGCACGACGGATCTCTTCGAAAAACAGCTCGACCAGTTCTTTGGCATCCCGCTTGCTAAGCCCAAGCTTATCAAACAGATATTCTGACATTTCAGCTTTTGTAAGCGCCATAGGTTCAATCCCTCAATGATGCCTGGAATCGCTCTTTTAATGCCTCTACACATTTGGCGACGGTAGCGGCAATCTCCTCTTCTTCAAGTGTACGGCTGGTATCCTGAAGGATCAGGCTGATAGCGAGGCTCTTATAACCCTCCGCAACACCCTTACCGCGGTACACGTCAAATAAGTTTACGCCAACTACCTGATTTACGCCAACTTTCTTACACTCGGATAAAATATCCGCAGCGGGAACGTTTTCTGCCACCACCACGGCGATATCACGGCGGTTCGCCGGGAAGCGAGAAACTTCACGAGCCTGAGGCACCACGCGGTCTGCGAGCTTGTTCCACTCTAGTTCAAACACTAAAGTGCGACCGTTCAGATCCAGTTTACGTTCCAGCTCAGGATGAACAACCCCAATGAAACCAATACGTTCACCTTTCAGATAAATCGCCGCAGACTGGCCCGGATGTAATGCCGGATTGGCTTCAGCTTTGAACTGAATGTCACCCAGTTTACCGGTCAGGTCGAG
Source organism: Citrobacter sp. wls613 (assembly GCF_005281195.1). Lineage (NCBI taxonomy): Bacteria > Pseudomonadati > Pseudomonadota > Gammaproteobacteria > Enterobacterales > Enterobacteriaceae > Citrobacter > Citrobacter sp. wls613. The sequence continues at coordinate 4,138 of NZ_SZXN01000034.1, forward strand.
AACCGCTTCCAGATCGCCTTTCAGATCATAGAAATCAACGGCCTCTTTTGCCAGGTTCCAGTGTTCATCATGACGGTTGCCGCAGATCGCACCTGCCAACATCAGATCCTGACGGATCCCGAGGTTAGCCTGGGTATCGGGAACAAAACGTAAACCCGTTTCGAAAATACGCACGCGGTTCTGCTGACGGTTCTGGTTATACACCACCGTAGACAGCAAGCCGGTCCACAGGGACAAACGCATTGCCGACATGTCGATTGAGATTGGGCTTGGCAGCAACAGCGCTTCTTCACCCGGATGCAGCAGCGCCTGAACTTTCGGGTCGACGAAGCTGTAGGTGATCACTTCCTGGTAGCCTTTATCATTGAGCATGGTTTTGACACGCTTCAGCGATAAATCTGCTTCGCGATGCGTCCCCATGATCAAGCCTGCCTGAATAGGCGTATTCGGGATATTGTCATAACCGTATACGCGGGCAATTTCTTCGACCAGGTCTTCTTCAATCGACATGTCGAAACGCCAGCTCGGTGCAACCGCCAGCCACTCATCCTGGCCTTCCGTCACGTCACAACCCAGACGACGCAGAATATCGCTCACCTGCTCATCGGCAATATGATGGCCAATCAGACGATCCAGTTTGCTACGACGAAGCGTAATGGTTGCGCGTTTTGGCAGCGTGGCTTCTGTCGTCACATCGATAACCGGACCGGCTTCGCCGCCGCAGATATCAATCAGCAGACGCGTTGCACGCTCCATGGCTTTGTGCTGCAGCGCCGGATCGACGCCACGCTCATAGCGGTGAGAGGCATCGGTGTGCAGACCGTGACGACGCGCGCGACCCGTAATGGACAGCGGGCGGAAGAACGCACATTCCAGCAGGACGTTTTGCGTCTCATCATTCACACCAGAGTGCTCTCCGCCAAAGATGCCGCCCATTGCCAACGCTTTGTTGTGGTCAGCAATAACCAGCGTATCCGCATTCAGTTTTGCTTCGCTGCCGTCCAGCAATACCAGGGTCTCACCCTCTTTTGCCATACGCACAACAATTCCGCCTTCAATGCGGTCTTTGTCGAACGCATGCATCGGCTGACCCAGTTCGAGCAGTACATAGTTGGTCACATCAACCACGGCATCGATGGAACGGATCCCGCAACGACGCAGTTTCTCTTTCATCCACAGCGGCGTTGGTGCTTTAACATTAATACCTTTAACCACACGGCCCAGATAGCGCGGACAGGCGTCAACAGCTTCAACCTGGATTGGCAGCACGTCATCAACTGTCGCCGCCACAGGGACGATTTCCGGCTCAACCAGCGGGGCTTTGTTCAGTACCGCAACATCGCGTGCAACACCGATGATGCCTAAGCAGTCGGCGCGGTTCGGCGTAACGCTGATTTCGATAGTGTTATCGTCAAGCTTCAGGTATTCGCGGATATCGGTGCCAATCGGCGCATCCGCCGGCAGTTCGATAATCCCGTTATGATCATCGGAAATACCCAGCTCAGAGAACGAGCACAGCATCCCTTCTGACGGCTCACCGCGCAGTTTGGCGGCTTTAATCTTGAAATCGCCCGGCAGAACGGCACCGATGGTCGCCACGGCGACTCTTAATCCCTGACGGCAGTTAGGTGCGCCACAGACGATATCCAGCAGACGATCGCCGCCCACATTAACTTTGGTGACACGCAGTTTGTCTGCGTTCGGGTGCTGGCCGCACTCAACCACTTCACCGACCACTACGCCGTTAAATTCACCGGCAACGGCTTCAACGCCGTCGACCTCGAGGCCCGCCATGGTGATCTGGTTTGACAGCGCATCGCTATCAATTGCCGGGTTTACCCATTCGCGTAACCACAGTTCACTGAATTTCATTGTTTTATCCTGCCTTTATTTAAACTGTTTGAGGAAACGCAGATCGTTTTCGAAGAAAGAACGCAGATCGGTGACGCCGTAACGCAGCATGGTCAGACGCTCCATACCCATACCGAAGGCAAAACCTGAGTAGATTTCTGGGTCGATACCAACGTTACGCAGCACGTTCGGGTGGACCATACCGCAGCCCAGCACTTCCAGCCATTTGCCATTTTTTCCCATTACGTCAACTTCTGCAGAAGGCTCAGTGAACGGGAAATAGGAAGGACGGAAACGTACCTGCAGATCCTCTTCAAAGAAGTTACGCAGGAAATCGTGCAGCGTGCCTTTCAGGTTGGTGAAGTTGATGTTGGTATCAACAATCAAGCCTTCCATCTGATGGAACATCGGGGTGTGCGTCTGATCGTAGTCGTTACGATACACGCGGCCCGGTGCGATAATGCGGATTGGCGGCTGTTTTTCTTTCATGGTGCGGATCTGCACGCCAGAGGTCTGGGTACGCAGCAGGCGCGTGGCGTCAAACCAAAACGTGTCGTGGTCAGCACGCGCCGGGTGATGGCCTGGAATATTCAGCGCATCGAAGTTGTGGTAGTCATCTTCGATTTCCGGTCCCGTCGCCACGGTAAATCCGAGCTCACCGAAGAAGCTTTCAATCCTGTCGATGGTACGTGTGACCGGATGCAACCCGCCGTTTTCAATACGACGGCCCGGCAGGGAGATATCAATGGTTTCTTCTGCCAGACGTGCATTCAGCGCAGCATTTTCTAAATCAGCTTTACGCGCGTTCAGCGCCTGTTGTACCTGCTCTTTGGCTTCATTGATAACCGCACCTGCTGCCGGACGCTCTTCAGGCGGCAGTTCGCGCAGGGTTGTCATTTGCAGGGTCAAATGCCCTTTCTTACCCAAATATTCGACGCGGACATTGTCTAATGCGGCAACATCTGAAGCCTGGTTAATGGCGGCCGTTGCACTGGCAACCAGCTCTGCGAGATGTGACATGGTTTTCCTCGTTGTGTGGCGATATTCATATGTCGCTCATATATACACAAAATCATTCAAGTTGCATCCAGGCGGCAAGAGAGCAAAATGCAGCCAATACAGGGGCCGCTTGAAGGATTACGTGTATAAAAAAAGCCTCCACCAGGGAGGCTCTTAGGCGCTGTTTTCCGTTTCTTCTTTCACGCGCTAGCCTCCCGGATTCAGGTGCTAAAGTAAAAAAAGAAGCGGAAAATAGCAGCATTCATGCTTGCGTTACCTTATGTAGTAAAAACCGGACAACCTTTATTGAAAAGGCTTACGGGTGAATTGTCAACTAATTGATTACGCTACAAATAAAAGAGAGGGAGCCAAGCTCCCTCTTTTCACCGGCTTATGCCAGAGCTGCTTTCGCTTTTTCAACCAGAGCGGTGAACGCTACTTTGTCGAATACTGCGATGTCAGCCAGGATCTTACGGTCGATTTCAACAGAGGCTTTTTTCAGGCCGTTGATGAATTTGCTGTAAGAAATACCGTTCTGACGTGCTGCTGCGTTGATACGCGCAATCCACAGTTGACGGAACTGACGCTTTTTCTGACGACGGTCACGATAAGCGTACTGACCAGCTTTGATAACAGCCTGGAAGGCAACGCGGTATACGCGAGAACGCGCACCGTAGTAGCCTTTAGCTTGTTTCAAAATTTTCTTGTGACGTGCACGGGCAACTACACCACGTTTTACGCGAGCCATATGTGCTCTCCTGTATCTATATTCTTAGTAAAAAAATTAATTAAACGTTAACGGCTTATGCGTACGGCAGGCACGCGATAACCAGACCCAGATCGCCTTTAGACACGAGGCCTTTTGGACGCAGGTGACGTTTACGCTTAGTAGATTTTTTGGTCAGAATATGACGCAGGTTTGCGTGCTTACGCTTAAATCCACCACCACCGGTTTTTTTGAAGCGCTTAGCAGCACCGCGTACGGTCTTAATTTTTGGCATTTTAATAACTTCCACTTCGCATTGTTAATAAACGAAACATAGGCGAACAAAACCTGCGAAGCCCGTAGGCTCCACAGGAATTGCTACTTGAAGGCCTTACTGTTTCTTCTTAGGAGCGAGCACCATGATCATCTGGCGGCCTTCGATCTTCGTAGGGAAGGATTCGACCACTGCCAGTTCACTCAGATCGTCACGGACGCGCGTAAGCACTTCCATACCGATCTGTTGGTGAGCCATCTCACGGCCGCGGAAACGCAGCGTGATCTTAGCTTTATCACCCTCTTCCAGAAAGCGTACCAGGCTGCGGAGTTTTACCTGGTAATCGCCATCGTCGGTGCCAGGACGGAATTTAATTTCCTTAACCTGGATAACTTTTTGCTTTTTCTTCTGTTCCTTAGAAGATTTACTCTTTTCATAAAGGAACTTGCCGTAGTCCATAATACGACAAACTGGCGGTTCGGCGTTAGGGCTGATTTCAACTAAATCTACTCCAGCTTCTTCAGCTTTTTCGATAGCTTCTCTCAGACTCACAATACCCAAAGCTTCGCCTTCCAGACCTGTTAAGCGAACTTCCAGGGCGCGAATCTCGCCATTGATACGATTCGGACGTGCCGTTTGAACTCGTTTTCCGCCTTTAATACCTTATTCCTCCAGTTGTTGAAGACTGCGGCTGCGAATCTCTTGTTGCAGCTTCTCGATAACTTCACTTACGTCCAGGCTGCCCAAGTCTTTGCCACGACGGGTACGCACGGCAACTTTGCCTGCTTCTACCTCTTTGTCGCCACAGACCAACATGTAAGGGACACGACGTAAAGTGTGCTCGCGGATTTTAAAGCCAATCTTCTCATTTCTCAAGTCTGCTTTTACACGAATACCCGCATTTTGTAGTTTCTGCGTTAATTCGTTGACGTATTCAGACTGCGAATCGGTAATATTCATGACCACAACCTGAACCGGCGCAAGCCAGGTCGGGAAGAAGCCAGCGAACTCTTCGGTCAGGATACCAATGAAACGTTCCATTGACCCAAGAATCGCGCGGTGAATCATTACCGGTACCTGACGCTCGTTGTTTTCGCCAACATAAGAGGCGCTCAGACGAGACGGCAGAGAGAAGTCCAGCTGTACAGTACCGCACTGCCATGCGCGATCGAGGCAGTCATACAGGGTAAATTCAATTTTCGGACCGTAGAATGCGCCTTCACCCAGTTGGAACTCAAACGGGATGTTGTTTTCTTCCAGCGCAACCGCTAAGTCCGCTTCAGCACGGTCCCACATTTCATCGCTACCGATACGTTTCTCAGGGCGAGTGGACAGTTTGACGACGATTTTCTCGAAGCCAAAGGTGCTGTACATATCGTAGACCATACGAATGCAGGCGTTAACTTCATCACGAATCTGCTCTTCGGTACAGAAGATATGCGCATCATCTTGAGTGAAGCCACGTACGCGCATCAGGCCGTGCAGCGCACCTGACGGTTCGTTACGGTGACAGCTACCAAATTCCGCCATACGCAGCGGCAGGTCGCGATACGATTTCAGACCCTGATTAAAGATCTGAACGTGTCCTGGGCAGTTCATTGGCTTGATGCAGTATTCACGGTTCTCTGAAGAGGTGGTGAACATCGCATCCTTGTAGTTGTCCCAGTGCCCTGTTTTTTCCCACAGCACACGGTCCATCATGAACGGGCCTTTCACTTCCTGATACTGGTATTCTTTCAGTTTCGAACGAACGAAAACTTCCAGTTCACGGAAAATTGTCCAGCCATCGTTATGCCAGAACACCATACCTGGCGCTTCTTCCTGCATATGATACAGGTCAAGCTGCTTACCAATTTTACGGTGGTCGCGTTTAGCCGCTTCTTCCAGACGTTGCAGGTAGGCACTCAGCGCTTTTTTATCGGCCCATGCAGTACCATAAATGCGCTGCAGCATCTTGTTGTTGCTGTCGCCGCGCCAGTATGCCCCAGCGGTCTTCATCAGTTTGAAGTGATGACAGAAACGCATGTTCGGCACGTGCGGGCCACGGCACATATCGACGTATTCTTCATGATGATACAAGCCAGGCTTGTCATCATGGGCAATATTTTCATCAAGGATAGAGACTTTATAGGTCTCGCCACGCTTCACGAACGTTTCACGCGCTTCGTACCAGCTGACTTTCTTCTTGATGACATCGTAGTTTTTCTCAGCGAGCTCGTGCATCCGCTTTTCGAGCGCGTCGACGTCTTCCTGGGTTAACGTACGGTCAAGATCGATATCGTAGTAAAAGCCGTTGTCAACAACCGGTCCGATCGCCATTTTGGTGTGCGGCCAGAGTTGTTTGATCGCGTGCCCTAACAGGTGCGCACAGGAGTGACGAATGATCTCCAGACCTTCATCATCCTTAGCGGTAATGATGGAGAGTTTCGCATCCTGTTCAATCAGATCGGAAGCATCAACCAGCTCACCGTTTACACGGCCAGCAATAGTGGCTTTCGCCAGACCTGGACCGATGTCCAGCGCAACATCCATGGGACTTACAGCGTGGTCGTAATGGCGTTGGCTGCCATCAGGAAGAGTAATAACAGGCATGTTATATCCTTATTTGCAGTGGTGCCCCACACGTAAGAGCACATACAAAGTTTCACTATTTAAAATTTATCAAAAAGGTGTGGGCTGATTCCCGCTTCACTCTGCGAAATATGTCACGCATTACCTGACTGGCAACGCTGTAACCTACACCCGCTTTTTGATAACACCGCCTGACAGTGTACACGGCATTACGGGTCGTTCAAAGCGACAATCAACACGCCATCTATGATGTAAATCAATTCACTGGCGCCCCGCCGTCTTTGTTACACTATGCGGTAATCATTGTTACTGACCAGGAAAGAACCATGCCAAAAAATCGCTTTGCCAAAAAACACTGGAAAATGGTTGTGGTACTGCTCGTCATTTGCGCGGCAATGTTGATGTTAAGGTGGGCAGCAATGATTTGGGGTTGAACCGTCACGCCGTTAATAAATGGTACTTTGCGTTATTTCGCGATGTACACAGATGCATCCAATAAATTAAAAAAGATATTTCAATATTACTTTACTGTTTATGACAAAATAAAAACCGGTACATCAATATCCGGTTTTTTCATTACGACATTTGGCTGAATAGGCGTCTGGACACTGATGAAGATATTAAGACCATTCGCCAGCAACCAGGGTATGAACATTAAACGCATCATTCATACTTTGGCCAGTTGACTGGGAACCAGGAGCGATATTTGAACCTGCTTCCACATCAGAGGCATGCGTGATGCCAACTTGTGTCGTGTTATCAGACGGTGCGTTGGTGACCGGAACGGCTGCAAACACACCGAAGGACAGCGCAGAAAGCACGATGACAGCAGCCGTCGCTTTGATATTTTTCATAGGTATCTTCTCTTACTTGAATTAATGCTAAGGTCTGAAGGCGATTAATTGCCTGTAGGTAAGAGTGTAGATCTGGCTCACACTTTTTCCTAGTCAATTTATTTATCAATTCGTGTCAAATAAATTGAATATGTACCCAAAAGAGTAATTATGGAGAAAGTATGAAGAAAAGTTTTTTTCGAAAAAAATTAAAATGCCGGTCAGAAAATAATAACACTGAAATTTTATTTGGAAAAGCCGGGCCATTTATTTGACCCGGTTTTTTACTACATACGATAGCCGAGCGAAACGGTCGTACGACGATCGGTATGTTCCGGTGCCGTAGCCGGTGGTTCTGAGTTCCAGGTGACGTTATAAGCCACTTTCAAACCGAAGTGTTCGTTGATAGCCACATTTAACGCTGTTTCAGAGTTAAGCGTCGTATCTTCAGCACCAAACACCGACACCCCTTGTGTGAATTTGGTGGTGTCCGTCATCTGCCACGCATAAGCGCCTGACGCATAACCCAGCGGCTGCGTTTCGGTTGTGCCATCGGTGTGTTCGTCATAGCGTACGCCTGGACCGAATTCGAAACGGAAGCTGTGTACCGGCCCATTAAGGAACTGACGACCATAACCTGCAGTCAGTACGTCACGCTCGCGATAGCCGTTGTATCGGTCGGTCAACCAACTGGCCTGTCCGAACAGGTAATCATAATCCGTCATATTAAAACGACTACGACCACCTACGGCGTATTTCTCCGAAGAGCGTTCATCATTCGACGAGGTATTGCTGGCATTGCCCCACAGAGACCACGCCGTGGTTTCACCGTACCAGGTCATGGTGGTATCTGCGGTTAAAGAAGAACTTTTTGTGTTGCCTGACTGGGCGAGGTATCCCGCGTTCAGGTTACCTTCAAAGGGTTTTTTCGCGCTGGAGGGGTCATCCATGACAGTAAAAACGGAATCATCGGCGGCGGCATGCATTGACGCAAACACGCCCCCCATCAGCACGAGTGCTGCGGGTACTGTCTTCAAAAGCTTCATTTATAAAGAGTCCGTACAACAAAAAAAGAGACCATTACGGTCTCGGAAACTTTCATAGGGATCAATGACAAAAGCCCCTTGAAAGGTAACAAATTATAAAAAGACTCGAATAACATAGCAATAATTTCTTATTTCATTTTTTGAATAAGAGCGTTCTTAAACCGTAATTTTATTTATATATCTTTGCTGAGATAATTTTAAATAAAGATGCGATAAATCATGTTGTTAATTACTTCACTTTCGTCACATTAAGTGCCAGACTGAGGACAGCCTAACAGGAGGTAAAGATGGTACGTATCTATACGTTAACACTTGCGCCCTCTCTCGATAGCGCAACAATCACCCCGCAAATCTATCCCGAAGGTAAACTTCGCTGCACCTCGCCGGTTTTTGAACCCGGTGGTGGTGGTATTAACGTGGCCCGCGCCATTGCTCATCTTGGCGGAAACGCAACGGCTATCTTTCCGGCTGGCGGCGCTACCGGGGAACACCTGGTATCATTGCTTGCCGATGAAAATGTCCCGGTCGCCACCATAGAGGCCAAAGACTGGACCCGGCAAAATCTTCACGTCCACGTAGAATCCAGCGGCGAGCAGTATCGATTTGTTATGCCTGGAGCAACACTTACCGATGACGAGTTCCACCAGCTTCAGGATCAGGTGCTGGAAATTGAGTCCGGCGCGCTGCTGGTGATAAGCGGCAGCCTGCCACCCGGCGTGAAGCTTGAAAAACTCACCCAGCTTATTACTGCGGCACAAAAGCAGGGCATTCGCTGCATTGTTGATAGCTCAGGTGAGGCACTGACTGCCGCATTAACGCTCGGCAATATCGAACTGGTCAAACCCAACCTCAAAGAACTCAGCGCATTGGTTAACCGCGAACTCACACAACCTGATGACGTCCGTAAGGCCGCAGAGGAAATTGTGCACAGCGGTAAAGCGCAACGTGTTGTCGTTTCGTTGGGACCGCAAGGGGCACTGGGCGTTGACGGTGAAACCTGCGTACAGGTGGTACCCCCGCCGGTTAAGAGCCAAAGTACCGTTGGCGCGGGTGACAGTATGGTCGGCGCGATGACGCTGAAACTGGCACAGAATGCGCCATTTGACGATATTGTTCGTTTTGGCGTAGCGGCAGGTAGCGCGGCAACCCTCAATCAGGGTACCCGTTTATGCTCGCAGGACGATACGCAGAAAATATACACATACCTTTCGCGATAATGCCCTTCCCCCTCATCATCAGGGGGATTTACCGACAAAACTGTCGACATACGTGTTATGCGTCTATGCTGAAAAATCACGTGATAACAAAGCAGTGGATCACGTGAACCCAGAACTGCAGCGCTCTGGCAAGGAGTGAAATAGCAACAAACATTACGTGCTTTTTCAGCGATAACGCGTCCACGGTGTGCGTTGGTTCGTGTTTTTTTACCGCATTATTGCGCTAACCTTATGATCTGGCAGACAACATGGGGAGAGACATCATGTGGCAGGCTATCAGTCGTCTTTTAAGCGAGCAACTCGGTGAAGGCGAAATCGAGCTGCGTAATGAACTGCCCGGCGGTGAGATCCACGCCGCATGGCATTTACGCTATGCGGGGCGCGATTTTTTCGTCAAATGCGATGAAAGGGAGCTATTAACCGGCTTTACGGCAGAAGCCGACCAGCTGGAACTGCTTTCCCGCAGCAATACCGTTTCAGTCCCCAAGGTCTGGGCGGTCGGTGCAGACAGAGACTACAGCTTTTTGGTGATGGATTTCCTCCCTCCCCGTCCACTGGATGCCCACAACGCCTTTATTCTCGGACAACAGCTCGCGCATCTTCATGAATGGAGCGATCAGCCGCAGTTTGGCCTCGACTTTGATAATGCACTCTCTACCACGCCACAACCCAATACGTGGCAGCGTCGCTGGTCTACCTTTTTTGCAGAACAGCGGATTGGCTGGCAACTGGAGCTTGCCGCCGAAAAAGGGATCGCATTTGGCAATATTGACGCCATTGTTGACCATGTTCAGCAGCGTTTGTCATCACACCAGCCACAGCCTTCACTACTGCATGGCGATTTGTGGTCGGGGAACTGCGCCCTTGGCCCTCATGGTCCCTACATTTTTGACCCCGCCTGCTATTGGGGCGACAGAGAGTGCGACCTGGCAATGCTGCCATTACATAGCGATCAGCCACCGCAAATTTATGACGGCTATCAGTCGGTTTCCCCCCTGCCGCTGGATTTTCTCGACAGGCAGCCTGTCTATCAGCTTTATACGCTGCTGAATCGAGCGATTCTGTTCGGCGGGCAACATATGGTGGTGGCGCAGAAAGCGATGGACAGGATACTGGCGGCTTAACAGATATATAGCGGAAGTTCTTTGCTAATCAGGCCCGCAGCTTTCGCGTGGGCCTGATAGTGACGCGCTTACAAAAAACCTAGTAGCGAAAAGAAGAAATAGCCAATCACGATGACGATAACCGGCAAAATATAGAGCGGGAATATTTGTAAGAAAATCGTATGATGCGGCACGACAATACGCGACTCAATCTGCTCTCGCGATAACCCTTCACTGCCCTTCGCCTGCTCCAGAATCAGCTGATCTTCAACGCCTTCACGTAAAAAACGAGCCTGACGGCTCATGCGAGCACCCGAATCCTGCATCGCCAGCCCGATAAAAATAAGAATAAAAATCAGCCAGAAAACCAGATTCAGTCCGCTTTGAAAATCAGGTGTCGGTGAGTTATACCAAAACAGGTTAAGAAAGGGAGTGTTTACCCGCATCATGTCAATCATCACGTGGGCAAAGTCGAGCATCACCGCGTTAATCCCCTCCTGCTTTTCACTGTGCGCATACATAAACTTCAGTACTGAAACCAGCGTTGAAATCAGCGCCGGGATGAAAATCACCCATCCCACCAGCCTTTTCAAGACAGCAATGCGTCCAGCTTGTTGATACGTCATGAGTTCCCCTTGATTAAGACGTGTCATTTTGGCCTAAGTTTACCCGTTGATAACCATTTTCGCCTGATCTTTAAAGGCGGTATAATCGAGGATTAGCCATAATGAACGCTGAGAGCCGGTTCACCCAGGCTCTTAATCCCTGCTGTTTCATGTTCAAAGGAGAGGTTGTGATGTCAACCCCGCGTCAAATTCTTGCTGCAATTTTCGATATGGATGGATTACTGGTCGACTCTGAACCCCTTTGGGATCAGGCTGAACTGGATGTGATCGCAAGTTTAGGCGTAGATATCACTCGCCGCCATGAACTGCCCGATACGCTGGGGCTGCGTATCGATATGGTTGTAGATCTATGGTTCGCCCAGCAACCGTGGAGCGGCCCATCTCGCCAGGAGGTCACCGATCGCATTATCACCCGGGCTATCGCCCTGGTTGAAGAGACAAAACCACTGCTGCCTGGCGTACGTGAAGCCGTCGCGCTGTGCAAATCCCAGGGCTTACGAGTGGGTCTGGCATCGGCCTCCCCGCTGCATATGCTGGAAAAAGTGCTGACGATGTTTGATCTTCGCGACAGCTTCGACGCGCTGGCCTCGGCAGAAAAATTGCCCTACAGCAAACCGCATCCTCAGGTCTACCTCGACTGCGCGGCAAAATTGGGTGTGGAGCCCTTATCTTGCGTAGCGCTGGAAGATTCTGTCAACGGCATGATTGCATCAAAAGCAGCACGCATGCGCGCGATCGTCGTACCTGCACATGAGAACCAGGACGATGCCCGCTTTGTTCTTGCTGACGTTAAATTGACCTCGCTGGCCGATCTCACCGTCACGCATCTACGCGGATAATTCCCTGATGGGCAATGGTTGCATTGCCCGTCTTGCCAGGTCAGCCATATTTTTGAAACGTTGTTTCATTTTTCATTGTATTTCCTGCCAGCCTCTCCTATTCTTTCACTCACAGCATGCGTTAAAACCATTTGATAGCCGGGGTGAATATGATTTTGGATGCTTTTCGTCTTGAAGGTAAAGTAGCAATCGTCACCGGATGTGATACCGGGCTTGGGCAAGGTATGGCGGTCGCGCTGGCGGAGGCCGGCTGCGACGTGGTCGGCGTCAATCGTAAAATTCCTGTGCAAACCGCTGAGAAAATCCATGCACTCGGGCGACGCTTTCTGACTATCCAGGCCGACCTCAGCCAGCAGGACTCGCTGAACGATATCGTGACGCAAACGGTCTCCACCTTTGGTCGGATCGATATTCTGGTCAATAACGCGGGGACCATTCGCCGTGAGGACGCCCTGAGCTTTAGTGAGCAAGACTGGGATGATGTGATGAACCTGAATCTCAAATCCGTTTTCTTTTTGTCACAGGCCGTCGCCAGACAATTCCTGAGCCAGGGTCAGGGCGGAAAAATCATCAACATTGCGTCAATGCTCTCCTTCCAGGGCGGTATCCGCGTACCTTCCTACACCGCTTCAAAAAGCGGCGTGCTGGGCATAACCCGCCTGCTGGCCAATGAATGGGCCGCACAGGGTATTAACGTCAATGCCATTGCGCCGGGCTACATGGCGACCAACAATACGCAGCAACTGCGGGACGATGCCGACCGTAATCAGGAGATTGTCGACCGTATTCCGGCCGGACGCTGGGGAACGCCTGACGACCTGAAAGGCCCGGCGGTATTCCTTGCCAGCCGCGCCTCTGACTACATTAATGGTTATACATTGGCCGTCGACGGTGGCTGGCTGGCACGTTAATCGCCTATTTGTGACAAAGGGTTACAACGTCACCTCTTTCGCCTACTGTATAAAACCCCTATACTGTATGAATTGACAGTTTATTGGGTTTTATCATGACGGCGGAAGGCCACCTTCTTTTCTCTATTGCCTGTGCGGTATTTGCCAAGAATGCCGAACTGACGCCCGTTCTCGCGCAGGGTGACTGGTGGCATATTGTTCCTTCAGCTATCTTGACCTGCCTGCTGCCCGATATCGATCATCCCAAATCGTTGCTGGGGCAGCGTCTGAAGTGGGTCTCAAAGCCCATAGCCCGGGCATTTGGTCATCGCGGGTTTACGCATAGCCTGCTGGCGGTGTTTGCCTTGCTGGCGACGTTCTATTTGAAAGTACCCGAGACCTGGATAATCCCGGCGGATGCGTTACAGGGGATGGTGCTCGGCTACCTTAGTCATATTCTGGCCGATATGCTGACCCCAGCCGGCGTTCCTCTGCTGTGGCCCTGCCGCTGGCGCTTTCGCCTGCCGATCCTCGTACCGCAAAAAGGCAACCAGCTGGAGCGTTTTTTATGCATGGCGCTGTTTGCCTGGGCTATCTGGATGCCACAAACTTTGCCTGAAAACAGTGCAGTACGCTGGTCATCGCAGATGATTAATACGTTACAAATGCAGTTTAATCGTTTTATAAAACACCAGGCTGATTAAGAAACCGGCCAAAATGTCATTTTTGGCATAAACAATTCCATTTGAATATAAGAGGCAAGTCACAGTTCTGCTAATCTTGCGCCAACAGAATCACTGTAGTTCGGTGATACATAAAAAAAGATCAGGAGAACGGGGATGAACTTTCCATTAATCGCGAACATTATCGTGTTCGTTGTACTGCTGTTCGTGCTGGCGCAAGCCCGTCACAAACAGTGGAGTCTGGCCAAAAAAGTACTGGTTGGTCTGGTTATGGGCGTGGTATTTGGCCTTGCTCTGCATACGATTTACGGCTCAGACAGCCAGGTACTGAAAGATTCTGTACAGTGGTTCAACATTGTCGGCAACGGCTATGTTCAACTTCTGCAAATGATCGTCATGCCGCTGGTATTTGCCTCTATCCTCAGCGCCGTTGCGCGTCTGCACAACGCCTCTCAACTGGGGAAAATCAGCTTCCTGACCATCGGGACGTTGCTGTTTACAACACTTATCGCCGCGTTAGTTGGGGTACTGGTCACTAACCTGTTCGGCCTGACGGCGGATGGACTGGTACAGGGTGGTGCTGAAACCGCCCGTCTGAACGCCATCGAAACCAACTACGTGGGTAAAGTTGCCGACCTGAGCGTGCCGCAACTGGTGCTGTCGTTCATCCCGAAAAATCCGTTTGCCGATCTCACTGGCGCTAACCCAACCTCCATTATCAGCGTTGTTATCTTCGCCGCATTCCTTGGTGTCGCGGCCCTGAAACTGCTGAAAGATGATGCCCCGAAAGGCGAACGCGTATTAACCGCTATTGATACCCTGCAAAGCTGGGTGATGAAGCTGGTTCGTCTGGTGATGCAGCTGACGCCGTACGGTGTTCTGGCGTTGATGACCAAAGTGGTTGCCGGCTCCAACCTGCAGGACATTATTAAGCTGGGCAGCTTCGTGGTGGCTTCGTACCTCGGTCTGGGCATCATGTTCGTGGTACACGGTATTCTGCTGGGTATTAACGGCGTGAGCCCGCTGAAGTACTTCCGTAAAGTCTGGCCGGTACTGACGTTTGCCTTCACCAGCCGCTCCAGCGCTGCGTCTATTCCGCTGAATGTGGAAGCGCAAACCCGTCGTCTGGGTGTGCCTGAGTCGATTGCCAGCTTTGCCGCCTCTTTTGGCGCCACGATTGGTCAAAACGGTTGTGCGGGGCTGTACCCGGCAATGCTGGCAGTGATGGTTGCGCCGACTGTGGGGATTAACCCGCTCGACCCAATGTGGATTGCAACGCTGGTCGGTATTGTGACCGTTAGCTCCGCCGGAGTCGCGGGTGTGGGTGGGGGAGCAACGTTTGCCGCACTGATCGTGCTGCCGGCGATGGGCCTGCCGGTTACGCTGGTCGCTCTACTGATCTCCGTAGAACCGCTGATCGATATGGGTCGTACTGCGTTGAACGTCAGTGGCTCCATGACTGCCGGTACGCTCACCAGTCAGTGGCTGAAGCAAACCGACAAAACGATTCTGGACAGTGACGATAACGCCGAACTGGCACACCGTTAAACCGGTTTCCTGAAGCGTAAAAAACCGCCGGAGTATCATGCTCCGGCG
>NZ_SZXN01000034.1:19413-55434 GCF_005281195.1 Citrobacter sp. wls613
ATCCCATTAATCGCTCAGTTCGTTTTCCTGACGGACCTGGTTTGCCCAGCGTTGCGCCGACTCCGGAACCGTAAACGCAGGCGAACGTTGAAACGCCTCTCCTATTAAGACAAAAGCGACATATTTTCCGCGCAGTATCCATACGTCACGAAACGCATCCATTTTTATCGCATGCTCTGGTGGCGCGGGCTCCACACGCGGAACGTAGCTGATAACCTTGCGATTTTGTTGGCGAAGAGGTTTCATAATCAGTTGCTTCACTAAAGACAAATTCTAAAAATCAGAAAAACGCTATCTTAGCCGATTTTGCGCCCTGACGTCCTGCCTTGCGTGCGCTGTTTGCCTTGTTCATTACAGTATTCCCCTTCAACGGATCCCGGCTCACCTGGATGCGTGGTCTATAGTTAATGTTTTTGACAGCAACAACGACCCTTTCAGCAATGAAAACAGGAGACGAGTTCATGTCGCAGAATGACAAGCATCCACTCAATCACCCGGCACCGGTTCATGATGCCAGGGAATCCAGACCAGGGCTCGATTCCCTGGCCCCCGCAGACGGCTCGCACAAACCCGACGCCAAACCCACACCGCCGGGCATGCAGCCCACTGCCCCTGGTAGTGCAAAGGCCCCCGACACCGTTAATGACAAACTCAACTCCCTGGAGCCTTTTCGTAAAGGCAGTGAAGATTTTGCCCTGACCACCAATCAGGGTGTCCGCATTGCAGACGATCAAAACTCATTACGCGCCGGAAACCGTGGGCCGACGCTGCTCGAGGATTTTATCCTGCGTGAGAAGATTACCCATTTTGATCATGAACGCATTCCGGAACGAATCGTTCATGCCCGTGGCTCCGCCGCGCATGGTTACTTTCAGTCCTATGCCGATTTAAGTGCCGTCACCAAAGCCGACTTCCTGTGCGAGGCAAATAAGATAACCCCGGTTTTTGTGCGTTTCTCCACCGTCCAGGGCGGCGCCGGTTCAGCAGACACGGTCCGGGATATTCGCGGATTTGCCACAAAGTTTTATACCGAAGAGGGGATATTTGACCTGGTAGGAAATAATACACCGGTGTTTTTTATCCAGGACGCCCATAAATTCCCGGACTTCGTCCACGCGGTCAAACCAGAGCCGCACTGGGCTATTCCACAGGGACAAAGCGCGCATGATACCTTCTGGGATTACGTCTCTTTACAGCCAGAAACACTGCATAACGTGATGTGGGCCATGTCAGATCGTGGGATCCCTCGCAGCTATCGCACGATGGAAGGCTTTGGCATCCACACGTTTCGACTGATTAACGCGCAAGGCAAAGCCACCTTTGTACGCTTCCACTGGAAACCCCTGGCAGGCAAAGCCTCTCTGGTTTGGGATGAAGCGCAAAAACTTACCGGTCGAGACCCTGACTTCCACCGTCGCGATCTGTGGGAGGCCATCGAAGCCGGTGATTACCCGGAATATGAGTTGGGACTGCAACTGATTGCGGAAGAGGACGAGTTTAAATTCGATTTTGATCTGCTCGACCCAACAAAGTTGATCCCCGAGGAATTGGTTCCGGTTCAGCGCGTCGGAAAAATGGTGCTTAACCGTAACCCGGATAATTTCTTTGCCGAAAACGAGCAGGTAGCATTTCATCCAGGACACATCGTCCCCGGTATTGATTTCACCAACGATCCGCTGCTACAGGGCCGACTGTTTTCATATACCGACACGCAGATCAGCCGTCTGGGCGGACCTAACTTTCATGAAATTCCGATTAACCGCCCGACCTGCCCGTATCACAATTTCCAGCGCGACGGCATGCATCGCATGGATATTGATACCAACCCGGCCAACTACGAACCAAACTCGATCAATGATAACTGGCCGCGCGAAACGCCACCTGGCCCTAAACGCGGGGGTTTTGAATCGTATCAGGAACGTATTGAAGGCAGTAAGATACGTGAAAGAAGCCCCTCTTTCGGCGAATACTATGCGCACCCTCGCCTGTTCTGGCTAAGTCAGACGCCTATTGAGCAGCAGCATATTGTTGGCGGATTCAGTTTTGAACTGAGCAAAGTCACCCGCCCGTATATCCGCGAGAGAGTGGTTGAACAACTGGCGCACATTGATACCACCCTTGCACAATCTGTTGCCGACAACCTCGGTTTTGAACTAACCGACGAACAGCAGCAAATCGCCCCACCTGCGGACGTCAACGGGTTAACTGAAGCCCCATCACTCAGTTTGTACGCAGGGGCACAAGGCGATATCAAAGGCCGGATAGTGGCCATTTTGCTGAATGACGAGGTCAAATCGGCCGATATGCTCACCATCATGCAAGCTCTCCAGTCCCGCGGTGTGCATGCAAAATTGCTCTATTCGCGGATGGGGAACGTGGTTGCCGACGATGGCTCGGTGCTGAACATCGCCGGTACCTTTGCCGGTTCGCCATCACTGACCGTGGATGCGGTCATTGTGCCTTGCGGCAATATTGCGGATATCGACATGCGCGGCGATACCCGTTACTACTTACTGGAAGCATACAAACATTTGAAACCCATTGCGCTGGCAGGCGATGCGCGTCAGTTGAAAGCCGTGCTGAAGGTTAGCAATCAGGGTGAAGAAGGGATTGTAGAAGCGGACAGCGCAGATGCGCAGTTTATGGATACTTTGCTGGCACTCATGACCGCGCACCGTGTCTGGTCTCGCAGCGGAAAAGTCGACACCATTCCGGCCTAAAAAAAGCGGCGCATTGACGCGCCGCAAACTCAGGAATTACACATTCAGAAAACTGCCGAGACGATAACCGCGCTCCGCAATAGCATATTTCAATACCGGAGACGTCAGCACATCAAGTTCAGTTAAGCGGGGGTAACAGTAGGCGCTTTGTCGAATGATATTATCGACAAAGGCCGGGTGGCACATCACTTCCAGCGAGGACTCGCCCCTGTCTGCTGAGGCGTCTAGCACCTGCAAAAACAGCTCTTCGGAAATCGCCTCGCCGTAAAACTCGCTGCTAAATCCCTGCGACGTGCGCAACGCAACAGGTAAGTCAGCAGCCTCAAACACCGTCTGACGATCGATGCGTAACGCAATACCGTGCTGGGCCGCAAAATTGGCCACTACAGGGAAAATCTGCGGGAACATATGCACATGGTGATGGCTATCCAGATGCGTCGGCTCCCGGCCGAACAGGTCGATGAAACGCTGATACTGTGCGGCCAGCTCGTGCGAAATTTCATCCAGCGGCAAGGTGTCCTCCTCGGCCATCTGCCAGATCCATTTCCCCAGCAGTCCGTCGCGGGTCAGCCCTGGCATTGCCGTCAGCGGTTTCCCCAGCGTCAGCACAAAGTGCATGCCAACAGACAGTTCAGGAAGCTCACGACTCAACTGCACCGCATGCTCAATGGCCTCGCCGTTGACCAGCGCCGTTGTCGAGGTGACAACACCATGGCGACAAGCGTCAATAATGCCGTAGTTTTGCCCTTTGCTCAGGCCAAAATCATCCGCATTCACAATCAGTACGCGTTCCATAGCCGACCTCTATCAGTGTTGTTCGCTTTTGAGCGTCTCGATGCACCCGGCAAAGTTTGGCAGCCATTTTTCATGGGCAAGGATCAGTTCCCGCGCCAGAATTTCGGCATCACGGTCAGAATGCACCAGTGGGCTCAGATTTAACGCCAGCAGCACATCATTAAATTCACCGCTCAGTGCCGCATTACTCGCCGCCACCTCAAAACCTTTAATGGTATAGATAAGGCCAAGCACTTTCTCATCAAAATGCGTGATCCGTGGATGCGGGGTCGCGCCATTGCGCCCCAGCGTACAGGTCATCTCAACCGCCCAGTCCGCAGGAATGTTGTCTACATGGCCATGGTGAGGAATGTTGACATAGTGCTCGGTCTGCTTGTCATTGTAGATGGCGTTGATCACCTCACACGCCGCATCGGAGTAATACGCTCCACCGCGCTGCTCAAGCTCCTTCGGTTTCACATTCAGTTCAGGATTTTTATACAGCTCAAAAAGTTGTTTCTCCACTTTTTGCACAACCTGCGCGCGTGCACCGCCCTTATAGTATTCACCCATTTCAATCGCCAGCATCTCTTTTGGCTTGAAATAGTAAAGCAAATACGAACATGGCAGCAGTTTCAGCGAGCGAATCAATCCTTCGCTAAACGGCAGGTCGAAAATGTTCTTCACGGTAGACGCTTTTAACTGCCCCGAGGCCACGCCGTCGAGCAGTTCGTCAAAACGTGACTCGCCGTTGACCAGCACATCTTTAATAAACACCATATGGTTCAGGCCAAACAGATCGATAGATAAATCATCGCTCTCTTTTAACGCCAACACGTCGGTAATAAACATTTTCATGCCGATCGGAATATTGCATACCCCGATGAATTTCTTAAAATTTGTATGGCGATAGACGGCTTCAGTGACCATTCCGGCCGGGTTAGTAAAGTTAATCACCCACGCATTCGGGCACAGTTCTTCGACATCTTTCACGATGTCAAAAATAACCGGAATAGTCCGCAAACCTTTAAACAGGCCGCCCGCGCCGTTTGTCTCCTGGCCCAGATAACCGTGGCTCAGCGGGATTCGCTCGTCCTGCTCACGGGCTTTAAGTTGTCCAACGCGCAGCTGCGTGGTCACAAAGTCAGCGTCTTTCAGCGCTTCGCGACGATCCAGTGTTTTATACAGCTTCATCGGCACGCCGGCTTTGTCGACCATGCGTTGGCACAGGTCGAAAATAATATCCAGCTTCTCTTTACCGCCGTCGACATCAACCAACCACAATTCAGACACCGGTAACTCATGATAACGCTTAATAAAGCCTTCAAGTAATTCAGGGGTGTAGCTGCTCCCGCCACCGATAGTGACGACTTTTAATTTCTGGCTCATACTTTCTCCCTTCAGTGTCAAAACACTGACGTGTATTATGCTCAACCCGTTTGTCAGATATAGCGTGGCTGTCCCGACGCTATTTTGGGCAAGCTATAAAAATGGGTTATTGGCAAATAATAGCTACTGATTAAACTCAGTTAACTTCTTCCGGTAGCTATTGGGCGTAAACGACGTCAGTTTTTTAAACGTTTTAATAAACAGGCTTGGGCTGCTGTAACCAGACTCATAAGCAATATCCGTGACCGAATAGTTGGTCATTTCCAGCTGTTTTTTAGCAAAGTTAATGCGGATTTCATTAATAATCTGCATCGGTGTTTTACTGTAATAACGCTGGGTGGCACGAGTCAGATATTCCTGAGATTTTGCCGACAGCTGGACCATGTTTTCCAGCGCATTCTCGCTAAACTGACGTTTGTCGTGCATCGTTTCCACGGTCGCTCTCAGCCATTGTGGAATGTCATCCAACACTTGTTCTTCACGGTGATGCCGGAGTCGATTAATAATGTAGAAGGTGACCACTTCGACAAATTCATCCAGCCCGCTCTCGCGAAAGTTCAGTGATGCAATGACCGTTTCGATATAGGTGAGAAAGGAGTTATTCGCCCGATACACCTGCGATGCAACAAAACAAAACGGCAATAAAGGATGATAGTGCTGTTCAAAAAAACGCTTACTGATACCGACGTTAAGGATCCGCGTGGCGCCGAAATCATAGAAACTTTGGTGATGCGATCCCAGGGGGATAAAAACAAAGTCACCACGTTCCAGCAGCACACGTTTACCGTTGATTTCCTGATAATAGCGACCGGTTAATACCAGCGTAAATTCATAGTAATCGTGCTGATGCAGTCCACTGATACTTTCAGTTTTGTTATAGATAAACACATGGAAATTTTTGCCATTAAACAACTGCTGCTCGTAAACGGTTTTGATTTCCGGTGCGTTAATCTGTAATTGCATCATGCACTCCTCGCTATTTCAGCTTCTCGTGAAGCTCAATCAGTTCCGTCACCAGTTCGCGTGCCAGCATCGACGTCATCAGGTGATCCTGTGCGTGAACCAGAACCAGGCTCACTTTCATTTTACCTTCGCCCTGATCGCCTTCAATCAGTTTCGTTTGTACGAGGTGCGCTTCGTTCAGCGCCATACGAGACTGTTCCATCATGGCCTTCGCCGCCTCAAAATCGCCCTGTTTGGCCATCTTGAGTGCGCCATAGGCCAGGCTACGCGCCTGCCCCGAATTGATGATAAGCCCCATCACCACTTCTTCAAGCTCTTCAGCTTCTGACGATGTGTCCACGATATTTTCGATATCCAACATACTCTTTTCCTCTGGTTCAGTCCGGCATGACCGAGAGGCCATGCCGGACTAAATTTAGAATTTCAATGCGTTAGCGATATCTTCTTCGCTTTCTTCTTTATCAATGACGTTCTGCGCTTTATTGGCGACGACGACGAATGGCAGATACACCAGCGTGGCGACCCCAAGGTTGAACAGTGCCACCAGCAGAGCCGCAACGCTACCGTTGGTGTTAAAGAACGCGCCTAACCCGGTTGGCATCGTCCACGGCGCAATATTGGTAATCGGTGGAATAATGCCAGTGTAGTAGGCTGCCAGCATAATCGCGGCCAGAATCGGTTGAACCAGAATGAACGGGATGAACATAACCGGGTTCATGATAATTGGCAGACCGAACAGAATCGGTTCGTTAATCTGGAAGATACCTGACGGCAGGGCCAGTTTCGCCACCTGACGATAATCCGGACGACGAGATGCCAGGAAGATAGCAATAATCAGACCCAGGGTTGCGCCGCTACCGCCGAGGAAGATGTAGGAATCCAGCATCGGTTTTGCCCAGACGTGGAACGTCTTACCGGCTTCCAATGCTGCGTCTACGGAACCAAACTGTTGATAGATAGCGATGTTTTCCAGTGCCCAAGGCGTCATGATACCGCTGTCCAGCGCGGTCAGCGCCAGTGAACCGTGAATACCAAAGAACCACAGCAGCGGAACAAAAATCACGTAAGCCCAGCCCACTACGCTGCCCAACGACGCCAGCGGAGTCGAAATAGAATCCATGATGATCTGGTGGAAGTTGGTGCCCCAGATTGCCAGTGCCCAGCCAATGATCCCCATAATGGAGAGAATGATAAATCCAGGAATCAGTGCTGAGAAGGAGCGCGAGACCGAGGCAGGAACGCTATCGGGTAATCTGATAACCCAATTACGACGGACCACAAAGGTGAACATTTCTGCGACCACAAGACCGATAATAATACCGGAAATAATGTTCGCACCACCCAACCAGTTTGCACCAACGGCATAGGCTTCACCCACGCTATAAGGCGTGACGGTCATAAAGGCTGCGACGGAGAGCAAACCTGCGGCCAGGGAGTCAACTTTGCGTTCATCGGCCATCGCCATGCCGATAAAGAAAGGCGCCATCAATGACATGATACCCAACGTACCGTTATAAACGTTCCCACCGATACCTTTTAAGCTATTGAGATTCTCAATAGTCGAAGCATCAAGTCGGATACCCATTGAATAAAAAAACGACCCCTCCCCAAAGCTCAGGAAAACGTTATTGATTAATACAAACATGGCCCCTGCGAGGGTTAACGGCATTAAACGAATAAAACCGTTTTTGATTGCATTAACGTGTGGCTGCTTTCCAATTTTTACAGCAAAAGGAAGGAGTACCTTTTCAAGTGAAGCAATAGCGTTACTCATAGAAAAATACCCTTAAATACCGCAATATAATATTGCGGTGAATGTTAATGAAATAACTCTTTGACGGGAAATTTAAAAAATATAATTAATTTGCTGCGGCTTTTTTAATTGCTGCAACTGCAGCCTTAAGCACGCCTAAACCATCGACTTTGCCATATAACAGCGAGTCAATCACTTCTACAGGCTTGTTAGGTAACAAACGCTGAATTTCGGGTAACATATAAGCAATTTGCGGGCCTAATAACACGACGTCAGCAACAGGACCTTTTTCCCCAGCCAGCGTTTCAGGGAATGCTTCAATAATAACCGGCACTTCGTATTTTTCAGCCTGCGCACGCATCTTCGAAACTAACAAGGAAGTCGACATGCCCGCAGAACAAAACAGATAAATGTGTTTCTTTTCCATAAAAACGATCCTCATATGCGATTATCTGTCATCCAGACACTCCGCAAGCCATAACCTGCATCCATGCTCTGGGTAACTTGCGTCAGCTAAATTACTTTTTTAGGTGGCTGAAATGAGTATACGGGATTGCACCAGAGGATGGTATTTCCTTGACCAACTAAATTGTCTCTCATTGACCTGGCGTTATGACACCCCTCACATTTCAGGCAAATAATTCGCGACATTAAATAAGATCGTACGGCACAAAAAAACCGGCGCAATGGCCGGTTCCGTTGAGTGCTCAGGCATTAAGCAGTCGTTACTGCTTCGCCGCCTGCGGATCGGTGTCGTACTCGGCACAGGTCTGATAACCAGAATTAACCACGTGTCCTGTATCATCCAAAGCTACAAAATAGGTCTCTGCTTTACCATCTCGTTGACCCAGGATGTAGGTCTGACACGTCCCGCGAGCATGCACCATTGTCACTTCAGAAGACGGCTTGCCGGCAATCTGCGCAACCTGCGCCCGGCTCATCCCTTTCTTCACATCTTTCACCACGGGCTGAACAAATTGGTCTTTTGTACGATCGTAGGCCGTACACCCCGCCAGCATAGTCAATACCGCCGCTGCACCCAGAATTCCTGTTAGATTCTTGTTCATTTTCTCGTCCTCTTGTTTTTCAGCGTGTTATATAAGCCTGGAGCACAACAACACATTTTTCAAGCTTACAGATGAGTCTCACACCATTTCGGAAAAATCTATACCCTAAATAATTCGAGTTGCAGGAAGGTGGCAAGGGAGCGAATCCCCAGGAGCTTACTAAAGTAAGTGACTGGGGAGAACGAGTGCAGCCGACGCACATGCAACTTGAAGTATGACGGGTATATTAAAACAAAATACTGCGATATCAGGCTGCATCCCTTGTCGTTTGGACGTCAACGCGTTAGCTTTAACCGATCATATTTTTTGTCATTATTTTTTTCGGAGGGGTTAGATGACTCTGCAGCAAGAGATAATCCAGGCACTTGGCGCACAGCCGCACATTAATGCAGAAGAAGAAATTCGCCGTAGCGTAGATTTTCTGAAATCCTATCTGAAAACCTATCCTTTCCTGAAATCACTGGTATTAGGGATTAGCGGCGGTCAGGATTCAACGCTCGCCGGAAAGTTATGCCAAATGGCCATTTCAGAGCTGCGCGACGAGACCGGGAACGACGCGCTGCAGTTTATTGCCGTGCGCCTCCCTTACGGTGTGCAGGCCGATGAACAGGACTGCCAGGACGCCATCACCTTCATTCAGCCGGATCGCGTGTTAACCGTCAATATCAAAGCTGCGGTGCTGGCCAGCGAACAGGCATTACGTGAAGCCGGTATTGAGCTGAGCGATTTTGTGCGCGGTAATGAAAAAGCCCGTGAACGTATGAAGGCACAGTACAGCATCGCCGGAATGACCAGCGGCGTAGTGGTTGGCACCGATCACGCTGCGGAAGCGATTACCGGCTTTTTCACCAAATATGGCGATGGCGGCACCGACATTAACCCACTATTCCGCCTCAACAAGCGTCAGGGGAAACAGCTGCTGGCCGCGCTAGGCTGTCCGGAGCACTTATATAAGAAAGCGCCTACCGCCGACCTCGAAGACGATCGCCCTTCTCTGCCCGATGAAGCCGCCTTAGGCGTAACGTACGACAACATTGATGATTATCTGGAAGGCAAAATTCTGGATGATACTATCGCGAAGAAAATTGAAAGCTGGTATTTAAAGACGGAACACAAACGTCGCACGCCCATTACGGTGTTTGACGATTTCTGGAAAAAAGCGTAATCCACCTTCTTGCATAACGCCGGACAGCAACAAAGCTTCGTATGTCCGGCGTCAACAACTTCACACATGTTGCTTTTTTAATCAACAATCGCCTGCTATACTGGATGAATAACCAGCATCCGGAGTAAACAGTGGTACGCCGCCAATCAGCCCCTCGTATTACCTTTGAAGCAGCTGCAATTTATGAGTACCCCGAGCAACTGCGCCCCTTTTTACAAGCGCTTCCGGCCACGCCCGGTGTTTATCTGTTTCACGGCGAAAGTGACACCATGCCGCTTTATATCGGTAAAAGCATCAATGTTCGCAGCCGGGTGATGGCGCATCTACGCAACGCAGACGAAGCGGCCATGCTACATCAATCCCGACGTATTACCTGGATTTGCACGGCGGGTGAAATGGGTGCCCTGTTGCTGGAGGCACGACTAATTAAAGAGCAACAACCTTTATTCAATAAGCGCCTGCGCCGCACTCGCCAACTCTGTGCTCTGCAATTAACCGATCAACGCGTCCAGGTTATCTACGCGCGCGATGTGGATTTTTCACAGACCCCGAATCTGTTTGGCCTGTTTGCACACCAGCGTGCGGCGCTGCAGGCATTACAGACGGTCGCCGACGAGCACCAGCTTTGCTACGGTTTGCTGGGACTGGAGCCGCTAAGTCGCGGTCGCGCCTGCTTTCGCTCAGCGCTTAAACGTTGCGCCGGAGCCTGCTGTGGGAAAGAAAGTCCCGAGGCGCATCATCTGCGTCTGATGGCGGCACTGGAAAGATTGCGTGTGCTCTGCTGTCCGTGGAGCAATGCGATTGCGCTAAAAGAAAGCCGCGCAGAAATGACCCAATATCACATTATCAATAACTGGCTATGGCTGGGCGCGGTTTCATCGCTGGATGAAGCCGCTACGCTGGCACGAATGCCCGCCGGCTTCGATCATGATGGTTACAAAATTCTCTGCCGGCCGGTAATGTCCGGCCACTATGACATTATTGAACTGGATCCGGAGAATGCCCCGGCATCCAGTTAATCTCACTAAACAGCAGCTTCCCTTCCGCTTTTAACAACCGCAGCGTGTGCTTGCCGTCGTGCCAGCATGCGCCCTGGTCCGCCGTCAGTAACTTATCGCCCAACTGCCAGGCTCCGCTTAACACAAACACCACACCACCGCGCGAACCAAAGGTGGTAAACGTTCGATCCGCAACCCTGACTTTGGCCTGGCAGACATCACGACGGGTCATAATATTGAAATCCATCGACATCTGACCTTCTGTCAGTTTGGCTTTGACTACCTGATCGCCCGCAAAGGTAAACGGTTGATGCTGTTTCAGGGTATGGCTGAAGGGATTGGCACCTTCCAGAGTCACTTCGCCTCCTTCCAGCAGGGTAATCACTCGCTCTACGCCCGGGAAAAGAGAAAACTCACCGTTCGCAGCAATGGACGCGATACTTGCCCTCCAGTGAAAATCGCGGGTCGCTGGCGGAAAACAACAAATCTCTCGCGTTTCCCCCGCACCATTGCGCCAAAGATTGACCGGCATTTTGCGGATATCAAAGTATTCCATCATCCCTCCAGAAAGGCGCGGTACGTCAGCGTGACGCTCCCTGGCCGCCATAAGTTCACTCTGCACATTTATTGTTATCGGCAGCAGAGTTGATTTGCCTTAGCGAGGATGAGGACGTTTTAAGAAAAAAGATTAACGCGCTGATCCAGGTAGAATTTTCGCAGGCTTCAGGAGAATAGCGTGTCGGTTGCAGGGTGCAATAGGCTGGAAAGAAAAAACCGCCGATCCTGCCCACCTCGTTAAACGTGTTGTGGACAAGACCGGCGGTCTTGAGTTTTGATTCGCGCCGTCCTGAGCAATGCCCAGACACAACGCGAATAATGTAGTGTAGACGCTAATCGGTTACTCAGCAGCCTCTGGCATTTTACCTTTCTGCGCCGCGCGTTCTGTCAGACGCTTCTCAAAATTGGCATTAAACTGTTTTTTCTGTTCCGGCGTCAGGATGTTGTAAATCTTGTTCTGGGTTTCCATATGCGCCAGCATATTAGCTTTGCGCTGTTCTTCCATCTTCGCAATCTGCGCTTCAGCTTTCGCTTTGTCGAAGCTGTCGCTGGCGATGATATCGTGCATTGCACGGCGTTCTTCCAGCGGCGGACGTTTCATCTGATCGCGCTGGCCTTTCATAATGTCGCGGATCTGCTGTTTCTGCGCATCAGTCAGATTCAGATCTTTAAACATCATGTCGTGGTGCGGGCCAAACTTGCCGTTATGGTGCATCATCGGTTTGGCATCAGCCGGAGCGGTAGTTGTGGTATCAGCGGCGTGTGCCAGATTTGCAGCGCCCAGCGCCAGAGTAGAGGCAACAAACAGAGCAGTCAGTTTACGCATAATTTCTATCCTTCCTTTCAGTTATTCTGACGACATTCTTACGATGCTTATCTCATCGGATGTCGTGTTGACGAGATTAACTTTACCGGTAGAAGCGTCAATTAATCAGAGCAACGGTAAAACAATGAAAGTATAAAAAACAAATTCTCATCAATTATGGAGAAAAAAAGAATAAATTGCGCAGAGTTGAAATAAAATATTACAACAGGATGATTTTGAAAGGATTATGGAGAACTATACCTGAAGCCTGATTATTAATAAAGCAACTTACCAGGAATAATCCGTAATAATGAAAGCGCACACAAAAAAATACCCCCCGGAGATAAACCCGAGGGAAAGATATTGATTATAACCTTTCCAGCATCAGCCCCGCGCGTAAACCACAGGCCACATTTGGGTTGGGAAACAGCACATATTCAACATCATGAGTAACAACAAAACGCGCATCGCCGTCCTGCGCCAGCAATGTGCCCTCGTTAAAAGGGGTAAAATTCAGCGTCTGATTGTCCATATGAAGAATAAAATCGTCGCTGTGTCGCGTGATTTGCGACACCACGCGATAGCGCAGCGGCGTGGTTTGCGTTGATGATGCACGCTCACCCTGCAACAAAGCCGCCAACGCCTCCGCCGTGTGAGCAAACTGCGTCAAATCGTTTTGCCCGAACGCCAGAGCCTTACCCAGCTCCAGCGTACAGGCCAGCGCACCGAAATGCTCGCCACTGAAATGGGTAAATGTCCCGCCCGGTGTCTGATGGAAAACCAGCGCCTCCAGTCCCGCATCCCCCAGCCACGATAGAAACCCTTCGTCCCAGGGCACGTTGCGCTGCGGCAGTACGCCAAAGCGCAGATGATGCGAACCGCGAATGGCGGTGTGCAGATCCAGATGCCAGCGCACGGACTCCCTGGTGCGCGAATAAAACGCTTCCAGGCACAGCTCAAGTTCGCGGGCGCGCCGCGTTTCACCGCTCTCGACAAATATCTGCCAGCGCCCGCCAAACATACGGTTCATGTCGCTATGGCAATAGCGCTTCCCCTCAGCCAGCGCCTGCGGATTGCCCAGAATCACCAGCAACCGCCATGTCAGCGTCAACTCGCCACGAAAAAGCGCGGACAGCAGCGCATCCAGCATCTCAACCGGTGCCGTTTCATTGCCATGAATACCTGCAGAGATCACCAGCGAACGATCAACCTCGGCGACCGGCGTCAACTCCAGCATCCCGTGCCCTGTCCACCGCCAGTTAAAACCATGAGCCTCACCGTGGGTGATATCCGGCGAGGTTCCCGCGAGGGTCAGGGCCAGAAAGTTATCCATAGATCGCCCGCTCCTGCTGGAAAGGATACACCGAGCCGAGATTGAGCAGTTGCGTCAGCGAATCCAGCGCTTCGCGCCCTTCACGTAACAGCTGGGGGTCAGCAAGATCTGCGGCAGTAAGCCGGTCCCGGTAGTAACGATCGACCCAGTTATTGAGCGTATTGAACAACGTGTCGTTCATCATTACCGCCGGATTCACCGCCTGCAGTTCCTGTGACGTTAACACCACTCTCAGTCGCAGGCATGCCGGACCGCCGCCGTTGGACATACTTTCACGCAGATCGAATACTCGCAGGTCGTCAAGCGGATTATCCGCGTCCAGTAGACCGTTCAGATAGCGCCACACGCCCGCGTGCTCCCGACACTCCTGTGGTAAAACCAGCATCATTGAGCCATCATCACGGCTCAACAACTGGCTGTTAAACAGATACGTTGCCACCGCATCCGCCACCGACACCTCTGCAGCAGGTACTTCCAGCGCCGTAAACCCATCAACCTGAGCGCGTAGCTGGCTCAACAGCGCCTGCTGTCGGACAAATGCCTGTTCATGGCAAAACAGCACCTGGCGATTCGATACCGCGATCACGTCGTTATGGAACACGCCACTATCGATAACGTCCGGGTTTTGCTGGGCAAAGATAAGTTGATGCGGATTAACCTGGTTCAGCCGCGCCACCGCTTCGCTGGCCTCACGCGATTGTCTGGCCGGGTAGCGCCTCGGCTGTGACACATTCCCCTCCTCGCGACCGTAAACAAACAGCTGCACGCCAGGTGCACCGTAATCTCCGCCAAGGCGATTGTGGTTGGCCGCCCCTTCATCACCCAGCAGAGCCACCTGAGGTAGCGCGCTGTGGACCGCAAAAGCATGCTCATCACGGAATATCGCCCGTAATAAAGCTTCGGTAGTCGGCGCTTCCAGTGAACGGTGGAATTTGTTGTTCAGGTTCGCCACCGTCAGATGCACTTTCCCATCCAGTGAATCGGCCGAAGGACAGACCGTGGCCGCATTCGCCACCCACATCGGCGAGGCCGAGCTGGCGCTGGAAAGCCAGTGTGGCGCCTGACGCGCCACCTTTTCCAGGATCTGCTCATCGCTACCGCTGAAGCCGAGCTGACGCAGAACCGGAATATACGGACGTTCATGCGGCGGGATCACCGCCTGAGGAAACCCGGCATCTGCCAGCGCTTTCATCTTTAATAAGCCCTGCTTCGCCGCCAGACGGGGATTCGACACCTGAAAACGGTGCCGGGTCGAGGCCTCATTGCCAAACGACAGCCCCGCATAATGGTGGGTCAGTCCCACCAACCCGTCGAAATTGACCTCACGCGCTTTCATCGCTTTTCTCCACGAGAAAAATCCAGACCTGGGCTCAGCGTCGTCGGCAATGTTAATGCCGGTGACTCCAGACTCGCCATTGGCCAGGCGCAGTAATCTGCGGCATACCACGCGCTGGCACGATGGTTTCCTGAAGCCCCCACTCCGCCAAACGGTGCCGTACTCGCCGCCCCGGTCAACGGTTTATTCCAGTTAACGATGCCCGCCCGCGCTTCCAGCAACAGCTGGTCAAACTGATTGCGATCCGGTGAGACCAATCCGCATGACAGGCCAAATCGGGTGTGGTTCGCAAGGCTTATTGCCTCGTCGAAACTGTCATAACGCCAGACGCCGAGCAGCGGACCAAATACCTCTTCATCCGGCACGTTGGCCACACCGGTGAGTTCGATAATGCCCGGTGCCAGCAGCGACGTGCCCGCTTTTACCCGTCGCGGCGCCAGCCGCGTACGGCCACCTAACGCCTCAAGACGCTGCCAGGCATCACAGACATGTTGCGCCGCCTGCTCAGATATCAGTCCGCCGATAAACGGTTGCGGCTCGTCATCCCACTTGCCGGGCAGTAAACGCTGGCTGACCTCAACCAGGCGCGCCAGAAACGCATCGCCCTGCGCGCCTTTTTTTACCAGCAGACGGCGGGCGCAGGTGCAACGCTGCCCGGCGGTGACAAACGCCGACTGAATAGTCAGATGCACGGCGGCATCAATATCTTCCGGGTTCTCAATAATTAACGGGTTGTTGCCCCCCATCTCCAGCGCGAGGATTTTTTCCGGCTGACCGGAGAGCTGTCGGTGCAGTTGATAACCCGTATTGGCGCTACCGGTAAACAGCAAACCGTCGAGATCTTCCAGCGCGCTTAGCGCCTGCCCGGTTTCGCGCCCACCCTGCACCAGGTTTAGCACGCCCGCAGGGAGTCCCGCCTGCGCCCACAGTTTAGTCACCGCTTCACCGGTCCACGGCGTCAGTTCACTGGGTTTAAAAATCAGCGTATTACCCGCCAGCAGCGCCGGAACGATATGACCGTTGGGGAGATGGCCGGGGAAGTTATACGGACCAAACACCGCCAGCACACCGTGAGGACGATGGCGTAACGTCGCCGCGCCGTCGGGTAATTCGTTGTGTTGCTCTCCGGTACGCGTGTGGTACGCCTTTACGGAAATGGCGATTTTATTGATCATCGCTGTCAGTTCGGTGGCTGCTTCCCAGCGTGGTTTTCCGGTTTCTCTGGCGATAATGGTCGTCAGCTCGGCTTTGTTGCTCTCCAGCAATGTGGCGAACTTTTCCACCACCGCCTGGCGCGCGGAAAAGGGTTGCCTGGCCCAGCCCGCAAACGCCGCACGTGCGGCGCGGCATGCCTGCGCCACCTGCGTAGCATCTGCATCATGGCCTTGCCACAATACATCGCCGCCCACCGGATTAGTTTTAACCCGACGCTCGCCCTGGCCCGTTACCCAGTCGCCGTTTATCCATAAAGTCATGCTGTTTTCTCCTCTGCACATAGACGAACGAAACGGACGTGGTCACCCGCATGGCACTTCAGGGCATCCAGCTGCGCTGCCGTCAGCACCAGCCGCTGGGTATGCGGATCGGCGCGCACCAGCATGACGCGGAAGTTATGGTAGTTTTCATTCGCCACCAGACAGGCCGGATACTCGCCCGGCGCGGGCTGGCCTTCAGCCACCTCCACCAACCGGCTTTTCCGAATCGCCCGCACCCGGTCGATATCGCATTCCAGCGTCGGTCCGCCGTCGAAAATGTCGACATAGTTGCGATAGCGGAAGCCTTCTTTCTCCAGTACCGCACGCGCCGGTGCCGTTTGCGGATGCACTTCGCCAATCACGCTTTGCGCTTCATCCGACAGGAAGTGGGTATAGATAGGATGCTTGGGCATCAATTCGGCAATAAAGGCTTTTTGCCCGGTGCCGCAAAGAAAATCGGCACGGCTAAACTCCATCGAAAAGAAGCGTTTGCCGAGGCTCTGCCAGAACGGGGAGTAACCGTGTTCATCAATCACGCCACGCATCTCGGCCACCACTTTTTCATTAAACCGGTCGCGGAATGCCGCCATAAACATAAAGCGCGATTTCGACAGCAAATAGCCGTTGCCCTCTTTACGCCAGTCCGGATCAAGAAACAGGGTGCAAAGTTCGCTGCTGCCGGTGTGATCGTTACTGAGAAACAGCGTCGGCAGCGCGTTATAGACGTTCAACTCCTTCGAGGCATGGACCAGCGTCCCGACGCGATAGTTGTACCAGGGGTCGTTTAGCCCGACCGCCACTTCAATCGCGCAGATCCCGGCCACGGTACCGGTGGCACTGTCCTCGAGTACAAAAACGTAGCCCTGCTCACTTTTTGGCAGTTCGCCCTGCCAGGTTTGCAGTGAACGCTCAATACGCGCCATCAGCGTGGCTTCGTTAGCCGGAAGCGAGGTCAGCCCACCGCCGGTCTTACTGGCCAACTGCATCAACGCCGTAATATCGGCGCGTTCAATGGGACGGATCACCATCATGATGAACCTCCTGCTTTAATACGTTCGCAGGCCAGCGCAAAGCGATCCAGTCCGCTGGCAACCTCTTCTTCGCTAACGTTCAGCGCAGGTGCAAAACGCACCACGTTACCGCCAGCAATCAGCACCATCACGCCGACATTGGCCGCCTCTTGCGAGATAAGCTTCGCTTTACCGGCAAACTCCGCATTCAGCACACAGCCGATCAGCAGGCCCAGTCCACGAACCTCACTAAACAATCCAAAACGTTCGTTAATGGCGTTAATACGCTCCACAAACCAGTCGTGACGCTGTTTTACGCCAGTGAGGATTTCCGGCGTGTTAACGATCTCCAGCAGTTTTCCGGCCACCGCAGAAGCCAGCGGGTTTCCGCCGTAAGTGGTGCCATGCGTACCCACCGTCATAACGCTTGCGCATGGTTCGGTAGCCAGCAGCGCCCCAATAGGGAACCCACCGCCCAGCGCTTTGGCCGTGGTCAGCAGATCCGGCGTCACGCCGTAGTGCATATAGGCATACAGTTCGCCGGTACGTCCCACGCCAGTCTGCACTTCATCAAAAATCAGCAACGCATTGTGGCGATCGCAGAGTTCGCGCAGTCCCTGCAAAAAGGCCTTTGTCGCAGGCACCACGCCACCTTCCCCCTGAATCGGCTCAACAATAACCGCACAGGTGGTGTCATCAATCAGCTGGCTGGCAGAGTCAAGATCGTTATACACCGCATGGCGGATATCCGGCGGCAATGGCGCAAAATCCTGCGAATAGGCCGGCTGGCCCCCGGCGCTGACAGTAAACAGCGTGCGACCGTGGAAGGCGTTTTTAAACGCGACGATACCGCTTTTCTGCGTGCCGAAACGGTCGTGAGCATATTTACGCGCCAGTTTTAATGCCGCTTCGTTGGCTTCTGCGCCGGAGTTACAGAAGAAGACACGCTCGGCAAAGGTGGCATCAATCAGTTTTTTTGCCAGCCGCAGTACCGGCTCGTTAGTGTAGCCATTTCCGGTATGCCAGAATTTACCGGCCTGATCGTTTAATGCTTCGCGCAAAGCCGGGTGTGCGTGACCCAGCGCGTTAACCGCAATGCCTCCCGCGAAATCGATATACTCTTTGCCCTGCTGATCCCACAGTCGCGAGCCTTCACCGCGAACCGGCACAAAAGGAGCCGGTGCGTATACGGGCATCATCCATTCATCAAAATTTTCACGCGTAACTGACAGAGACATAGCGACCTCTACGGTAAATAAAAAGTTATTTATATGTTAATAAATATAGTGTTTGCGGTGTAAATGTAGAGTGCAGGGTTCGTGCCAGCCAGCAAAAAATATGCATAAACACGATGAGACAACGAAATATCAATAAGTTACGAACCATCAATATTCATCATATGTGCATATAAAGTGAATGCGTTCGCCAGCGGGGTGAATAATTAGAGGAAAAAACGCAATTCTATTCAGTCGCCAAATATAATTCTGGAATTGTGATCGTATACGAAATTTTTCGGAAATTATTGCCCCATTCTGACGCGTATCGCGCCAAAACAGTGCAGTTTTTGCCCCATCGTTAACGCCATTAGCAATCATTGTTGGAATCAGGTGACAAGAAGCAGTCAGCCTGCGGAAATTCTGCTACCATCCTTGCACTATTCATCTTGCAAAGTGGCAGCGACTATGAAATTTGTCTCTTTTAATATCAACGGCCTGCGTGCCCGTCCTCATCAACTGGCAGCCATTGTCGAAAAACACCAACCGGATGTGATCGGCTTGCAGGAGACAAAAGTCCACGATGACATGTTCCCTCTCGAAGAGGTCGCAAAGCTGGGTTACAACGTTT
The DNA here is from genome assembly GCF_005281195.1 of Citrobacter sp. wls613. Taxonomy (NCBI): domain Bacteria; kingdom Pseudomonadati; phylum Pseudomonadota; class Gammaproteobacteria; order Enterobacterales; family Enterobacteriaceae; genus Citrobacter; species Citrobacter sp. wls613. The sequence continues at coordinate 38,605 of NZ_SZXN01000034.1, forward strand.
TCTATCACGGTCAAAAAGGCCATTACGGCGTCGCGCTGCTGACGAAAGAAACGCCCATTTCGGTGCGTCGTGGCTTCCCGAACGATGACGAAGAAGCTCAGCGCCGTATTATCATGGCCGAAATCCCGTCTCCACTGGGGAATATCACCGTGATTAACGGCTATTTTCCGCAAGGCGAAAGCCGTGACCACCCGCTGAAGTTCCCGGCCAAAGCCGCGTTTTATCAGAACCTGCAAAACTATCTGGAGACTGAACTGAAGCGCGACAATCCGGTGCTGATCATGGGGGATATGAATATCAGCCCGACCGATCTGGACATCGGCATTGGTGAAGAGAATCGCAAACGCTGGCTGCGTACCGGCAAGTGCTCCTTCCTGCCGGAAGAGCGTGAGTGGATGGAACGACTGATGGGATGGGGTCTGGTGGACACGTTCCGTCACGCGCACCCGGACACCGCCGACCAGTACTCGTGGTTTGATTACCGTTCAAAAGGCTTTGACGATAACCGTGGTCTGCGTATCGATCTGCTGCTGGCGAGCAACCCGCTGGCGGAGCGCTGCGAAGAAACCGGCATCGACTATGAGATCCGCAGTATGGAAAAACCGTCCGACCATGCGCCGGTATGGGCCAAATTCCGCGTCTGATCGCCTGAGCGTTGTCACTCTCCGGGCCTTGCCTGGAGAGTCGGTGTAGCCTGAGCAAAATCAAAAAAACCACGGTAATACATTGTTGCCAACGGGGATTTATTATATCTTCGCGCGCACTTTCGCTGGCGAAACGCGTTATTACCCTCGGTATTACAGGAGACCCCCATGAAAAAGAAGTTCGCATAAAGCAGAATACAGACTGCTGATCGTTGCGCTACTCCTCTGTGTCCTGGTGGGCGTTCTCCATTATTCTGGCCTGAGTGGCCTGATAACCCATTTCCACCTTTTACAAGATCTCATCCGCCAGAGCGGCATATACGGCTACGTGCTGTACATTCTGCTGTTTATCGTCGCTGCGCTGTGTCTGATACCCGGCAGCATACTGGTGATCGTCGGCGGTATCCTGTTTGGCCCGCTGGTGGGGACGCTTGTATCGCTGTTTGCAGCCACCGTGGCCTCAGCGCTGTCGTTCTTACTTGCCCGCTGGCTGGGTCGCGATCTGCTGCTGAAATATGTCGGGCATACGGCCGCCTTCCAGGCGATAGAAAAAGGCATTGCCCAAAGTGGTAGCGATTTTCTGATCCTCACCCGCCTGGTGCCGTTATTCCCGTACAACATTCAAAATTATGCCTACGGGCTGACCGCCATCCCATTCTGGTCATTCACCGTCATTTCTACACTCACCACCTTCCCCGGCCTGTTCATCTATACGCTCATGTCGCATGAACTCGTCAGCGACGGCATCACCCTGGCGTTTATGGTTAAACTCAGTATTGCTGGCATTATTTTATTTACCCTGGTACAGGCAGCCAAAGCCTGGGCCCGCGTGAAGCGTATTGATCCCTCTGTCCAACGTGAGTTAGCCGATAAATCATGAAGCTGAACAAACCGCACGTCATACGCTATTGCCGGACCGGGCTGATTCTCCTGTTATTGCTGGCGCCGATCGCCTGGGTATGGGTGCCCGGCGTCAGTGATTTTGTCAGTCACAGCCTGGCGGCATTCGCCACGGTTGACCAGCACGCCATTGAAAATCTCATTCGGTCATACGGTGCTCAGGCTGCGGTGGTATCGTTTTGCTTAATGATCTTACAAGCCATTATCGCCCCGCTTCCGGCGTTTGTGATCACCTTTGCCAATGCGTCATTGTTCGGCGCATTCTGGGGAGGCGTACTCTCCTGGACCAGCGCAATGGCTGGCGCGGCGCTATGCTTTTTCATCGCCCGTGTTTTTGGCCGTAGCACAGTGGAAAAGCTGACCGGAAAAACGGTGTTGAATAGCATGGACGCCTTTTTTGCACGCTACGGCAAACACACTATTCTGGTCTGTCGCCTGTTACCTTTCGTTCCCTTTGATCCGGTCAGTTACGCCGCCGGTCTGACATCGATCCGCTTTCGTCATTTTTTCCTCGCCACCGGCGTCGGTCAGCTGCCCGCGACTCTCGTCTATTCCTGGGCCGGCAGCCTGTTAACCGGAGGAACATTCTGGTTCGTGACCGGGCTATTTGTATTATTTGCGCTGACTGTGGTTATCTCCGTGGCGAGAAGCATTTATCTTGAACGGCACAGAAAACACGTCTGAGGCCCCCCCTTAACAACTGGAGAGTGTATGCGTTATTGCTTATTGTGCCTGAGTTTGCTGTTTTCTCCGCTGGCGACCTTCGCGCAAGATCACAGCTGGCAGCAGATCAAAAACGACGCCCGTGGCCAGACGGTGTGGTTCAACGCCTGGGGAGGCGATAACGCAGTGAACCAATATCTCGACTGGGTAAGCGGCGAGATGAAAACACATTACGCCATTAACCTGAAAATCGTGCGTCTGGCCGATGCTGCCGACGCGGTTAAGCGTATTCAAACAGAGGCCGCTTCCGGGCGTAAAACCGGCGGCTCTGTCGATTTACTGTGGGTGAACGGTGAAAACTTCCGTACGCTGAAAGAGGCAAACCTGCTGCAAACGCAGTGGGCGCAGACGCTACCCAACTGGCGCTACGTTGATACCCTGCAGCCTGTCAGCGAAGACTTCTCCATCCCTACAGAGGGAGCCGAGTCACCGTGGGGAGGCGCGCAGCTTACTTTTATCGCTAACCGTGATGTGACCGAACAGCCACCACAAACCCCGCAGGCGCTGCTGGCATTTGCCAAAGCGCATCCTGGTACGGTGACCTACCCGCGCCCCCCGGATTTTACCGGGACGGCATTTCTTGAGCAGTTGCTGATGGCGCTTACTACCCAACCACAAGCGTTAAAAATGGCGCCCGATACCGCGACGTTGGCTGATGTTACGGCTCCGCTGTGGCAGTATCTTGACACGCTGCATCCGTTTTTATGGCGTGAAGGTAAAGACTTCCCGCCTACGCCCGCACGAATGGATACGCTGCTGAACAACGGCGTACTGCGCTTGTCGCTGACCTTTAACCCCGCGCACGCGCAACAAAAAGTGGCCAGCGGTGAATTGCCCAAAAACAGCTACAGCTTTGGTTTTACGCAAGGCATGATTGGCAACGTGCATTTTGTCACGATCCCGACTAACGCCAGCGCCAGCGCAGGGGCGAAAGTCGTCGCCAACTTCCTGCTCTCTCCGGAGGCGCAACTGCGTAAAGCCGATCCCGCCTACTGGGGCGACCCTTCGGTTCTCGACCCGCAAAAATTACCTGCGGCACAACGTGAAGCTCTGCAGGCACGGATCCCTAAAGGATTACCCACCGTGCTTCCTGAACCCCATGCGGCCTGGGTAAACGTACTGGAACAAGAATGGCTACGCCGTTACGGTACGCATTAATCCTGCTGATATGGGGCGTCATGGCGGTGATTTATTTGCCGCTGGTACCTGCCGCCATCGCACTTTTCACACCTGCGCTCTCCATCACTTATTGGCTGGCGCTGTTTGCCGATCCCCAGCTGCCGCAGGCGCTGATGGCGACGCTGGTTTCCGTGACGCTGGCGACCCTCGGTGCGTTGGTCATTGCCCTGTTGGCGATCCTCGCCATGTGGCCCGGCGCGGGCTGGGCGCGGCTGTGCACCCGGCTGCCGTGGCTGTTGGCGATTCCGCACGTCGCGTTTGCCACCAGCGTCCTGTTGCTGTTTGCCGAAGGCGGTCTGCTGTACCGCGTGTTGCCTTTTCTTACCCCACAGGCAGACCGCTACGGGATCGGTCTGGGCTTGACGCTAGCCGTCAAAGAGAGCGCTTTTTTGTTATGGGTACTCTCGGCCCTGCTCAGTGAAAAGCAGCTTGCCCGGCAGGTGACCGTGCTGGACTCGCTGGGATATAGCCGCCTGCAATGCCTCAACTGGTTGGTCTTACCCGCCATCGCACCGGCACTGGGAAAAGTGATGCTGGCGGCCACTGCATGGTCATTGTCGGCGGTGGATGTGGCGATCGTGCTGGGTCCGGGCAATCCGCCAACGCTTGCGGTGTTGAGCTGGCAATGGCTCACTCAGGGCGATGCCGACCAACAGATAAAAGGCTCGCTCGCCAGCCTGCTGCTGGTACTGCTGCTGTGTGTGTATGCGCTGGTTGGTTATCTGCTCTGGCGCAGCTGGCGGCGTACCCTGCCGGGGATTAGCGGGAAGCGCCAGCGTTCTTCATCCTATCCACTGGGGCGCTCACTGGCGCAACTGGTGCCCGTAAGCGGCGTATTCTGCCTGCTGGTTCTGGCCCTGGTTGCACAGTATTCATTCATCGATAGCCAGACGTTATTCACCAGCCTGCAAGTGGGAATGATTGCCAGCGCACTGGCATTAATCACGCTGTTGCTATGGCTGGAATGGGGACCACAGCGCGGACATCGTTGGGTCTGGCTGCCGATTATCCTGCCTGCACTCCCGCTGGTCACCGGACAATATACGCTGGCGCTACACGCACAGCTGGATGGTCAGTTGTTGACGGTTGTCTGGGGACATTTGCTGTGGGTCACACCGTGGATGCTGTTTATCCTCAAACCGGCGTGGCAGCGAATTGATCCACGGTTAATGTTGATTGCGCAGACGCTGGGCTGGTCGCGGGAGCGCATCTTCTGGCAGGTGAAATGTCCGCTGCTGCTGCGCCCGGCGCTGATTGCTTTCGCGGTGGGATTTTCCGTCAGTATCGCCCAGTATATGCCGACCCTGTGGTTAGGGGCCGGACGCTTTCCCACGCTGACCACCGAGGCCGTTGCATTGAGCAGCGGCGGCAGCGCGGCACGGCTTGCGTCACAGGCGCTCTGGCAACTGCTGCTGCCGCTGTTGGTTTTCGCACTGTCAGCATTACTCTCCGCATGGGTTGGCCGCTGTCGACAAGGACTCCGCTAATGCTAATTGTGAAAAATGTTTCGCTACATCTGGGGCCTTGCGTTCTGCTCAACGAGGCCAATTTCGAGGTCAACAAAGGTGACATTGTCACTATTATGGGTCCCTCCGGCAGCGGCAAATCATCGCTGTTCTCGTGGATGATTGGCGCACTTTCTCCAACGTTTCAGGCGGGTGGCGAGCTGTGGCTTAACGACCGGCGCATCGACTCGTTGCCCACGGCGCAGCGCCAGATTGGCATTTTGTTCCAGGATGCCCTGCTGTTCGACCATTTCAGCGTGGGGCAAAATTTGCTGCTGGCACTCCCCGCAAGTCTGAAAGGATCGGCCAGACGCGATGAGGTCGAGCGCGCCCTTGAGCGTGCCGGGCTGGCGGGGTTTTATCATCGCGATCCGGCGTCACTCTCCGGCGGGCAACGATCGCGTATCGCTCTGCTGCGCGCGCTGTTGGCACAACCACAGGCGCTGCTGCTGGATGAACCCTTTAGCCGACTGGACACCTCGCTTCGCGACGCGTTTCGCCAGTGGGTCTTTGCCGAAGTGCGCAAGCTGGGTATTCCCGTGGTGCAGGTTACCCATGACGCGCAGGACGTTCCGCCCGCGGGCCGCGTTTTGCAGATGGCAAACTGGGCGTGAATGTGGCGATATGCTGCGTTAACGCAATGATTTTATCGGGCTGGCGGCACAGAATGTCGTCTTCTTTTTTTCAACGTCGGGCTATTCGATGAAACGTGTTTCTCAAATGACCGCGCTGGCACTGGCTTTAGGGCTCGCTTGCGCTTCTTCCTGGGCTGCTGAAACAGCACAGACGCTCACCCTCCACCAGTTACAGCAGCAACAAGGCGCGGCAATCGATACCCGTCAAAGTGCGTTTTATAACGGCTGGCCGCAATCGCTTAATGGCCCTTCCGGCCATGAACCTGCCGCCCTGAACCTGTCTGCCGCCTGGCTCGACAACATGAACGACGAGCAACTCACCGCCTGGGTTAAGCAACATCAGTTAAAAACCGATGCACCGGTAGCGCTGTATGGCAGCGAAAGCGACATGCAGGCCGTTAAAGCGCGTCTGCAGAAAGTGGGCTTTAGTCAGCTTTCCACGCTCAGCGATGCACTGCAGGATCCCGCGCGATTGCAGCGCCTACCGCACTTCGAACAGCTGGTCTATCCGCAGTGGCTACACGACCTGCAACAAGGCAAAGCCGTCACCGCCAAACCGGCCGGTGACTGGAAAGTCATTGAAGCGGCCTGGGGGGCACCGAAGCTCTATCTGCTCAGTCATATTCCGGGTGCCGGATACATTGATACCAACGAAGTCGAAAGCGAACCGCTGTGGAACAAAGTCTCCGACGCGCAGCTCAAAGCGATGCTGGCTAAACACGGTATTCGTCATGACACGACGGTGATTTTGTATGGCCGTGATGTCTATGCGGCGGCGCGTGTCGCACAGATCATGCTGTACGCGGGCGTGAAAGATGTTCGCCTGCTCGACGGCGGCTGGCAGACGTGGTCCGACGCAGGATTACCGGTCGAACGCGGCACGGCACCGACGGTTAAACCGGAGCCTGATTTTGGCGCGACGATCCCTGCCCAGCCGCAGCTGATGCTGGATATGGAACAGGCGCGTGGCCTGCTGCATCGTCAGGATGCGTCGCTGGTCAGCATTCGTTCGTGGCCGGAATTTGTCGGCACCACCAGCGGTTACAGCTACATTAAACCAAAAGGTGAAATTGCGGGGGCTCGTTGGGGTCATGCGGGCAGCGACTCCACGCATATGGAAGATTTCCATAACCCGGACGGCACCATGCGCAGCGCAGACGATATCGCCGCAATGTGGAAACAGTGGAACATCTTGCCGGATCAGCAGGTTTCCTTCTACTGCGGTACCGGCTGGCGTGCCTCGGAGACGTTTATGTACGCCCGTGCGATGGGCTGGAAAAACGTCTCGGTGTACGACGGTGGCTGGTTCGAGTGGAGCAGCAATCCGAAGAACCCGGTAGCCAGCGGCGAGCGCGGCCCGGACACCAGCAAGTAATCGCTGATTATTCCTGACGCTGGACCGATTTCAGCGTCAGGTATCCGCTCCAGATCCGCGTGAACGTTGTCAGCCAACACAGCGCACCAAATACCCACGCCAGCACGGCAAAATAATCAGGGAACAGACAGCCCAGCACGAACAGCAATATCGTCTCGGTGCCTTCGGTCAACCCACCTAAATAATAAAACGATTTATGCGCATAACCGGGGTTATCAATCTGATGCTTCGCCGCCAGCGCGGCAAAGGCCAGGAAACTACTGCCGGTGCCGATAAACGCAAACAATAGCCAGCTGCCCGCCAGCGCATTCTGCTCGGGTGCCGCCAGAATAAAGCCAAACGGCACCAGCGCGTAAAACAGAAAATCGAGTGAAATATCGAGGAATCCGCCGGCATCGGTCAGTCCCCTGCGCCGCGCCAGCGCGCCGTCCAACCCATCAAACAGACGATTAAGCACAATGGCGACCAGCGCCGCCGAATACCAGCCTAATGCCAGAAACGGCAAGGCCAGCACGCCAATAGCGAAACCGAAGAGCGTCAGACCGTCCGGCGAAATACCGGGCTTATCAATCATGCGAGCGCACTGATGTAGCAGCGGTTTTAACCGCGGATGAAGATGGCGGTCAAGCATGTGGCCGTCCTTTGAAACTGTCGCACAATCCCTGCGAAGGAATATCCAGCGCGGCGTTAAAGCGTGCCGAGAGATTTTGAAAGGCAATCAGCGCGGTCATTTCGGTAATCGTGTCATCGGTAAAATGCTGCTGCATTTGCGTCTTCAGCGCATCATCAAGGCGCGGCGGCGTGGCAGTCATCGCATCCGCATAGGCCAGCGCCACGCGCTCTTCTGCGCTAAACAGTGCAGACGATTGCCAGTTCGCCACCTGTAACACTTTATCCAGCGCACCGCTGCGTTCGGCCAGCCGTAAGCTGTTGGCATCCACGCAGAACGCGCAATGACACACCTGCGACACCCGCGTCATCAACAGCGCGCGCATCACCGGGGTTAATCGCGCCCGTTTACGCTCCAGAAATCCGACAAACAGCGCGACCAGCCAAAACAGAAACGGCATACGCCCCCACCAGCGCGTGGGATGCAGCACGTCGCCGTAATGTTTTTTCTGCGTCGCGACAAGCGGTTTCAAACTGGAAGGGATACGCGTCAACGGTTTTACCCACGCCTGAGGATCGTTCAACGGTGACTCCTGAATACTTTAGATAAAACAAAGATAGCGATAGTATGTCACTTTCTGCTGTTAGATCTTGATGAATATGATGAAAACCCTCGACGTGGTCGCCGCTATCCTTGAACGTGATGGCAAAATATTACTCGCTCAGCGCCCGGCGCATGCGGATCAGCCGGGTAAGTGGGAGTTTGCCGGCGGTAAGGTAGAGCCCGGCGAGAGCCAGCCGCAGGCGCTGAGGCGTGAACTGCACGAAGAACTCGGCATTGAGGCGATTGTTGGGCAGTACGTTGCCAGCCATCAACGCGAAGTATCAGGCCGGATTATCCATCTGCATGCATGGCATGTGCCAGATTATCAGGGCGAACTGCACGCGCACGAGCATCAGCAACTGGTGTGGTGCCTACCTGAAGAGGCGCTGACGTATCCGCTGGCGCCTGCCGACATCCCGCTCTTACAGGCGTTTATTCTTTTACGCGACGCCAGACCAGCGGATTAGTGCCGATCGTTTTCTCATCGCGCTGGCATTGCAACAGCACGCCATCAGCCTTGATCACCGCGCCTTCCGAATAGTTTTGATCCTGATAAACGCAGCACTGATTACAGGGCTGCGCCCGCTGACCGCTGGAACTGAACACTTCTGGCGGCACATTAACCTGCACATCCGGGCGATAAAGCTGATTTGCCAGTGCCGTGCTGGAGAGCATAACCAGCGCACCTGCCATGATAAAACGGCGCATACTCTTTCCTTTTAAACTGACCTCTATGCTCAGTATAACGGTATAAACCGGCAGAAACTTTAGTCCCTTCCCGCATCGTTTTTAGTTATGACCTACGCCGCAATATTAATTTCCTTAGCGGGGTTAATTTTTTCTTGCGTCCCGTCACACTGCTGATGTTATAGTCAAAAACTGCACAACACATAACATAAACATCAAAAATATAACCATATCAATACATAAGAGGTTCTTATATCTATGGATCAGACATGTTCTTTGGCGTCATTTCTCAACCATGTGCAAAAGCGCGACCCGAATCAAACCGAGTTCGCGCAAGCCGTTCGTGAGGTCATGACGACGCTGTGGCCGTTCCTCGAACAAAACCCGCGCTATCGTCAAATGTCATTGCTGGAACGTCTGGTTGAACCTGAGCGCGTGATCCAGTTCCGCGTGGTCTGGCTGGACGATCGTAATCAGGTACAGGTTAACCGCGCATGGCGTGTACAGTTTAGCTCGGCGATTGGTCCTTACAAAGGCGGCATGCGTTTCCATCCGTCGGTAAACCTGTCGATCCTGAAATTCCTTGGCTTCGAGCAGACTTTTAAAAACGCCCTCACCACGCTGCCGATGGGCGGAGGTAAAGGCGGGAGCGATTTCGATCCAAAAGGCAAAAGCGAAGGCGAAGTGATGCGTTTTTGCCAGTCCCTGATGACCGAATTGTTCCGTCATTTAGGACCAGACACTGACGTTCCGGCGGGTGATATCGGCGTGGGCGGTCGTGAAGTCGGCTTTATGGCCGGGATGATGAAAAAACTCTCCAACAACAGCGCCTGCGTCTTTACCGGTAAAGGTCTGTCGTTCGGCGGCAGTCTGATCCGCCCGGAAGCGACCGGCTACGGCCTGGTGTACTTCACCGAAGCAATGCTTAAGCGCCATGGTCTGGGCTTTGAAGGCATGCGTGTCGCCGTTTCCGGCTCCGGTAACGTGGCGCAATTCGCCATTGAGAAAGCCATGGAGTTTGGTGCCCGTGTGGTGACCGCCTCCGACTCCAGCGGTACCGTGGTTGACGAGAGTGGCTTCACGAAAGAGAAACTGGCGCGTCTGTGTGCCATTAAAGACAGCCGCGATGGCCGCGTGGCGGATTACGCCCGTGAGTTTGGCCTGACCTATCTGGAAGGTAAGCAACCGTGGTCAGTGCCGGTGGATATCGCCCTGCCGTGCGCTACGCAGAACGAACTGGATGTGGACGCTGCGCAGATGCTGATTGCCAACGGCGTCAAGGCCGTGGCGGAAGGCGCAAACATGCCGACCACCATCGAAGCCACCGATCTGTTCCTCGAAGCGGGCGTACTGTTTGCGCCGGGTAAAGCCGCCAACGCCGGTGGTGTGGCGACATCAGGCCTGGAAATGGCGCAGAACGCCGCGCGTCTGGGTTGGAAAGCGGAGAAAGTGGATGCGCGCCTGCACCACATCATGCTGGATATTCACCACGCCTGCGTCGAGTACGGTGGTGAAAGCAAACAAACCAACTACGTGCAAGGCGCCAACATTGCTGGCTTCGTGAAAGTTGCCGACGCGATGCTGGGCCAGGGTGTGATTTAATCATCAGTCATGACCGCATTACAGGCCTGCCTCCTCTGAAGGCGGGCTTTTTTTCGCCGGACGTTTTCGCGGCGCGCTCTTTTTCTTCTCCACGCCAGCCGGCGCGGTTATCCCGCGGAATCGGCGTACTGGCGTACGTTTAGCCTGGTCAATCAGCTGATACAGCGTGTCCACCAGCGGCTGCATAAAGTCCTGATAGCGGCACTGCTTTTCACTGATTTGCGTCAGGATCGACTCCCAGTGCGCGGTCATATCCGGACGCGTTGCCATTTCTGGCAACGAATGGAACAGCGCCTTTCCGGGATCCGTCGAGTGTATATAGCGGCCCTTTTTCACCAGGAACCCGCGCTTAAACAGCAGTTCGATAATCCCCGCGCGCGTAGCCTCCGTTCCCAGTCCGTCGGTGGCGCGCAGGATCTTTTTCAGATCTTTATCCTGCACAAACCGTGCGATCCCGGTCATCGCCGACAACAGCGTCGCGTCGGTAAAATGGCGCGGCGGCTGGGTCTGGCGTTCCACCACTTCGCCCTTTTCACACAGTAGTTCGTCATCACGAGCCACCACCGGCAACGGTGTGCCGTCGTTTTCTTCGTCGCGCTCTTTGTTACCCAGCAGCGTACGCCACCCGGCTTCCGCCAGGAAACGGGCTTTAGCAACAAATTTGCCTTTCGCAATATCCAGCTCAATGACGCACTTGCGGAATACCGCGTCCGGGCAGAACTGCATCAGATACTGACGCGCAATCAGGTTGTACACCTTGGCTTCATTGTCATTCAAATTGATGGATGAACTACGCGCAGTGGGAATAATCGCGTGGTGCGCATCAACCTTTTTATCGTCCCAGCAGCGATTACGCGTATCGGGATTAACCGCAGGCTGCGGAAATAAATCCGGAGCGTGCACGCTAATCGCATTCATCACCGCATGGCGACCGGCAAAATGTTCTTCCGGCAGATAGCGGCTATCAGAACGCGGATAGGTAATCAATTTGTGGGTTTCATACAGCTTCTGGCAGATATCGAGCACGTTTTGCGCGCTCAGTCCGAAGCGTTTAGCGGCTTCAATCTGCAACGCCGACAGTGAGAACGGCAACGGTGCGGATTCTGATTCCCGTTTATCGTTATAGCTGGTGACTATCGCTGGCTGACCGTTGATGCGTTTCACCACATGCTCCGCCAGCGTACGGTTCAGTAAGCGCCCTTCTTCATCCTGATAAGGTTCACACGCCTCGCTCGGCTGCCAGATAGCGGTAAACCGCTCGTCGGCAGGTGTGACGATATGCGCTTTGACCTCAAAGAAATCTTTGGCGACGAAGTTTTCAATCTCTTCATCACGGCGCACCACCAGACCAAGCACCGGCGTCTGCACACGCCCCACGGACAGCACGCCTTGATAACCCGCGTTACGCCCAAGAATGGTATAGGCGCGCGTCATATTAATGCCGTACAGCCAGTCGGCACGCGCTCGCGCCAGCGCCGAAACGCACAGCGGGATGAACTCGCTGTTGGCGCGCAGACGAGAAATTGCCCGCTCCACCGCCTGTGGGTTAAGGTCGTTAATCAGACACCGTTGTACCTGATGCCGCTTTTCCGGCGCCAGTTGCAGGTAATCCAGCACTTCATCGACCAGCAGCTGTCCTTCACGATCGGGGTCTCCCGCGTGAATGACTTCACTGGCCTCATGCAGAAAGCGCTTGATGACGTTGAGCTGTTTGGTGACGGAGGGACGCGGCTGCAGTTGCCACTTTTCCGGTACAATCGGCAAGTCGACCAGACTCCAGCGTGCATAGCGACTGTCGTAGGCGTCTGGCTGCGCCTGTTCAAGCAGGTGACCGATACACCAGGTCACCACTTGCCCATTTCCGCATTCAATAAAGCCATCACCTTTGCGATGTGGCTTAGGGAGCACATCGGCAATCGCGCGCGCCAGACTCGGTTTTTCGGCAATAAACAACCGCATCGAATTAACGGATCTCAACCATGGCGCGACCGCCACGTGCTTCAACCAGCTCACCAATCGCGGTGAGATCAATGCCAAACTGCGCGGCAACCGCTTTCACTTCAGCCTCAGATTCCGGTGTTACCGCCAGCAGCAGGCCGCCGGAGGTTTGGGGATCGCACAGCAGGTCTCGTACCGCCTGCGGCATCTCACCCATCAGATGCCCGTAGCTGGCAAAGTTACGCTGCGTGCCGCCCGGCACTGCGCCCTGCGCGATGTACTCTTCAACACCAGGTAGTTTTGGAATATCCTGGTAAACGATTTGCGCCTGAACGCCCGCGCCCTGACACATTTCGCTCAGGTGTCCCAGCAGGCCAAAACCGGTCACGTCGGTCATGGCTTTCACGCCTTCAATGTCCGCAAACGCTGCGCCCGCAACATTCATGCGGCACATCACTTCCGTCGCCAGCCCAACATGCTCAGGCTTAAGCAGCGATTTTTTCTCGGCGGTGGTCAACACGCCAATGCCTAGCGGCTTGGTGAGGAACAGCTTGCATCCCGCTTCTGCGGTGCTGTTTTTCTTCACGCGCTCGGTCGGGACCACGCCCGTCACGGCAAGACCAAAAATCGGCTCCGGGGCATCAATAGAGTGACCGCCCGCCAGCGCAATGCCGGCCTGGCGACAAGCGAAACGCCCGCCTTCTGTCACTTCACGGGCGACTTCCGGTGCCAGCTTATCGAGCGGCCAGCCCAGAATCGCGATAGCCATAATCGGTTTGCCACCCATCGCGAAGATATCGCTGATGGCGTTGGTCGCGGCGATGCGGCCAAAATCAAACGGATTATCGACTATCGGCATAAAGAAATCGGTGGTGCTGATAACGCTGGTACCATTACCCAGATCGTACACGGCCGCGTCGTCGCGGGTTTCATTCCCCACGAGTAAATTCGGATCAACAAATTTCGCCTGCTCGCTGTGCAGGATGGTTTCCAGCACTTTGGGGGAAATTTTACAACCGCAACCGGCTCCGTGGCTGTATTGCGTTAAACGAATAGCGTGCTCGCTCATGGACATCTCCTGTCATTGCAATCGGGCTATGGTAGCGCTCATTCCATGATGTGGTAAGAGTGACTGTCTGAATTCGGGTGTCTTTGCTCATAATCCAGACAGTTTAGCCGCTGAAATCAGAAATACTGGACGAATGCGCTCGGATCGGCAGGGTTAATCGTGGTGGATGCTTTAAGCTGTGGCGTGCCCAGATAGAGGAAGCCGACAATTTTATCCTGCGCACGACAGTCAAATGCCTCGCGCACCACTGCACTTTCGGTTAAAGCACCGCTGCGCCAGATCCCGCCAAAGCCTTGCGCAATCGCCGCCATTTGCATGGCCATTACCGCACAACCCGCTGACATTTCCTGTTCCCACAGTGGAACCTTGTCACTTTCTTCACATTTCGCCACCACCGCAATAATCAGCGGGGCACGAAACGGCGCAGTACGCGCTTTTTCGACAGCCTTTTCGTCGCCCTCTGCGGCAATAGCCCCTTTTTCGAGCACGGCGCTAAAACGCTCACGCCCTGCACCTTCAATCACAAAGAAACGCCACGGCTGCAGCGATTTGTGATCCGGGGCGCGCATCCCCGCCCGCAGGATATTTTGCAGTTGCTCACCCACGGGAGCGGGTTCAACAAGACGAGAAGCGCTACGGCGGGTAAGAAGTAATTCGAGTGCATCCATTTGCTTAACTCCAACAATGAAATTTGTTCACAAAATTAACACGTGAGCGGATTTTGTTACAGCGCCGGCGGTGATTCCTGCTGACAATTGCCTGCCGGGTCATTACGATAGCCACATCTTAACGCCTTCTCCGGTAAAACGGGGGGCGTGTTGTTCATCGGTAGGGAGAATACATGCGAACCCTGTGGCGTTTTATTGCCGGAATTTTTAAATGGACGTGGCGAATACTGAATTTCGTCCGCGAATGTGTACTGAACCTGTTCTTTATCTTTTTGGTCCTGGTGGGCGTGGGGATCTGGATGCAGGTCAGCAGTAGCACCTCCAGCGAACACGCGGAGCGTGGCGCACTGCTGCTCGATATCTCCGGCGTTATTGTCGATAAGCCCTCGAGCACCAGCCGCTTAAGTGTCATCGGACGTCAGCTGTTTGGCGCCAGTTCCGATCGCCTGCAAGAAAACTCACTGTTCGATATCGTTAACACCATTCGCCAGGCAAAAGACGATCGCAACATCACCGGCATCGTGATGGATTTAAAAAACTTTGCCGGGGCCGATCAGCCGTCCATGCAGTATATCGGCAAAGCACTGCGCGAATTCCGCGACAGTGGAAAACCGGTCTTTGCCGTGGGCGATAACTTCAGCCAGGGACAGTATTACCTCGCAAGCTTTGCCAACAAAATTTGGCTCTCCCCGCAGGGTTCGGTTGACCTGCACGGCTTTGCGACCAACGGTCTGTATTACAAGTCTCTGCTGGATAAACTAAAAGTCTCCACCCACGTTTTCCGCGTCGGTACCTATAAGTCCGCCGTCGAGCCGTTTATTCGCGACGATATGTCCCCGGCCGCACGTGAAGCCGACAGTCGCTGGATTGGCGAGCTGTGGCAGAACTATCTCGATACCGTTGCCGCTAACCGCCAGATCCCGGCGCAGCAAGTGTTCCCGGGCGCACAGGCGATGCTTGACGGCCTGACGAAAGTGGGTGGCGACACCGCGAAGTACGCCCTCGACAATAAACTGGTCGATGCTCTCGCCTCCAGCGCTGAAGTGGAAAAACTGCTGACTAAACAGTTTGGCTGGAGCAAAACAGAGAAGAACTACAGTGCCGTCAGCTATTACGATTACACGCTAAAAACCCCGGCGGATACCGGTGACAGCATTGGCGTAGTCTTCGCCAATGGCGCGATCATGGACGGAGAAGAAACACCGGGCAACGTCGGCGGCGACACCACTGCGGCACAAATCCGTGAAGCGCGTCTCGATCCGAAGGTAAAAGCCATTGTCCTGCGCGTTAACAGCCCAGGCGGCAGCGTCAGCGCCTCGGAAGTGATCCGCGCTGAGCTGGCTGCAGCAAAAGCGGCAGGTAAACCGGTGGTGGTTTCCATGGGCGGCATGGCGGCCTCCGGCGGTTACTGGATCTCAACCCCGGCAAACTACATTGTGGCGAACCCCAGCACCCTGACCGGCTCCATCGGCATCTTTGGCGTGATCAACACCGTTGAAAACAGCCTCGATTCCATTGGTGTACATACCGACGGTGTGGCGACCTCGCCGCTGGCCGATATTTCCGTCACCAAAGCGTTACCGCCGGAAGTGCAGCAGATGATGCAACTGAGCATCGAGAACGGCTATAAGCGCTTCATCACGCTGGTCGCGGATGCACGTAAGACAACGCCAGAGCAGATTGATAAAATCGCCCAGGGCCACGTCTGGACCGGTCAGGATGCAAAAGCGAATGGTCTGGTCGACAGTCTCGGCGATTTCGACGACGCTGTAGCAAAAGCGGCAGAACTGGCGAAACTGAAACAATGGCACATTGAGTATTATCAGGACGAGCCCACGTTCGTTGATATGGTCATGGACAGCATGTCTGGTTCCGTTCGCGCTATGCTACCAGAAGCCATTCAGGCCATGCTCCCGGCACCACTGGCCTCTGCGGCAAGCGTGGTAAAAACCGAAAGTGATAAGCTGGCCGCGTTTAACGACCCGCAGAACCGTTATGCGTTCTGCCTGACCTGCGCCAACGTCCGCTAACTCTTGACCCCTCTTCGGGATGAAGAGGGGTTTTTCTTTGAGACAGAAGAAAAGTCATGCAGAAGAAATCGATTTACGTTGCCTATACCGGCGGTACCATCGGTATGCAGCGCTCAGAACAAGGTTACATTCCGGTTTCCGGCCATCTTCAGCGTCAACTGGCATTGATGCCTGAATTCCACCGCCCAGAGATGCCAGACTTCACCATTCACGAATATGTCCCGCTGATGGATTCCTCCGATATGACGCCAGAGGACTGGCAGCATATTGCGGAAGATATTAAAGCTCACTACGACGAATACGACGGTTTTGTGATTCTGCACGGCACCGACACCATGGCGTTCACCGCCTCGGCGCTGTCGTTTATGCTGGAGAATCTGGGCAAGCCGGTTATTGTGACAGGGTCACAAATCCCGCTGGCTGAGCTACGTTCAGACGGACAAATCAATTTGCTGAATGCGTTGTACGTTGCGGCCAATTATCCGATCAATGAAGTCACTCTGTTCTTCAATAACCGACTGTATCGTGGTAACCGCACTACCAAAGCGCACGCCGACGGTTTTGACGCCTTCGCTTCACCTAACCTTGCACCTTTACTGGAAGCCGGGATCCACATCCGTCGTTTGGGCACCCCGCCCGCGCCGCACGGTGCGGGCGAGCTG
>NZ_SZXN01000034.1:55467-91730 GCF_005281195.1 Citrobacter sp. wls613
GTGCACCCTATCACCCCGCAGCCGATTGGCGTGGTCACGATTTATCCTGGAATTTCCGCAGACGTGGTGCGTAACTTCCTGCGCCAGCCAGTCAAAGCGTTAATTCTGCGTTCTTACGGCGTGGGCAATGCCCCGCAGAATAAAGAGTTCCTGAAGGAGCTTGAGGATGCCAGCTCACGCGGTATTGTGGTCATTAACCTCACGCAGTGCATGTCCGGCAAGGTCAACATGGGCGGTTATGCGACGGGGAATGCGCTGGCACATGCGGGCGTGATTGGCGGTGCGGATATGACCGTTGAAGCAACACTGACCAAGCTGCATTATTTGCTGAGCCAGGGGCTGGACACGCAGGCCATCCGTGACGCGATGACGCAAAACCTGCGCGGTGAACTGACGCCGGATGATTGAAGGAGGAGTGACGATGGCACGAGCATTACTGCTGGTTGATTTGCAAAACGATTTTTGTGCCGGAGGCGCACTTGCCGTTCCAGAAGGTGATAGCACCGTGGATGTCGCCAATCGCCTGATTGACTGGTGTTCGCTGCGTGGTGAGAAGGTTGTTTCCAGTCTGGACTGGCATCCGGCTAATCACGGCAGCTTTGCCAGCCAGCATCAGGTCGCCCCTTACACGCAGGGACAACTGGATGGCCTGGCGCAGACGTTCTGGCCGGATCACTGTGTACAGAACTCGCAGGGAGCGGCCTTGCACCCTCTGCTGAATCAGCGCGGCATTGATAAGACGTTCTATAAGGGCGAAAACCCGCAGGTTGACAGCTACAGCGCATTTTTTGATAACGGTCGCCGTCAGGCAACGGAACTGAATGCGTGGCTTATGCAACAGCGTATTACCGACCTCATCATCATGGGGCTGGCAACCGACTACTGCGTGAAGTTTACCGTCCTCGATGCGCTGGAATTGGGCTATAGGGTGAACGTCATTACCGACGGTTGTCGAGGGGTGAATATTCAGCCTCAGGACAGCACGCAGGCGTTTATGGAAATGGCCGCTGCGGGTGCAACGCTGTATACGCTGGCAGACTGGGAAGAAACGCAAAGATAGAACGTTGCCTGATGGTACAGCCATCAGGCAAGTAATCACCCCAAAGTTGAGATTTCTTCTAGTGAAACCAGGCGGGTTTCAATACCAAAACAAAACAGGATCAGCGCACATACCACCAGCATGATACCCAGGACGATAAACACGGTAACAGAGTCATATTGAGTCAATAATACGGCAACGCCATAGGGTGTAAAGACGGCGACAATTCGACCCACAGCATTGACAAAACCTGAACCACGTAATCTGAGATGCGTTGGCCACAGTTCCGGGACATATACCGCAGAGGCAAAACAGACATACATATATAAAAAGAAAATCATGACCAGACCACAGCTTAAAATCGCCCACTCCTGCGTTTGAATCGAATAAAAATAGCCTAAAAGTGCAATAATAATTAACAGCAACGAACCAAAGAGACGTCGCGGAAAGCGGTCGATAATCAATGCCGCAATAAAAATACCTACCGGTGCGCCAATCATAATAATCGCAGTCATCAAAATGGACTTCGTCACAGCAATACCCGAGTTAACAAAAATAGTCGGGATCCATACGGTAATGGTATACAGTGAGATATTCATCGCAATCAATACCGTAATAGCCACCAGTGTCCGACGCAGCATCTGTCCTTTGAATAACAGCCAGAATGACCCGTCTACGGTGCGGAGTTCGCTCTTTCTCTTCGGTATTGGACACAATGGTAATGTGATTTGCTTTTCTGTTTCTACCTGCAACTCAACATCGAATAAATGCTTCTCCGCCATGTCCTGCTGACCTTTACCTGCCAGCCACCGGGGAGACTCAATAAAGTATTTTCCAGAAATGTACCAGGCCAGCAGCATTCCCACGCCTCCGACTAAAAACATCGCTCGCCAGCTTAAGTATGAGATAACAACCACACCAACCGCCGCCGACAGCATCGGCGACCAGTTGCCAACAAAAGACAGACGCGCAGACCATTTTCCGCGCACCACCGGCGGAATAAACTCAGTGAATGAGGCATAGCCCACCATAATCAGCGCCCCCATGCCGGTTCCCATCAGGCCTCGAAAGAAGATCAACCAGTACATGTTGGGAACAAAAGATGCGGCGATTGCAGAAATGCCAACAATCAGTAGATTGATACGAAATGCTTTACGGCGACCAAAATAATCACCAATAAATCCACCGCTCAGCGATCCGATGAAATAACCAAACATCAGCGCAGACGTAAACGCTGCATTGAGATAATTATTTGACCAACCGTTACTAACCAACTTTGCCAGTACCACGTTACCGGAATAACTAAGAAACCCGGTCAGTAATAAACCAAAACTTATGATACCAAAAATACGAAAATGAAATCGCGAGAAAGGTAAGCGATCTAGTCTTGCACCGATATATTCATATTGTTCCATCTGGATGCCTCAAATGCAGCAAAATATAAAATAATAAATTATGGCAACGCGCGGCAGAGTTAACTTTGCCGCATTTACCATCATCATTTTATTGGGCATTATCCGGATGCAAACTAAAACGCTATCGATATCACAATCCCGTTATTAGTATACGAGCTGGATATTATTTTCCTTGCAAAAGGAAATCCATTCTGCACCCGGTGCTTTATCTGTTATTATGTAATTAATATGACTAAGATCTACCAACTGAACAAATGCTTTACGATCGAACTTTGAGTGGTCAACCAACAGTGCTACTTCAGCAGCCTGACGAATCATGGTTTTCTTGATCTCTGCTTCAGCTTCGTTTGAATCAAGCGCACCGTTGGCGATATCCAGTCCTTTACAACTCATCACCATGATATCAACGTGATATCGGCTGATGATCTCTTTGGTAATACGCCCCTGTAGTGACAGCGTATTTTTGTTTAATTCTCCCCCCGTCGAAACCACATTAATCTCAGACTGTGCCAGTTCATGAAAGGCTTCCGCCGAGTTGGTTAATAATGTGAGGTCATTACGTTCCTTCAGAAGCTTTAATAACTCCATTGCAGTACTGCTGGAGTCAGCCGCCATAGTGGTCTTATTTTTAATAAACGGCAGTGCGTTGCGAGCGACCTTCTGCTTTTCTTCATAGAATGATTTAGCTCGCTTGTAAAAATGAATGTTATCAGACAGCGCGGCGGTATTTAGTACCGCACCACCATACGTACGGGTCAGAAAACCTTCATCTTCAAGCTTTTCAAGATCGCGGCGAATCGTTTCTTCTGTAACCTGAAAAATAGCGCTCAGATTAGATACCGTTACTTTCTTGTCGTTGGCTACCCTTTGCTTGATAGCCTGAATTCTGTCTTTTGCCGCCACGATTACACCTCTGTTTCCTTCAACATCATGATAAGTTACCAGTATCTCACAGGCTATGTTTATTTTCAAAACAACATGTCTGAATCACAGATTTTATGGTCTTTTACACAGAAACAGAGGCGTTTTCTATTTACCTATTTATTATTCAATGCTTCTGCCATTTCTCGCATCAATAAAGAATCCGCGTCGGTTAACGCGATCGTCAGGGCGTCGACGTTTTCACGAACCTGCTCTGGCGCCGTCGCTCCGCTTAACAGGGTGATTAAATCACTTTGCTTTAAAATCCACGCCAGCGCCAGCGCCGGGATTGTGCAGCGGTATTTAGCACACAGCGGTTGCCAGCGTTCTAGCATGTCAATCACGCGCAGCATATTTTCGCGCTGGAACCAGACTTTGTTAGCCCGCGCGCCGCCGGGAACATAATCCCGTGTGATAGTTCCGGTCAGCAACCCCTGTTCCAGCGGGGAATAGACCTGAACCACAATGCCGTGCCGCTGACAGAGCGGCAGCAGCTCAGTTTCCAGCGCCCGGTCGAGGATGCTGTACTTAGCCTGCACGATATCCAGCTCGCCGTGTTTTACGTACTCCCGAATATGCTCAGCATCCACGTTCGCCGCGCCGATAGAACGGATTTTCCCTTCTTTCTTGAGCGCATTGAGCGTATCGACCGTTTCCGCAATCGGTGTAAAACAAGGCTCTACCGACTGCCAGTGGGTCATATAAATATCAATGCTGTCGATACCGAGCCGTTGCAGGCTGGCGTCCACCTCCTCACGAATCGACTCGGGCGTGAGATTTTTATACAGCTGGCGTTCGCCCACTTTATTGAACAGGCTACCTTCCCGCTCCCAGACAATGCCGCATTTGGTTTCGACAACAATCTCGTTGCGCGGCAGTTTTTTCAGCGCCTGCCCCACAATCTTCTCGCTATTACCGAAGTTGTAGCCCGGTGCGGTATCAATCAGATTAATGCCGCAACGATGCGCTTCGATAATGGTGTCGATGCAAACCTGCAAATCAAGATCGCCGTTCCATGCCGGGCCGCCACCGATGGCCCAGGTGCCCAGTCCCATGCGGGAAAGCGTAATATCCGTACTGCCTAAAGGAATCATTTTCATCTGCCGCTATTACCCTTCGTATTCGTCGAGAAGTTGGTCAACCAGTTTTCTGTTTTTCACGCCCGTCGTAGCGCCCACGCTGAGTACCGATATCGCTGCCGTCGCGTTAGCAAACAGCGCACAGTCGCGTAGCGGTTTGCCTTCAAGCAGCGCAGAGATAAACCCCGAAGCGAAATTATCGCCCGCACCGATGGTGTCGATAGCGGTAATTCCCGAAACCGCAGGTACCGCCATTTTCATATCAGCACGCTTGATAAAGCAGCCTTTCTTACCGGTTTTAATCACTACCGTTTTCACACCGCAGTGCAGAAAACTGTCTGCTATCTCATCCAGCGTCTCTTTCCCGGTTAGCAGTTTCGCCTCGTCGACATTGGGAAACAGATAATCGACATAGCTCAGCGCTTCGCGAATATCGTCCAGCGTTTCATTAAGCCGCGGCTTAATCATGTCGGCACAAATGATCAACTGATGCTTTTTGGCCTGAATAAATATCTCCGTTAACGCTTTGCCGTCCAACAAGGGGCTATTAAAGATGCTTGCCAGCGATAGCAGCTTTGCCTGCGAGAAACGGTCAAAATCGACATCGCTAATATTCAGTTTCCACAGGCTGCCGTTGCAGTTAGTCACAAAGGTGCGTTCGCCATCGGCGGTCACTAAGCCCACGTTAATAGAAGTATCAATATCCGCGTCCTGTTTCAGACTCTGGATATCAATATTCTCGCGTCGACAGTGGTCGAGAATAAAATTCCCGGCGGCATCATTACCTACCCGACTGATTAACGCGGTGCGATGACCGAGGCGAGAAATAATCGTCGCTTCATTAATCGCATCTCCCCCGGTGGTCATGGCAATACGTTCTAACGGATAAGAGTCTACATCAAAGATATTTTTACTTACCGGCTGCAAGGGAATATCAACAATGGCCGCCCCTATACAAATAACCTCGATTCTATCCATATTGTCATTCCGCTTTACCGTCTGAACCAAACAGTTTGATTTTCTCCAGCGCGCGCTCTTTTACAGCTTTACGTACTTCACGCTCGACGTGCAGGAACGGCTGGTCCTGGTTTTCTTGCACCGCGACCATCGCGGCCTGACACAGTTCAGTGTGGATATTGATTTTCGAAATACCTAATGAAATGGCTTTCTTAATATCCGCATCACTGATGCCGGAAGCGCCGTGCAGCACCAGCGGCACAGATACCGCCTGACGTACGCGTTTAACCACGTCAAAGTTCAATTTCGGTTCGGAGGTATAGACGCCGTGCTGGTTACCAATCGCTACCGCCAGCGAGTCGCAGCCGGTACGTTCAACGAACTCAGCCGCCTGGCTTGGGTCGGTGTAGTGATAGCCGGCCAGCGCTTCTTCGTAGACCGTTTCATTACCCACGTGCCCCAACTCGGCTTCCACCGGAATACCCAGCGGATGGAAGAAATCGACCGCCTCTTTGGTCAGGCGAATATTTTCCTCGAAATCAAAAGCGGAAGCATCACGCATCAGCGAGTTCATGCCGTGGGTCCAGGCGTTATGGATAATCTCCATACTGCGCCCGTGATCCCAGTGGGTAATCACCGGCACCGCCGCCTTTTTCGCCATGGAAACCATCATATGCGAAAAATCTTCAAACGAGGTATTACCGACAAACCCGGTGCCGAATGAGATAATGACCGGCGATTTTGCCTCTTCCGCCGCATCAATTACCCCCATTAACATTTCCGCATTCCACACGTTAAAGTGAGCGATAGCGTAATGTTTATCCTGAGCATCATTTTCCCAATATTTAATATCTGCTAGCATGGTTATTTCTCCCTTTTCAATTAATTAATGATTAATTTTAATAACGCCTTTAATAATGTCGCGTTTGTTATTAACGGATTCATCAAACGCGCGCTGCACATCTTCATAATCGTAAATATGCGTCACCATCGACTTCACATCGAAACGACCAGAGGAGATAGCCTCAATGGTGACCGGATAGCGGTTGGCATAGCGGAAAACGGTCTGAATCGAGACTTCACGGTTAATTTTGAGGAAATTAATTGCCGAATCACCGGACACCGTGCCGACGATCATGATTTTTCCGCCGCGCATCACCAGATACGGGGCCTGCTTGACGGTGATCGCCGAGCCTGCGGTTTCAAAAACAATGTCGGCCCCCATATCGCCAGAGAACTGCTGGCAGCGGACAACCGTGTCCTCTTTAGCTCCGTTGATGACGGTCGTCGCCCCAAGCTGCTCGGCCATAGCCAGGCGTTTTTCCAGCACATCAACGACGGCAATATCGGTTGCGCCCAGGCATTTACAGGCTTGCAGAGTCATTAAGCCGATACAGCCTGCCCCCAGAATGACGATTTTCTTACCCGGTTTAACATCTGCCAGCATCGCAGCGTGCATCCCCACTGCCGCAGGCTCTACCAGCGCCCCTTCCAGGGTGTCCATATTGTCGGGCAGCTTGTAGGTGAAGCTCTCCGGATGGCACAGATAGTGGGTTAGCGCACCACGATAGTTTGGCTGGGTGGCCATAAAATCGACGTCCGGGCAGATGTTGTATTTCCCTTCCAGACAATAACGACAGTGACCGCACGGCACGCCAGGCTCGATATTGACCCGGTCGCCGGGTTTGAATTTGGATACGCGGTTCCCTACCGCCACCACAGTACCTGCACATTCGTGCCCGAGACCGATTTCCTGATTCGGATCTTTCGGCGGAATAAAAGGGCCCGATTCAAAACCGTGAACATCTGAGCCGCAAATACCGACGTATTCAATTTTAATCAGCACTTCATGCTCTTTCGGTACCGGCATATCGGCGGTAATAATTTTCATCGTGCCGGGTGTTTTTAATATTGCTTTTGAATTTTGCATTTTCTTTCCCATCAATATTATTTGCTGGTCGCGGCATCAATACCGAGACTTTCGACAGAGACGCCTTTGGTTTCAATTCCGATAGTAGCAATGGCGATGGCGACAATAATGGATACCGCCCCCAGCAGCACAAATACCCCCGTCACACCGTAACCGTTAAGCAGTACAGCTACCGCGTAAGGTGCGGCGATACCGCTGATGCGCCCTACCGCATTTGCCAGTCCGGAGCCACGCAGTTTTGCTTCGGTCGGCCATATTTCCGGAACATACACCGCCGAAGCGTAGCAAACATACATATACACAAAGGTAATCAGGAAGAAGCCAATTAACGTAATTAGCAGCATGCTGGTTTGCAGTGAGTAGATATATCCCAGCGCAGCGATTAAAACTAATAAGCCCACACCCATGGTCTTTCTGGGAATTTTATCCATCACCAGCATGGCGATAAATATTCCAAACGGCGCACCGAACATACTCATGGTATTTAAAACAATGGAATCTTTTAGGTTAATACCCTGAGTCATAAATATCGTCGGTAGCCAGTTAATTAAGGTGTACTGCACGACATTCATGGCAATCAGAACGAAGGAACCTAAAATAACGCGCTTGAGTAATACGCCGGTTAATAGAGCCGAATATGGGACAGAGCGTGGGGGCTTACCGTCATCTTCTATCACCACCGGCGGCAGCGGTTTACCCGTCTGCTGAACCACGCCCTCCTCAATGGCCCGCATCACCTTTTCAGCCTCCTGATAGCGCCCACGAGACTCCAGCCAGCGAGGCGACTCGGGGAACCAGCGCCAGGCAATAGCGGTTGCAATCAGCGACAGCACCGCCGGGATCAGCAGTTGCACGCGCCAGTTCCATTCAGCACTGATTAACGGCGTCAGCCCCATTGCAATCAGCGAGCACAGCGGATAAGACCAGTTACCGATAAACGAGACCCTACTGGACCAGGTACCGCGATTTCTGCCAGGCATATATTCGGTGAACCCGGCAAATAAGGTCACCAGAAGCGCGCCTAATCCCACCCCCATGACAAAACGGCAGGCGATCAGGAAGGCCATATTTGGCGAAAACGCCCCCACGACCATGGCAATAATATGAATCGTTTCATACAGGATAAAGGCATTTTTGCGCCCGGTTTTATCCCCGATAATTCCCCCGGCAAGCGCGCCAAGAAACATGCCCGCCGTGGTAATTGCAGAAAACGTGGCGGTAGTGGAATTATCGGTCCAGCCCAGTTCTTTTAACTGTGCGAGAATTAATCCGCCGACGGCATTGCTCCAGCACACCAGTAATCCAAAGGCGACCATGGCAAACATCGATGAATGCCAGCGACAGTCAGGCAGCCTGTCCAACCTGGCGCCGCAGTGCGGTTTTGTTATTTTTTCCATGCGATAACGTTCCTTTAATAAATAGGTTATTCATCAAAGTCGTAAGTCATGATCACTTTAATCGCGGTTTTATCGACCATAGCGTCAAACCCTTCGCGCCATTGTGAGAGACCAATACGGTGAGTGATCATCGGTTTAACGTTGATCGCGCCGCTGGCCAGCAGGCGAATCGCGTTGCGCCAGGACGTGGAGTCATAGGCCATATGACCGATGATGCTTTTGTTCCACGCCGTGATGTCGTTGATGGAGAAATCGAGCGGTTTAAAGCCCATACCCACGCGGACGACTTCACCGTTTGGACGCAGCATTTCGATCGATTGTTTGAGGGCGATATTGGCACCGGAGCATTCGATGACCAGCCCCAGATTGTCTTTCCCGCAGATTTCCTGGCAGCGCGTGACCACATCTTCGGTCGAACCGTTGACTACCGCCGTCGCACCCAATTCTTTGGCGATTGGGAAACGCACCGCAACGTCCTCTTCCAGCCCGACCATCACGATATTGACGGCCCCCATAATGCGAGCCATCTGGACCGAGAAGAGGCCTAATGGACCGGTACCGAAGACCACCACATCCTGACCGGGAAGGAATTTTGATTGCTGAGCGATAGATTTATAAGCGTTGCAGATAGGGTCCAGCACCGCGGCGTCTTCATAATCAACACCCTGCGGGATTTCCCACAGCGCGTGACGGTGAATTTTGAGGATCTCACCCGGTACCAGACAGTATTTTGAAAATCCACCGCCCCAGGTATTGTTATCCAGACCCAAATTCACTTTTTCTGTACAACACAGAAAATCACCTTGTTCACAGGCCGGGCAAACGCCGCAGACGTGCCCACTATTGTCAGAAACCACCCGCTGGCCAACTTTCCAGTCCTTGACCTTTTCCCCTACCTGCACAATATTGCCGGCAAATTCGTGACCGCGAACGGAGTTGAACTGATCGGAACCGCTGTCGACGTTGTAGTGTTTCATATCCGCACCGCAGATAGCCGCCGCTTTGATTTCAATCACTACGTCATCCGGACCACATACTGGTTCCGGCACGTCAATCATCTTATAGCCGCCAAAGGCCTTACCAAATCTTGCCAGTGCTTTCATTGCATCTTCCTTTGTGTTTAGTTTTGCATCAGTGGCACCAATACTTAACCACGCCATCTTCAAGGTCAACATAAAATCTTTAAAACAAAGATAATGATCTGTATTTCACAACTCAGATCACAAATAGAAGTGAACATATCCCAAATTTCAAAGGACCATGGAAGCCGCTTCGCTAAACATGGCGTGAACCCCTTCGCATTTTTCCTTTTTGTAAACTGCTAGCCTGCGAGAGCTGTTTTTTTCGCCACGCCATTATCGTGGCGTGTTTGCTTGTTTAAATGTCAAAGAGGAACACCGATGAAACTTTTGCCTTTGCTGGCAGCATTACCCCTGCTCTGCGCGAGCGTTGTGTCCGCTAATACCCTGATGTCTGTCGGTTACTTTAACGGCGGTGGCGATGTTACTGCCGGTCCCGGTGGCGATATTGATAAACTGGACGTCCGCCAGATTACCCATCTCAATTACTCCTTTGGTCTGGTCTACAACAACGAAAAAGACGAAACCAATGACGCATTAAAAGATGCCAGCAAGCTGCATCAGATTTGGCTGTCGCCAAAAGTACAGGCTGACTTGCAGAAGATCCCCACATTGCGTAAGCAAAACCCTAACCTGAAAGTGCTGCTTTCTGTGGGTGGCTGGGGGGCGCGCGGATTCTCAGGTGCGGCGGCAACCAAAGAAACGCGAGCAGTGTTTATTCGGTCCGTACAGGAGATTGTGAAGAAATACGGCCTGGATGGTATCGATCTCGACTGGGAGTACCCGGTAAACGGTGCATGGGGACTGGTCGATAGCCAACCCGCCGATCGGGATAACTTTACCTCGCTACTGAAAGAACTGCGTAGCGCAATGGGCCAGCAAAAACTGGTCACCATTGCCGTGGGCGCAAACGCGGGTAGCCCGAAAAGCTGGGTGGACATGAAGGCGATAGCCCCGTCGCTCGATTACATCAATCTGATGACCTATGACATGGCTTACGGCACTCAGTACTTCAACGCCAATCTCTATGATTCAACACAATGGCCAACGGTGGCGGCGGCAGATAAATACAGCGCCGATTTTGTGGTTAGTAACTATCTTGCCGCAGGATTAAAACCGAGCCAGATGAACCTGGGAATTGGTTTCTATGGCCGGGTGCCTAAACGCGCCGTCGAGCCAGGGATTGACTGGAGCAAACCCGATGCGCAGAAAAATCCGGTCACCCAGCCCTACTTCAGCGCCCAGCAAATTGAACTGTTCAAATCACTGGGCGTGGATCTGACCAAAGATACCTATGTGAAATACAACGACATTGTGGCGAAGCTCATCAACGATCCGCAAAAACGCTTTACCCAGCACTGGGATGATGAAGCAAAAGTGCCATGGCTGTCGGTGCAGTCGGCTGACGGCAAAGCGCTGTTTGCCCTTTCTTACGAGAACCCACGATCGGTGGCAATCAAAGCAGACTACATCAAGAGCAAGGGGCTGGGCGGGGCCATGTTCTGGGAGTATGGCGCGGACGATAAAAACCAACTGGCTAAGCAGCTGGCTGAGTCGTTAGGGATTAAACACTGATCCCCACGTCGTGCACAATAGGTTATGATTATCACCATCTGCTGCGCCTGACGTTGGCGCAGCTTTTCATATTCTACAGGAGCACGAGGTTTTATGGCTTTTATCCCTAAAAATTACGCCCGTCTGGAAGTCGGATACCGGGAAAAGGCGCTTAAACTGTTCCCCTGGGTCTGCGGGCGCTGTTCGCGCGAGTTCGTGTATTCCAACCTGCGCGAGCTGACGGTACACCATATCGATCATGACCATTCCAATAACCCGGAAGATGGCAGTAACTGGGAGATGTTATGCCTGTATTGCCACGATCATGAGCACTCGAAATACACCGAAGTGGATCAGTATGGTTCTACCGTGGTAGCGGGCGAAGATGCGCAGAAAGACGTCGGCGAGGCGAAATACAACCCGTTTGCCGACCTTAAGGCGATGATGAACAAGAAGTAAGACTTTGCAGGTCCGTTACGGTAAGCCGTGCCGGACCTGCAAATTCATGTTGTTTCCACAATCAGGATTTGAACGTCGCAATCGGCTCAGGCGTTATCCCAAATTCAACTTTCAGCTGCTGCTTACTCTTCATGACCATCTCACCGTTGGTGTCGATAGTCATATGCTGCGCATCGATATTGTTACGCGCCTGCCATAACATCACCAGTTGCATGCTGTTCTCTTTTTGTTCTGCCGTCAGCGCGACGCCATCCGGCCATTTTCCCAGCTCAACGGCCGTCGATAAGCGCTGATAAACTTCCGGCGTCATGCTGTTAATCATCTCATCAAGATTCATCTTAAACCCACTCCCGTAGAATAATTTGCTGAATCGCTTCTTCAGCCTTTAATCTGCTCACCGTTTTCATCGTCGGTAAAGTTCAAAGACGCTGAGTTGACGCAGTAGCGTTCACCGGTAGGTTTTGGACCATCCGGGAAGACATGTCCCAGGTGCGCATCACAGTTGCCGCAACGAATTTCAATGCGCTGCATGCCATGTGACGTATCCTTAATGTAACGAATCGCCTCTTCACTGACAGGCTCGTAAAAGCTAGGCCAGCCGCAGCCAGAATCATATTTTGTATCAGAACGAAACAGCGGTTTGTCACAGATCAGGCAGTGGTAAACACCGTCCCGCTTGTTATGCAGCAAACGCCCGGTAAATGGCGGTTCTGTCCCATGGTTTTGTGTCACATAGAACTGCATTTCGGATAAATTTTTCTTTAGGTCTTCTGGAGAAGGTTGATTAGCCATTTGCTCACATCTCGCTTTATCTAAACTCACATTGCGAGACAGATTCTAACAAAACATTAACACCGCAGGGCGAACTTTTGTTCTAAACTTGATCATTGCGAAATGGCAGCCTATAAATCGTGATAGCAATCACGTTTTTATCTTGATTGCTCTTTAAAATTCGGGCCGCCGCCCCCATGTGGTTTCAAGCCCAAAGGAAGAGTGAGGCGAGTCAGTTGCGCAAAGCTTAGGCAGCAGATTGATTTGTCGCAATGATTGACACGATTCCGCTTGACGCTGCGTAAGGTTTTTGTAATTTTACAGGCAACCTTTTATTCACTAACAAATAGCTGGTGGAATATATGACTATCAAAGTAGGTATCAACGGTTTTGGCCGTATCGGTCGCATTGTTTTCCGTGCTGCTCAAGAACGTTCTGACATCGAGATCGTTGCAATCAACGACCTGTTAGACGCTGACTACATGGCTTACATGCTGAAATATGACTCCACTCACGGCCGTTTCAACGGTACCGTTGAAGTGAAAGACGGTCATCTGATCGTAAACGGTAAAAAAATCCGTGTTACCGCTGAACGTGATCCGGCTAACCTGAAATGGGACGAAGTTGGTGTTGACGTAGTTGCTGAAGCTACTGGCCTGTTCCTGACAGACGAAACCGCTCGTAAGCACATCACTGCTGGCGCGAAAAAAGTGGTTCTGACTGGCCCGTCCAAAGACAACACTCCGATGTTTGTTAAAGGCGCTAACTTTGACAAATACGAAGGTCAGGACATCGTTTCTAACGCTTCCTGCACCACTAACTGCCTGGCTCCGCTGGCTAAAGTTATCAACGACAACTTCGGTATTATCGAAGGTCTGATGACTACCGTTCACGCGACCACCGCGACTCAGAAAACCGTTGATGGCCCGTCTCACAAAGACTGGCGCGGCGGTCGTGGCGCAGCACAGAACATCATCCCGTCCTCTACCGGTGCTGCTAAAGCAGTAGGTAAAGTACTGCCAGAACTGAATGGCAAACTGACTGGTATGGCGTTCCGCGTTCCTACTCCGAACGTATCCGTTGTTGACCTGACCGTTCGTCTGGAAAAAGCTGCTTCTTACGAAGAAATTAAGAAAGCAATCAAAGCTGCTTCCGAAGGCCCGATGAAAGGCGTTCTGGGTTACACCGAAGACGACGTTGTATCTACCGATTTCAACGGTGAAGTTTGCACTTCCGTGTTCGATGCTAAAGCAGGTATCGCACTGAACGACAACTTCGTGAAACTGGTATCCTGGTACGACAACGAAACCGGCTACTCAAACAAAGTTCTGGATCTGATTGCTCACATCTCCAAATAAGTTGAGATGAAAATCTGATCCAAAAAGGCGACCTCGGTCGCCTTTTTTTATGGTTTTCAACATCAAGGATTGCATCATGATTAATAAAATTTTTGCACTTCCGATAATCGAACAAATTTCCCCTGTCCTCTCCCGTCGTCAGTTGGACGAACTGGAGGTCGTGGTGGTCGATCACCCGCAGGTTAAAGCCTCTTTCGCCCTACAGGGCGCGCATCTTCTGTCATGGAAACCGACCGGCGAAGATGAGGTCCTGTGGTTAAGCAACAATACGCCGTTTAAAACGGGCGTAGCGCTGCGTGGTGGCGTCCCTATTTGCTGGCCATGGTTTGGCCCAGCGGCACAGCCAGGGCTTCCCTCGCACGGTTTTGCCCGTAATCTGCCGTGGACGCTGAAAGCGCACAACGAAGATGACAACGGTGTGGTTCTGACGTTTGAACTGCAAAGCAGTGCTGAAACGCGTCAGCTTTGGCCGCATGAGTTTACGCTGTTAGCGCGTTTCAAAGTGGGTGCTACTTGTGAAATAGAACTGGAAGCCCACGGTGAATTTGAAACCACCTCCGCGCTGCACACCTATTTTAACGTCGGTGACATTGCAGCGGTGAAAGTGAGTGGCCTTGGTGACCGTCTGATCGATAAAGTTAACGATGCGAAAGAAGATGTCCTGGCTGACGGTATCCAGACGTTCCCGGACCGCACCGACCGCGTGTATCTGAACCCGGAAGCGTGCAGCGTCATCCATGACGATTCACTGAACCGCAACATCGACGTCGTACACCATCACCATCTGAACGTTGTCGGCTGGAACCCAGGGCCTGCCCTGTCTGTCAGCATGGGTGACATGCCGGACGACGGGTACAAAACATTTGTCTGCGTAGAAACCGCTTACGCGACCGCGCCGCAGAAAACCACCACTGAGAAACCTTCTCGCCTGGCACAAACAATTCGTGTTGCTAAGCGCTAAGATTTTGCCAGTTGCCTGATGGCAACTGGCGTTTTATCAGGCCATATCTAGCGGTGTTTTAGCTGCTGGGGCAGGAAAAGCCGAGTCTAACAACATCAACTCCTCGTCAGAAAGCGTCATATTTAGCGCTGCGGCATTCTGCTCAACGTGTGCGACATTTGCCGCCTTCGGAATGGCTATCACCCCCGGTTGTCGAATAACCCACGCCAATAAAATCTGCGCGGCGCTGGCCTTGTGCGCGTGCGCAATCTCACTCACCACCGGATTAGTGAGCAAATCTCTGCGTAAACGCCCCGCCTGGGCCAACGGGCTGTAGGCCATGACCGGTATCTGCCGTTGCTGACACCATGGCAGCAAATCAAACTCAATGCCGCGTGACGCCAGATGATACAGCACCTGATTCGTGGCACACTGCTGTCCACCAGTAACCTGCCATAGCGCCTGCATGTCTTCATAGTCGAGGTTAGAAACGCCCCAGCGGCGGATTTTCCCTTGCGCGATCAACCTTTCCATCGCCTCAACCGTCTCTGCAAATGAAAAATTACCCGTCCAATGCAGTAAGTAGAGATCCAGATAATCGGTCTTCAGTCGCCGCAGGCTCGCTTCGCAGGCCGCGATGGCTTTCTGGCCCCCAGCATTCCAAGGATAAACTTTTGATACCAGAAAAGCGTCATCGCGTCGCCTCAATAACGCCTCGCCGACGATCTCTTCCGCTGCACCATCTGCGTACATTTCTGCAGTATCAATAAGGCGCAAACCCAGATCCAGTCCAGCACGCAGCGCCGCCACTTCAGCTCCCCGGCAATGGGCGTTTTCACCCATATACCACGTCCCCTGCCCGATAGCAGGAAGCGTGGCCTGCCCGGTAAACATCACCTGTTTATCTGTCATCGCACTCTCCTGTATTTTGCACCACAGTAAAGCAAAACAGTGCGCATGTGTCCTGTAATGGTGCACAAATTGCACCATCATCGTTTGGGCTATTTGTTGCCCGGCCTGCCAGCAGACACAAAAAAGCCCGCTGTAATGCGGGCTTCTGTTCAGTATGTTCAGCTATCAGAACTTGTAGGTAATACCCGTAGAGATCAGACCCGTCCAGGATTTGTCTACCATCGGACTGTCGGTCACTTCATCAGACAGGTGGGTATAACGCGCCGTCGCGTATGCACTCCAGTTGCCGATGAAGTTATAATTTGCGCTCAGCTCCAGGTACGGGCTCCAGCTGCTATTTGGATCGTAGCTACGCAGGCCGCTGCGAGAGGATTCATGATGCGATACACCATAATAGTATTCGTTTTGGTTTTCGCTGTTCCACTCGACACCGATCCCCGGCGTCAGCGTCAGGCCACCGTTAGTGTAACGATATAACCACGCCAGATCCCAGACGATACCATTACTGTTGTCCAGCGCGTCTCCCGCAAGGCTGGTACGCAGGAAGCCGTATTGCGTATTGTGGACGTAAGACAGACCGGCCATCATGGTGCTCTTACGTTTATCCAGTCGACGCAATTGACTGTTATCGCTGTCGCCCGGCTTAAAGTACATCGGTGACCAGTAAGCCATGACAGACAACTTATCGGTATTGTCATTCCACAGGTAGTAACCGCCCCCCAGCCCACGGAACCAGAAGTTCTCACTGTCATAGGTCACTACAGGTACCGGGTAAACGTCGTTATCGTATTGTTTATAAGCGTTCTCAACCACACCAACGCCCGCGCCCAGCGACAGGTCGCTTTCTGCTTGTGCTACGCTGGAAGAAGTGGCAATAAGCACGCCAAGTGCCAGAAGTTTGAGTTTGGTCACAGTCCATAATTCCTTATTCAAATGTAAAGCACCCAAAGTGTAACCGTCATTGCGTGACAGCCCAACTATTTTACGTATTCATCTCGTTATGTAACCCTCTAATTTCTCAGCGAGTGATGACATTTTACTTGCAGTCCGATGAACAAGGCATGAATTCCGCCCTATTTCTTTACATAAGATGTCTATTTTTTGCCGATGAGTTATTGATATGCCATTGAAATTCGTTTGCGCGCGCAGGCAAGTTTTGCAAATGCCATCTACGCTTAATTTTAGAAGGTGTATCACCGAATACGTTGATCTTCTGACCATCAAAATGGCATGAGAGTTGCTTATTTTTCCAGCAGCGACGTCGTTCAGTTTACCTCTTCAGGGGCCTCTACTATTCATATGAACGGCTCTTAACATGTGCTAAAAAACGAAAGGACGGCATACCATGAATATATTCGATCACTATCGCCAGCGTTATGAAGCTGCCAAGGACGAAGAGTTCACGCTGCAGGAGTTTCTTACCACTTGTCGGCAAGATCGCAGTGCTTATGCCAACGCGGCAGAGCGGCTATTAATGGCTATTGGTGAGCCTGTCATGGTCGATACTGCCCATGAACCTCGACTTTCTCGACTCTTCTCTAACCGGGTTATTGCACGTTATCCCGCGTTTGAAGAGTTTTACGGCATGGAAGACGCGATTGAACAGATTGTCTCCTATCTGAAGCACGCGGCGCAGGGGCTGGAAGAGAAGAAGCAGATCCTGTATCTGCTGGGGCCTGTAGGGGGAGGAAAATCCTCTCTTGCTGAGCGACTGAAGTCGCTGATGCAGAGGGTACCGATTTATGTCCTGAGCGCCAACGGTGAACGCAGCCCGGTTAACGATCACCCGTTATGCCTGTTTAATCCGCAGGAAGATGCACAAATCCTGGAGAAAGAGTACGGGATCCCACGTCGCTATCTTGGCACCATTATGTCGCCATGGGCCGCGAAGCGTCTGCATGATTTTGGTGGAGACATCACCAAATTCCGCGTGGTTAAAGTGTGGCCGTCTATTCTGGAACAAATCGCTATCGCCAAAACGGAACCGGGTGATGAGAACAACCAGGACATTTCCGCGCTGGTCGGCAAAGTGGATATTCGTAAACTCGAACACCACGCCCAGAACGATCCGGATGCCTACGGCTATTCCGGCGCACTGTGCCGGGCTAACCAGGGGATTATGGAGTTCGTGGAGATGTTTAAAGCACCGATTAAAGTGCTACATCCTCTGCTGACCGCAACGCAGGAAGGTAACTACAACGGGACAGAAGGTATTTCTGCCCTGCCGTTTAACGGCATCATTCTTGCCCACTCAAACGAATCTGAATGGGTGACGTTCCGTAACAACAAAAATAACGAAGCCTTCCTTGACCGCGTATACATCGTGAAGGTTCCGTATTGCTTACGCATTTCCGAAGAGATCAAAATCTACGAGAAATTGCTTAATCACAGTGAATTGACCCACGCGCCGTGCGCACCGGGTACGCTGGAAACGCTGTCTCGCTTTACCATTCTTTCTCGCCTGAAAGAGCCAGAAAACTCGAGCATCTACTCGAAGATGCGCGTTTACGATGGCGAGAGCCTGAAAGACACCGATCCGAAAGCGAAATCCTACCAGGAGTACCGGGATTACGCCGGAGTCGATGAGGGGATGAACGGTCTGTCAACGCGCTTCGCGTTTAAGATCCTCTCCCGCGTGTTTAACTTTGACCATGTAGAAGTGGCAGCCAACCCGGTGCACCTGTTCTATGTTCTGGAGCAGCAAATTGAGCGCGAGCAGTTCCCGCAGGAGCAGTCCGAACGTTATCTCGAGTTCCTGAAAGGTTATCTGATCCCGAAATACGCTGAATTTATTGGCAAAGAGATCCAGACCGCCTATCTGGAATCCTACTCCGAGTATGGACAGAACATTTTTGACCGTTATGTCACCTATGCGGATTTTTGGATCCAGGATCAGGAATACCGTGACCCGGATACCGGTCAGCTGTTTGACCGCGAGTCGCTGAATTCAGAACTGGAAAAAATTGAAAAACCGGCGGGTATCAGCAACCCGAAAGATTTCCGTAATGAGATCGTCAACTTTGTTCTGCGCGCCAGAGCGAATAACAGCGGTCGTAATCCAAACTGGACCAGTTACGAAAAACTGCGCACGGTTATTGAGAAGAAAATGTTCTCCAACACCGAGGAGTTGCTGCCGGTCATTTCGTTTAACGCTAAAACCTCAACTGACGAGCAGAAAAAGCACGACGATTTTGTCGACCGCATGATGGAAAAAGGCTACACGCGTAAACAGGTGCGTTTACTGTGCGAATGGTATTTGCGCGTACGTAAATCGTCTTAACATAAGTGCCCGGTGGCGCATGCGCTTACCGGGCATGCAAAACAATGTTCCGTAGGCCGGATAAGCGCCAGCGCCATCCGGCACTTACAGACATGGCGAACAGTTGGCAGTACGGGGGGCATATGACCTGGTTCATAGACCGACGTCTTAACGGTAAAAACAAGAGCACGGTTAACCGCCAGCGCTTCTTGCGCCGTTATAAATCACAAATTAAACAGTCGATCTCCGAGGCCATTAATAAGCGTTCGGTGACTGATGTCGATAGTGGCGAGTCTGTCTCTATCCCAACCGATGATATTAGCGAACCGATGTTCCATCAGGGGCGTGGAGGCCTGCGCCATCGCGTACATCCGGGTAACGACCATTTTGTGCAGAACGACCGTATAGAACGCCCTCAGGGCGGCGGCGGGGGTTCGGGAAGCGGGCAAGGCCAGGCCAGCCAGGATGGAGAAGGCCAGGATGAGTTCGTGTTTCAAATTTCTAAAGATGAGTATCTGGATCTGCTGTTTGAAGATTTGGCACTGCCGAATCTGAAGCAAAATCAGCAACGTCAGTTAACGGAATACAAAACCCACCGTGCGGGCTTCACCTCCAACGGGGTGCCAGCCAATATCAGCGTGGTGCGTTCCCTACAAAACTCACTGGCGCGCCGCACGGCGATGACGGCAGGTAAACGTCGGGAGCTGCACGCGCTTGAAGCTGACCTGGAGACCATCGCCAATACAGAACCGGCGCAGTTGCTGGAGGAAGAACGCCTACGCAAAGAGATTGCTGAACTGCGGGCAAAAATTGAACGCGTCCCGTTTATCGACACCTTTGATTTACGCTATAAAAATTATGAAAAACGACCCGATCCTTCCAGCCAGGCGGTGATGTTCTGTCTGATGGACGTTTCCGGCTCGATGGATCAGTCAACGAAAGATATGGCCAAGCGGTTTTACATTCTGCTGTATCTGTTCTTAAGCCGTACCTACAAAAACGTGGAAGTGGTTTACATTCGCCACCATACCCAGGCAAAAGAGGTGGACGAGCATGAGTTCTTCTACTCTCAGGAAACCGGGGGCACCATCGTCTCCAGCGCGCTGAAGTTGATGGATGAAGTGGTGAAAGATCGTTACGATCCTGCCCAGTGGAATATCTATGCGGCGCAGGCATCAGATGGCGATAACTGGGCGGATGACTCACCGTTGTGCCATGAGATTCTGGCGAAAAAACTGCTGCCGGTGGTGCGATATTATAGCTATATCGAAATCACCCGTCGCGCGCACCAGACCTTATGGCGTGAGTACGAGCATCTGCAATCGACCTTTGATAACTTTGCCATGCAACATATCCGTGACCAGGATGATATCTATCCGGTGTTCCGGGAACTGTTTCATAAGCAGAGTGCCACAAGTTGAGATGAACCATTGACGATCGGCCAGTTACGTACTGTTTCTGGCTGATTTTTCAACATGATACGCCCACTCTACGTCCAATACGCCGTTTACACTTGTCTCTGCCGGGCAACGCTCAACTCCAACGCTGAAATATCGCCAGATGACAACAGCGGTTGCAACGCCACCAGCGTCTCTTCCGCCAGTTGATACAAATCCAGCGCCAGCAATCGTTTAATATCCTCTTCGGGAAGTCGATATCTTATGATCTTCGCCGGATTCCCGCCGACAATCGCATACGGAGGTACATCTTTGGTCACGACAGCACCCGCAGCCACGACAGCGCCTTCTCCAACCGTCACGCCAGGCATAATCATCGCGCGCATACCTAACCAACAGCCATCCTTGAGAACCGTGTCTCCGCGAAACTGGTAGGCATCGTTGATGGACGCCATAAAGGGGTAAAGACTTATCCAGTCCAACCGGTGGGTACTGTTTCCCCCCATAACAATCACGCTCTCGGCACCAATACAGACGAAATTACCGATGATCAACTTATCCAGATGCCCGAGCGGTTCCCACTCTCTGCTAACCTCGTCGCCAAGTAAATATCGCACGACTGAAGCCTCAAAGCCTTTATCCCAGCAGTCGCTGTAATAACTGTGCGTCCCTTTAATTACGATATTGGGATTCGTCACTGTCTGGTGAAGATATTCCATTCTCGACCAGTGTTTTTCTGACATTCCAGTAGCCCTTTACTCAGTTATGTTCTTAACGCACATTACATCCTTTCTACCAGCGGATAGAAATCTTTATTTTCCCGCTGCATACGCTCAAACACTTTGCGTAATACGGTATTGGCGTCGCGTCTGAACGCCTCGTCATTACCCATCAGCTTGCTGGCAATATTCCAGCGGCGCGAAAACGCATCATACTCACCAACAATATCCGCCATTTCACGTTGAAATTGGGTACTGACCTGTCTGAGTTTACTATTCCCATCCTGTTCAATTTGAGGATAAAGAAACTGATCTTCCGCTGACAGATGCGTTTTAATGATCGCACTCATGCTCACGATCGCCGCAGCAATTTGCTGCGCATTGGATGATACCCCGGACTGGCTTAACGTACGTAGAAAAGATATTTTTTCGAGAATATCAACGTGCTGATGTTTCATTTTATCCAGATTCATCCCTTTATCCTTTTTATTTACCCTTTACGGAACAGCAGGCGATATAGTTGAGTTGGTGACGCTGTGCGCGGAAAAAACGGAACATCTTAAGAAAACGCTGGCGATTCTCATGCGTGCGTAGTCCGTTATAAGCAATTTTAAGGGCGCCGTTAAATCCCTCATCACGAATTAACCCCTGCGGCGACATTAGCG
The DNA here is from genome assembly GCF_005281195.1 of Citrobacter sp. wls613. NCBI lineage: Bacteria > Pseudomonadati > Pseudomonadota > Gammaproteobacteria > Enterobacterales > Enterobacteriaceae > Citrobacter > Citrobacter sp. wls613. The sequence goes on from NZ_SZXN01000034.1 coordinate 77,319, forward strand.
ACATTTCACCATTTTGCTGTAGCACCTGTTCAAATCCCGCGCCCAGAAATAGATCGCGCCAGCCTTGCTGCGTCAGCGGACTCACATTTGACTTCACAACCTGCTGAAGCTGGTTTTGATCGCCCTCTCCCAGTTTTTGCGCCGTAAACATAATGTCATGGGTTAACAAGCGCCCACCAGGTTTCAGTACCCGATGGTATTCCGCAATCAACTTCGTCTTAGCCTTATCACCGTACATCGTGAGCATGGCTTCATTAATCACCACGTCAAAACTGTTGTCGGCGAAAGGAATAGTATTCGCATTAGCGGCCATGACATGAATATGATTTTCCAGCCCATGGACAGCGACGTTATTTCTCGCCTTAACCAGCGCACTTTTATCCATATCAATGGCGTATACAGTGCAGCCAAAGCGTTGCACCAGTTCAATCGCCGTGGTCGCCATGTTACACGCCACTTCAAGCACCTGACTGTCTGACGTCAATTGCGACTGGCTGAACAGCCATTCTGTGGCTTCTATCCCCCCCGGGCGCAGGCGGGTTTTCCCCAGGCTGGCCAGAAATGTATGGCCTGCTTTTTCCATCGTACTCATCGGCCTGTCTCCTTTTCTATAAGTTGCATTATAAATACAACATTAAAGATTAAAGGTGAAGAGTACGAATGATTTTTATTACAAAAATAGCCAACAATGGGTCATTCCCATACCGTTAGAGTGGACGTTTAGCGTGTGATAAACTGAAGTATCGGACTTACAGGGCTGAAAAACATTATGAAATTTCATCATAAAGCGCTCCGGCACTTTATCTCCGTAAGCGTTATTGTTTTGACCTCTTCTTTTCTGGTGTACGAACTGATTGCCAGCGATCGAGCAATGAACGCCTATATGCGTTATGTCATTGAGAAAGCCGACTCTTCTTTCCTGTATGATAAATACACTAATCAGAGTATTGCCGCCCATTTAATGCGCCGTTTTTCATCGCCCAAAGCCCCTGTTTCTGCTGAACAACGAAAAGCACTGTGCCAGGCATTTGAGCACGTTAACGGCACGTACGGGCTGAATCTCACCTCACATAGCTACCTGCCGTTACGCGGTACTTTACAGACCCACTCAGCAAACTGTATTGAACAACTTGATGACATATTCTTGTTGCCCGCTTTCGACCAGGCGGTCAACGTCAATCGTGAACTGGTCGATTATGGCCATGGATTAGCCACACTGGAGTATAAATTTCGTTATTACATTGATTTAAATAATAACTATATCTATTTCTACAACCTGATTAACTCTAATCAGTTCACGATGAATCATTGGTCTTTTTTGCAAAAAGGCACGCTGGGAATTCACCAGAACGATATCGATGATGTTTTTACCGGCCGCACCGTCATTTCCAGTATTTATGAGGATGACCTGACGCAAGAAAAAGTCATGAGCTTTATCACCCCGGTCTATTACGCCGGTAAACTCAAAGGCGTCGTGATGGTGGATGTGAACAAGGACAATCTGCGGCATATTTTTTATACCAGCGATCGTCCCCTCGTCTGGCGTTATCTGAACGTCACGTTGTCTGACGTCAGTTCAGGAAAAGAGATCGTCATCAACCAGAGTGAATCAAACCTGTTCCAGTATGTGCAATATGTTAATGATATTCCCGGCGGAATACGGATCACACTCTCCCTTGATTTAATGTACTTTATTGTCTCTTCCTGGAAAATTTTCGCTTTTTACCTGCTGGCAACCGCGCTACTGCTGAATTTGGTCAGAACCCACTTTCGTTTGTATCATAACGTCCGGCGCGAAAATATCAGCGATGCAATGACCGGGTTGTACAACCGTAAAATCTTAACGCCAACGCTTGAGCAACGTTTGCAGCAACTGGTCAACGCCGGAACGCGGGTGACATTTATCGCTATTGATTGTGACAAGCTAAAAACCATTAATGACACGCTGGGACACCAGGAAGGCGATCGTATTATCACTATTCTGGCCAAAGCGATTCAAAACGCGATCCGCAAAAGTGATTATGCTATTCGCCTCGGGGGCGATGAGTTCTGCATGATTCTGATCGATTATCCTGCCGAGCTCACTCCTCAGTTGCTGGAACGGATCGACGAGAACTTACATATTATTGCGCCGGGGACCTCCGTTAGCTTTTCCGCCGGCATTTATAATATGCAGCCGGGTGACACCATTAACGATGCTTACAAAGCCTCTGACGCCCAGCTGTATCTCAACAAACAGAAAAAGCACCCTCGTTCGTGATACTTTTTCTGCGCAGGATTTTTATTGTGGTATCAGGAGTAAGACATGACGGAAGTAAATACAGGTAATGTAACCCATCAACGTTTGGTCGCGTTATTGTCGGAACACGGCGCAACGTACCGCGTGGTCAGCCACGACGCCGTCGGCAAATGCGAAGCGGTATCAGAGATTCGTGGCACAGCCTTGGGTCAGGGTGCAAAAGCCCTGGTGTGTAAAGTGAAAGGCAATGGCGTCAATCAGCATGTGCTTGCTATTCTTTCTGCCGATCAACAGGCTGATCTGAGCCAACTCGCCAGCCATCTTGGCGGCTTGAGGGCCTCCCTGGCAAGCCCTGCTGAAGTGGATGAACTGACGGGATGCGTCTTTGGTGCCATTCCTCCCTTCAGCTTCCATCCTCAGCTCAAGCTGGTCGCCGATCCACTCTTGTTCGAGCGTTTTGATGAGATTGCCTTTAACGCCGGGGTGCTGGAAAAATCGGTCATTATGGACACCCAGGATTACCTGCGCATTGCGCAACCGGAGTTAGTCACGTTTCGCCGCACGCAATAACACGCTATAACGCCCCGTTACCGGCACAGAAACGCACGGTTATGCGTTCGCCCAAATAGCGTATACATCACTAAAAAAAGCCTGTTCCACCACGCATTTGCGCGTACAGTAAGCAGGCTTATCTTTTTTGGCAAGGAAACTACGATGTTTGATGTCACTCTGCTGATCCTGCTCGGACTGGCAGCTCTGGGCTTTGTCAGCCACAACACCACTGTCGCCGTTTCAATCCTGGTGCTGATTATTGTCCGTGTCACCCCGCTGAACACCTTTTTCCCGTGGATTGAAAAACAGGGCCTGACTGTCGGGATTATTATCCTGACGATTGGCGTGATGGCACCGATCGCCAGCGGAACGCTACCGCCCTCCACGCTCATTCACTCCTTCGTAAACTGGAAGTCACTGGTCGCCATTGCTATCGGCGTATTCGTCTCCTGGCTGGGTGGACGTGGCGTCACGCTGATGGGCAGTCAGCCGCAGTTAGTCGCCGGGTTGCTGGTCGGTACGGTACTGGGCGTTGCGCTGTTTCGCGGCGTCCCTGTGGGGCCGCTCATCGCCGCGGGTCTGGTTTCGCTGATTGTGGGGAAACAGTAGCCAGCCCCGTCAGATAACGGCCTGGGGTTTGACCCAGGCCTTTTTTGAACATGGTGATAAAGGCGGTTGTTGAATCGTAACCCAGCATGTGGGCGACCTGCTGGACGTTACGACCATCAACCAGCGCCTGTAATGCCAGAATCAACTGTAGTTGCTGACGCCAGCGGCGAAAACTCAGCCCGGTCTCTTTCACCACCAGCCGGGCAAGATTGCGTTCGCTCATCGCAAACACGCTAGCCCACTGGCCCAAGGTCTGCCATTGCGCGGGCTCCTGCGCCATCGTTGCGACCATCCTGCGAATTTTCGGATGATCGGAAACCGGCAGCTGCATTTGCTCCTGCGGTTGCTGCGGAAGTTCATCAAACAAGACCTGCGTCAGCCGCTGCGTTGACGGCTCCAGCCGCTGGGCATCGGTTCTGGTCGCCAGCGAAAGAATCAGTTCCCGGCAGAGTGGTGATATTTTCAGCGTGCAGCAACGTTCAGGCATCACCACCGCCTGCGGTTCAATAAACAAAAAACACAGCTCAGCGCCAACGGTGACGTGATTGCTGTGAGGGATCTCACCCGGGATCCACACCGCGTACTGGGGTGGCACCATCCACATGGCGTGTTCAACTTCACAGGTAATCGCGCCATGCAATGCCAGGATCAACTGGCCTTTACGGTGCTGATGCAGCGGGCTGAAGAGTTCGTCTTCCTGAGCCTGAATACAAAAAGCCACAGCGGCATCGTGATAGCGATCCGGTTCATACCCGTCCAGCCTCAGTCCCAGCATAACGTTGTCCGATTTTAGCGATAATCTGTCATTTTAGCTTGATTCATCCATGGTGTAAAAACGGTAAGGTATCGCCTCGCCTGACGATAAGAGAAAAAGATGACTTATTCCCCTTCCCCCCGCGGCAAGCAAGGTGCATTGCTGATTGCGGGTATCCTGATGATTGCCACCACGCTTCGCGTTACCTTTACGGGTGCAGCGCCGCTGCTGGATGCCATTCGCGCAGATTACGCGCTGACGACCGCCCAGACGGGGCTCCTGACTACCCTACCGCTGCTGGCCTTTGCGTTAGTTTCCCCCCTGGCGGCGGGCGTTGCCCGTCGATGGGGTATTGAGCGCAGTCTGTTTGCCGCCATGCTGCTGATTTGCGCCGGTATTGCCATACGTTCATTGCCCTCGCCGCCATTCTTATTTAGTGGAACCACCCTCATTGGCTGTGGGATAGCATTAGGCAACGTGCTGCTTCCGGGGCTGATTAAGCGTGATTTTTCACAACATGTCGCAAAACTTACCGGGGCGTACTCGTTGACGATGGGAGCTGCGGCCGCCATTGGCTCAGCCATCGTGGTGCCGCTGGCGCTTAACGGATTCGGCTGGCGCGGTGCGCTGATGATGTTGATGGTCTTTCCGCTGCTGGCGCTGTTTATCTGGCTACCGCAGTATCGCCAGACGAGCCATGCCACGATGAGTAACTCGCGCGCGTTGCATTCCCGAGGGATCTGGCGCTCCAGCCTCGCCTGGCAGGTGACGCTGTTTTTGGGGATCAACTCACTCGTCTATTACGTGATTATCGGCTGGTTGCCCGCTATTTTGATTAGCCATGGCTACAGCGAGGCGCAGGCGGGTTCGCTGCACGGTTTGCTGCAACTCGCTACTGCCGCACCCGGCTTACTGATCCCTTTAATCTTGTTTAAATTGAAGGATCAACGCACCATTGCCGCTTTGGTCTCATTAATGTGTGCGATTGCAGCCGCAGGATTCTGGCTGCTACCCAACCAGGCCGTGTTGTGGACGATTTTATTTGGCTTTGGCTCGGGCGCCACGATGATCCTCGGACTGACGTTCATCGGACTTCGTGCCAGTTCTGCGCACCAGGCGGCTGCGCTATCCGGTATGGCGCAGTCTGTGGGGTACTTGCTGGCGGCGTGTGGACCGCCGTTAATGGGCAAAATTCACGACCTCAACGGTAACTGGCAGATACCGTTGATTGGCGTCGCCCTGCTAGCGACACTGATGGCTGTGTTTGGCCTGTATGCTGGACGCAGCCGTGAGATAACCTCGCCATAACGCATGGGGCAGGCTCATTGCAGACCTGCCCGACTTTTTATCCGCGCGCCGCGCGTAACATCGCCTGAACCAGCGGCACGGGTTTCCCCGCCAAGGCACCCCGTTCATGTTGAAAGAGCGTGCCAACATAAAAAGGATGCGTCACCAGTTCAATGGCACGAATATCTCCCGCCTCATCCCAGCCCGTCACGCGTAAATCCCCACGCTCCAGTTCGTCGGCAAAGGCTTGCGATACGCCGTAGTTGCAGTGATAACCTTCGGAGATCACCTCCTGATTGTAGGCTCTGGCGATCAGCGTATTCGCCCGCAGTTCGATATCATCCGTTTTTTCGACCAGCGAGCAGCTCAATGGGGCAATTACCATGCGACCTTCGGTATCCGTTTCTGCGTGTGCGGCATCGTGCCAACCCAGCACGTTGCGGGCATATTCGAGGATGGCATGCTGAAAACCACCGCAGGTGCCGAGAAAGGGAATACTGTTTTCACGGGCGTAACGAATAGCCGTCAGCGCACCTTCTGGATGCTGATAAGGGCTACCGGGCACCACCCAAATAGCGTCATAGCCGACCAGGTCCTCACCGCTATTAATATCCGATGTGGTTAGCCAGTCGTAATCCGCCATTAATTCCAGCACCGCGGCAGCGTCATCAATAGCAAGGGGAATCGCCTGATGCGCGACAATGTCAGGGTTGTAGTCACCGACCAGCGCAATGCGAAGTGTATTTTTTACAGGGGAAATGTCCATGAGAGTTTCCTTGTGTCCAGACAATAAGGGACAACATAAGGAGCCTCACCCTACCGATATTTTGTTGTTTTCACAATCCCTTAAATTGGGAGTCAGTCGCGACAAAATGCTATAATGGTCACGTTTTACGATCTTAATGTACCGTAAAGACGATAATAAAACGTCTCCATTCGGTGACATAACGGAGCGGATTGAGAAATGAATATTCAATGTAAACGCGTGTATGACCCGGCTGAACAAAATGATGGTTATCGCGTTCTGGTCGACAGACTGTGGCCACGGGGGTTAAAAAAACCGACCTGGCCTGCGATGAGTGGAATAAAGCGCTCACGCCCTCGACTGAATTACGCAAAGCATTTCATGCTGAACTTATTGATTTTAAACATTTCGCTGAACAATACCGCGCCGAGCTTGCTCAACAGCAGCAGGAAGGGAAACGGCTTGCTGACATCGCGCGTCAACAGACCGTCACGCTACTGTATGCAGCAAAAAATACGCAGCAAAACCACGCTCTCGTGCTGGCCGAGTGGCTACGTCAATGGTAGCAGGCTCTCACTGCGTTTTAGCCGGGTGATCTCTGCGCCAAAGCGCCCATTCGTCGATCACTTCTCCACCGGGGAGCTTGCAGTCAGAACGTACCCCTTGCGGCGTTTGTACCGCAGTCAGCGAACCTCCTTTTTGCTGGCAATAGACGGATGCCGGATTCGCCATACCCACTTTCGGTGGCATTGGTGCATCGGGTTGCGTCGAACATCCCGCTAACATCAGCATACCTGGCAACACAAGAAACAAAGATTTCATGACCGCTCCTGCAAATAATGTTATTGCGGCAGATTACCCTGACTGCCCGCCTACCTCCATGTTTTACTGATGAGTTTTCATTCTCCGCTTACATTTCATACAGTTCGGCTTGTTTCATCTTTCACAGTGTTGTTTTATCATGCAGGCATCACCGTCGTTGTTACTACTCAGGAGTATTTACCTCTCATGTCTGACATGATCCTTGCCAGAGTCTCACAATCATTAGCCACCGAGCAGTCTGTTGAGGGTCTGGTTCGGCAACTTCTGGAGATGCTGGAAATGGTGACTGACATGGAGTCGACCTATTTAACCAAAGTCGATTTAGATGCACGCCTGCAGCATATTCTGTATGCACGTAACAGCCGACAGATGCATATACCCGAGGGTTTGTCGGTGCCGTGGGATGAAACGTTGTGCAAGCGCGCAATCGAAGAAAACTGCCTGTACAGCGATAACGTCCCCGCTCGCTGGCCAGACTGTGCCGCCGCACGCGCGCTGGAAATTACCACCTTTTTGAGCACGCCAGTCCACCTTCCGGATGGGACATTTTACGGCACGCTTTGCGCCACCAGCCGGCAGCAACAAACGTTGAGCCAACGCGGAGAGCAGGTCCTGCATCTGTTTGCGAGTCTGATTGCCCAGTCGATTCAAAAAGAGTCACTGGTGGCGCAATTACGTGAAGCGAATGCGGCACTCATTGCACACTCCTACACCGACGCGCTCACCGGATTACCTAATCGTCGGGCCATTTTCGAAAATATGGAAACCCTCTTTTCGCTGGCTCGCCATTTGCAGCAAAAAATTATCGTCGCCTATATTGATTTAGATGATTTCAAGCTGATCAATGACCGTTTTGGCCATGAAGTTGGTGACCAATTTTTGATCCAGGTTGGGCAACGTTTGCGCCATGTGTGTAGTGAAAACGATATTCTTGGCCGACTGGGCGGCGACGAGTTTCTCGTCGCGGGTCTGTCACAAAAAAGTGAAGAAGATCAACACACGCGCATGCAAAGGGTTAAAGACCAGTTGCAACAACAACTCTGCGGCGACTATCAGCTTGGCGCTATCAGCCTGTTTTATCCTGGCGCCAGCCTGGGCGTGATTGAAGTCGATCCGCGAGAAACCGACTTAAACTGTGCGCTTCATAACGCTGATAGCGCGATGTACCTGGATAAAAAACGCGAGGGCAAAACTGCTTTTGTCACGCATTAAGCCCTGTTATTCTGGCTCATCTTCACATAACGTTGGCTGGTGAAACCATGCGGATTGGTATTATTTTTCCTGTCATTATCTTCATTTCCGCCGTTGTTTTTTTATCCTGGTTCTTTATTGGCGGCTACGCCGCTCCGGGAGCATAACCATGAAAAAAACAACGCTCATCATGATTGGCGTCGCCATTATTGTGGTACTCGGCACCGAATTGGGCTGGTGGTAAAAAAATAAAGGCCACACGAAGTGGCCTCTACTTCAATATCTGTTTTGATTTAACTTTTGACTTTTCTGTAGATAAACAGAACAACGAGCGCGCCGATAATCGCCACAACAAAGCTGCCAAAGTTGAAACCATCCACTTTGCCAAAGCCAAGCAATGTACTGATCCAACCGCCAACGACTGCACCGATAACCCCTAAAATAATAGTCATAAAGAATCCGCCGCCGTCCTTGCCTGGCATAATCCATTTTGCCAATATCCCAGCGATAAGACCGAAAATAATCCATGAAAGTATACCCATTTTTTTCCTCGCTTATGTTTTTACGTGAACGATTGACTCGTTATTTAAAAGCATAGCATAGCGCCGAAAAATTAAAATTTGTGATCACCATCACCATGGATTTTCATCTTATTCCGATGTTTCATGATCTTAGATCACCGCAAATGGCGATCTTTTCTGACGTTTATCGTCATTAATGTCGTTTCGTCAGTGACTTTACGTTTAATTTCGCAGCCCAACCCTACCGTGACTACGTTTTCAATTCTGGCACACTTTATGCTTTAACAGCCCGTCACTACGATACATCGTAGCCCGTGACCTATTCACGTGGCTGCGTCTACAATTCGCGCTATTTCAGCATTTAACAGGTCTGTTATTGATGAAAAAAATCACCAGTGTATGCCCATACTGCGGGGCCGGGTGCAAGCTCAAGCTTGTTGTTGAAAATAACAAAATCATCCGCGCCGAAGCCGCTGAAGGGGTGACCAACCAAAACCAGCTATGTCTGAAAGGCTACTACGGTTGGGATTTTCTTAACGACACGCGCCTTCTGACTCCCCGTCTAACTCGCCCGCTGATCCGTTATGAAAAAGGGGGAAAGTTCACGCCCGTCAGCTGGGATGAAGCCATTCGCTACACCGCAAAACGCCTATCAGACATCAAAAATGCTCATGGTCCCCGCGCCATCATGACTACTGGCTCTTCCCGTGGAACAGGAAACGAGACCAACTATGTGATGCAAAAGTTCGCACGTGGCGTGCTCAACACCAACAACGTCGATTGCTGTGCTCGCGTATGCCATGGCCCTTCCGTTGCCGGATTGCAGGAAACCTTAGGCAATGGCGCAATGAGCAATTCCATCAGCGACATTGAAAATGCCAAATGCCTGCTCATCTTTGGCTATAACTGCGCAGACTCTCATCCGATAGTCGCCCGCCGGGTCATCAAAGCCCGTCAGAACGGGGCGAAAATCATTGTCTGCGATCCTCGCCGCATTGAAACCGCGCGTATTGCAGACCAGCACCTGCAGTTGAAAAATGGCTGTAACATGGCGCTGGTCAACGCCTTTGGACACGTGCTGATTGAAGAGCAGCTCTACGATCGTGAATACGTACAAAAGCATGCCGAAGGCCTGGAAAGCTATTGGGAAACCGTAAAGGACTATGCGCCTGAAACCGTTGAACACCTCACCGGGGTGCCAGCTCAACAGGTACGCCAGGCGATGCGCACCTTTGCCGCCGCACCGTCAGCGACGGTGATGTGGGGAATGGGCGTGACGCAGTTCGGCCAGGCTGTCGACGTCGTGCGTGGGTTGTCGAGTCTGGCCTTGCTGACCGGCAATCTGGGTCGACCTAACGTCGGCGTCGGCCCGGTACGCGGGCAGAATAACGTTCAGGGCGCATGCGACATGGGCGTGCTTCCCAATCAATTTCCGGGCTATCAGGACGTTACCGATCCCGCAGTGAGAGCGAAATTTGCTCAAGCCTGGGGGATTGACGTCAACCTGATGGATGACAAGGTGGGCACACGGATCACCGAAGTCCCGCATCTGGCGATTGAAGGCAAAGTTAAAGCCTACTACATCATGGGGGAAGATCCGCTGCAAACCGAAGCCGATTTGGGCCTGGTTCGAGAAGGCTTCAACGCGCTTGATTTTATCGTGGTGCAGGACATCTTCATGACCAAGACGGCGGAAATGGCCGACGTTATCCTGCCCGCAACCTCATGGGGCGAACACGGTGGCGTCTTTACCTGCGCCGATCGTGGTTTTCAGCGTTTTGAGAAGGCGATTGAACCCACCGGGGATGTGAAGCGCGACTGGGAAATTATCAGTCTGTTGGCGACCGAAATGGGTTACCCAATGCAGTATCAAAACAACCAGCAAATCTGGGATGAGATGCGCGAACTCTGTCCGCTATTCTATGGGGTAACGTATGAGAAAATGGGCGATATGGGCCATATTCAGTGGCCTTGCCCGGATCTCGATCACCCTGGCACCCCGTATCTCTATCAGAATAGTCGGTTTGATACCGCCAACGGTAAGGGCAAGCTGTTTGCCGCTCAGTGGCGAGCCCCTGCCGAAGTACCGGATGAAAAATACCCGATGGTGCTCTGTACCGTGCGCGAAGTGGGGCATTACTCCTGTCGTTCCATGACCGGCAATTGCGCGGCACTGCAGGCGCTGGCAGATGAACCGGGCTATGTGCAAATCAATACTCAGGATGCCGCCAAACAGGGGATCCGCCATCGTGACCTGGTGTGGGTGAGTTCCCGTCGTGGGAAAGTCATCAGCCGTGCCGATGTCTCCGAGCGTATCAATAGCGGAACGGTGTATATGACGTATCAGTGGTGGATTGGCGCATGTAACGAGTTAACCCAGGATAATCTTGATCCTATCTCGAAAACGCCGGAAACCAAGTATTGCGCGGTGAATATCGAACACATCACCGATCAACATTGGGCAGAGAAGTATGCTGCGCAATCATATAGCGAGATGAAGTCACGTTTATGTGAGGCTATTGCGTAAATAACAGTACACACAGCCTGAGTCTTTTGTTCAAGGCTCAGGCTGTTATTTCGATCACTTAGCCAGCAGTTGCTTGCCTACACGAACAGATGCGTATTCTTCCTTCTTATCTCGCCGCATAAAACCAAGGTTCATCAGAAATAATCCCACCATAAACGGCAGTTCATACAGCTCTTCAATAAGATCGCCGTAATGGGCATTATGCAGAAACAGTGGCGACAGCAGGCGATGATGTTCTACGGTGTCAGATATTAAAAATGCACAGGTGGTGATTGCCAGCAGCCAAATCGGCAGCGGTTCATTGCGTACACGACGTGCAATATCCTGCCGTAAGCGCTTCGACAATAACACTGGCAGAATAATCATGGCAATTAACACGACTGAAATGGTTCTGAACAGAAGTTTAGGATGCTCAGGGAAATAATCACGCCCCCAACTGGTGCTTCTGCCCAGTAAAACCAGCCACCACACTGCCGCCCACAGCCAAAATTGCTTCTCACCTTCAGGACGAGATAAAGGCCGAATATAGCTGAGAGTAAATATCGCGCCGAACAGTAGCCACAGCGCCTGCCCATTTTCAATCCATCTGACAACGGTGCCGTTTAACAGAGGAAGATTCCAGTTTGCGGTGAACGGGATCGCGACGATGACCAATCCAAGAATGAGTGTGGGTAATGTAAGCTGGGTGTTCAATTTCATAAGCAAGATGTTCTGTAATGTTACTGTGTACCGATCATAACCCCTGTGAATGGTTGCCTATTAGCAATGAATGCGATGTTCTTAAGGTTTTCTTAAGAATTCTTTTTTCGGACTGTTTAAGTAACCAGTCACAGGATGTCAGTCAATAAAAAACCGCAGCATGCTGCGGTTTTTTATATAAATCATAGAGTAACGGCGTTTACGGCGTTACCAGCCGCAAACATCGTGCTCATTTTCTGTATCGTACGAACGTACGGTATTCACCAGATCTTTGACCACTTCGGCTGCCACGTCGGGTACCAACAGCGTCATTGGCGCTTCCGTTTCATAATCAACAGAAACGCCATTGCTGTTATTGGTTACGGTGACGGTATAGGTTGCTTTACTCATGACTCACTCCTTGCCGGTACGCACGACTTTTCGTTGATTAGCACTCTCCATCAGAACCTCAGGCGCAACGAAAAAATCGATATTAAAGTAGGTGTCGTCGGTCATCACTTCGATGTTATGCCATTTTTCCGGTGGAAAAACGCCAAACTGACCGGCTTCAATAATCATCACCTCTACGGGCTCCGGGCTGTGCTCATCTGCGAATCCGAGATATTTGACCGCCCCCTGCATAACCGACAGTCGAGGATAAACCCCCGCACGGGTACCTTTATCAAGGTGGCGTTCGAAAATTCCGGCAGGCGCAGTGTCTTTGTTCCAGAACGGCGTTGAGCGTGTATGAATGTGATTCTGTGGAATTTGAAGCATCTTTCTTCCCTTTTCCAGTCGACAACCAGCGAGCCTTATTGAATCGCTGCTGTGAACAGGGTACGCCTCAAAATATACATTTAAAATACCATTTATTGGTTAGTATTCTTACTGATGGACAATGATAAGAATGGGGAAAAACGCAAAGCCCGCCGCCTGGAGCGGGCTAATGGCGTTAAGACTGAAGCGTCGCCAGACGGGCGGCAAACCCCACAAAAATTAAACCGATGAGAGAATTGCCCACCTTCGCCAGTTTCTTCTTGGTGCGAATATACTGCGTGACAAAAGCACCGGAGAAAATAAGGAAGCTCAGGTAGAAAAAGCTCACGATTTCAAGCGTAATGGCCAAAATAAAGAACGACAACCCTGAATGTGTTGCATTGACGTCAATAAATTGAACGAAAAACGACACATAAAACAGAATGGCTTTTGGATTAGTCAGACTCAAAATTAATGCACGTTTGAAAATAGCACCAAAGGGCGTTTCTTCGGCCGCAGTCTCCGTGGCCTTCGATTTTAACGTGGCATACAGAATCTTCGCGCCGAGATATAACAGATAAAAAGCCCCCAGATAACGCACGATATTAAACAAAACGGGCGTTGTTTTGATCAGTGCCGCAACACCTGCGTAGGCCAAAAACATCAGCACGGCATCACCGATGAACACCCCGCAGGCTGCAAGGTAACCGCCCTTCACCCCTCGCCCTACGCTATTCTTCAGCACGAATATCGTATTGGGCCCCGGTACCAGTACAATAAAAATAGCCCCCACCAAATACGTCCAGTAATTCAGAACTCCATACTCTGCGAACACGTTAACCTCTTCCTGATAAAACACATGCACTTGCTGCGAGACAATATGCTAACGAATGCATCACCTGATGGAAAGAGAAGCTTATGAATAGCGCACTCTGTTGCAGAATATTTTTCGTTCCAGATTTGCAACGATGAAACTCATTTTTGCGACTACCCAATACCCCGGATAGCCACTACTGTTTATCAATAGATTTCGCCGTCGAGGCCCCCTCTCATCACCTGGAGAAAAAAAATGACGATTACCTATAAACGTGTGGATAAGGATCAGGCTGCCGTACTGTTGGTCGATCACCAGGCAGGTTTACTGTCGCTGGTCCGTGATATTGATCCCGACAAGTTTAAAAACAACGTGCTGGCGCTGGCCGATCTGGCGAAGTACTTCAAACTCCCCACCATTCTGACCACCAGCTTTGAAACCGGTCCTAATGGCCCTCTGGTTCCTGAGCTGAAAGCGCTGTTTCCTGACGCCCCTTACATTGCCCGCCCGGGGCAGATTAACGCCTGGGACAACGACGATTTTGTCAACGCGATTAAAGCGACGGGTAAAAAACAGCTGATCATTGCCGGTGTCGTCACCGAAGTGTGCGTCGCCTTCCCTGCACTATCGGCCATTGAGGCAGGGTTCGACGTGTTCGTGGTTACCGATGCGTCCGGCACCTTTAACCCGCTGACCCGCGACTCTGCCTGGAACCGTATGTCTTCTGCCGGCGTGCAGTTGATGACCTGGTTCGGTCTGGCCTGTGAATTACACCGCGACTGGCGTAATGACGTTGAAGGGCTGGGCACGCTGTTTTCCAACCATATTCCTGACTATCGCAACCTGATGACCAGTTACAGCACGCTGGCTTCCGGAAAATAATATCCGCAATTTATCAACCCGCCGTTATCGGCGGG
>NZ_SZXN01000034.1:91776-108805 GCF_005281195.1 Citrobacter sp. wls613
TGGGAATTAATGATGCAGCATCTCGTCAATCACCGCTTCTGCTTTGAGCTGATACGGATAATAGGTTGGCCAGTTGTCCATCTCTTCAAGCAGCGCTGCCTGTGAGGTATTTCCCATAAAGATGTGATAGTGGCTCGATTTGCGTGGTGCGATAATATGATCGCTAAATTGAACATATTTCGGCGCCTGACTATTTGCCTCTTTGCACTCAAACAGATACCGCACACCTTTCTTACCTGACGTATAGGTCAATATTTTGTATCCGGCGTAATCATATTTACACGACGCGACCTTATTACCCGTATGAAATTCCATCACACCGTTCTCGATACCGATAGTGTCCACGCTAGTGGCATAGCCTGTGCGGTAATAGGTTTTATACTCCTCCGCCGTTTTACTTTTATCCTTTTCGGCCTTCTGCTTGAATACCGGATCCAGTTCACCGCTCTGCAGATAAGGGTAAACGGACTGCCACACGCCATCCCAGTCGCTCAGAGCCCTGTCCTTCACATGGCTATTATCAAAAACGCCCTCTGACGCTTTTTGCTCTATTTCTGTCATCGGTGCGCCATGGGAATGGTGCCCATGTGCCAGTACCTGACTACTGGCTAACAGCATCCCCAAAACAACCGCCAGTCTTTCCAAACGAATAGCCAAAATTTCACCCTCAATATGGTTGCGAGTGAATTGTTATAATATAACGTAACAATTTAATCAACGCGGTTATGCAAAATTCATCCGCAGCGATAAATCGGCCACACTGAGAAAGGACGACTACGGCCAGGGCAACCTTCGCGAACAAAGCTGATCAAGCAATGCCTGCTGATGGCTGATGATGAGCATTCCTAACGGACGACGCTGGCATTCTTCAAGAAGCAGCGCCCATATGTCTCGTTGAATAGAAGGGTCAAGCTGGGCGGTAATTTCATCGGCAATGAGAAAACGCGTGCGCGGATCAAGCGCGCGCAGTAGCGCAATACGCGCCAGTTCACCACCAGAAAGCTGCCCGGGTCGGCGGGTTAACCACTCGGGATTGATATGTAAACGGGCGAGCGTTGAGGCATCCGGGAGCCAGGCATCCCGCACCGCATCACCGGTACTTCGCCAGGGGTTGAACGTCAATTCAGGATGTTGCGGCACCAGTTGTACCGGGCAATATTGCCCGACCGGTAACGGTTTATCATCGACTAAAATCTCACCGGAGGTTGGTTTTTGCCAGCCAGCCAGCACGCGTCCCAACGTGGTTTTCCCGGTCCCGCTAGGAGCGCAAATCCCCATGCGCTCCCCGACAGCCAGCGAGAACGTCAGGTTTTGCCACAGCACCTTACCGCCCTGGCGTATAACAACATCACGACAGCACAGCATTCAGCTCTCCAAATAGTTGGTTTCTCTCAGGTAACGCCCTCCATTGCCGCTGCAAATGTTCGCTGATATCGCCACGCAGCAGCTGTTCCCGACTCACGTTATCCGATACCCGTCCCTGATGCAGGGCAACAATCCGGTCCGCATGGCGTGCAGCCAGCGTGAGATCGTGGGTTACCCACAGCACACCACAGCCCTGCTCGCAAAGGCCTCGTAAATGCCCCAGCAGTTGATTCGCCAAAGGCGCATCCAGCCAGGCGGTAATTTCGTCAGCAAGGATATAGCGCGCCTGACTGAGTGACGCATGGCACGCCAGAACACGTTTTGCCATCCCACCGGACAGTTGGCGCGGGAAAGCACCTAATACGCTGGTGTCCAGTTGGCTCCGTTCAAGAAGTTGCGTTACCTTCCCCGCGTCCCAGGGATGACCGGAGAGTTGACTCGCTCTTTTCAAATGCTTTTCAATGGTCAGCAGTGGATTAAGCGCCTGAACCCCTTGCGGTACATAACTAAAGGTATTGCCGCGACATGCACGGATGTCATTACGATCCAGCGTTTTTCCATCGAGGGTTATCGCGCCCTGAACGCGCAGATTGTCTGGTAACAGATCGAGCAGACACTGCAACAGCAGACTCTTACCTTCCCCGCTGCCGCCGACTAATGCCACCATTTGACCGGGGGCAATATCAAAAGAAATATCCTGGAGTAGCGATGACCACTTTCTCGCGCCATACCAACGATAGCGCGCCACGTCCAGCGAGACCTGCTGTAAACTCAACATGCGTCACCTCTCAACCACAAACGATGTACCGCCCGGGCAAACTGATCAAATAACATCACCAGGCTGAACAGCATTAACCCCGGAAACAGCACCAGCCACCAGTTGCCGTGGCTGATAAATCGCAGCGCATCCGCCAGCAACAGACCCAGCGACGGCTCATGCGGCGCCAGCCCGAAACCAAGAAAACTTAACGCCGCGCTATGTAACACCGCGTGCGGAAACATCAACAACGTCCCGGTCAACCATTGTGGCAATAGCGCAGGTAAGTAGTGATGACGCCAGCAGTAAAAATGCCCGTGTCCCAGCCGCCGGGTCAGCATCAGGTAGTCACTGTGTGCGACGCGTTCCGCCTCCGCGCGCAGGATCAAGGCCAGACGCGGCCAATGGGTCAGCGCAACCGCCAACACCACCCCACTTTTACCACCGCCGAGAGTAAAGCAGATCAAAATCAGCAGCAGCAGATGCGGCATCGACAACATCGCGTCGGTGACTAAGCGCATCAGAACATCCATGCGCGGATGCAAACGCGAAACCGCCGCCATCAATAAAGCAATTACCCCGCTACACACTGCCGCGCCGATACCAATTTGCAGGCTGGTTAACGCCCCCTGAAAGCAGCGCACCCATAAATCACGACCGAGATTATCGGTGCCAAACCAGTGCAGCGCATCCGGTGGCAGATGGCGGGCCAGCAGATTGACGCTCAGTACGCTATCCAGCGTAGCGTTGCCATAAATGGCGATGAAGAGTAAACCGCCCGCAGACAGCAGAAGGCGAATCAACGTTGGGGTTGGGTTATAGAGCATCTGGACGCTCCACCGCGCGATTTAGCACATGGACTAACCAGGAAGAGAGCGAGTTGCCGATGAACACCAGAACGGTGCTGAACAAGACAATCCCCATCAGCAGCGGCACATCGCCGCGTAATCCGGCATCAATGGTCGCCTGCCCCAGTCCGGGATACGCAAAGACTTTTTCTGCCAGCAATGCGCCGCCAAAAAGTTCGCCAAGCGAAGCAAATTGCAGGCACAGCGCAGGCGTTATCGCATGACGCAGGACCTGGTGGCGCAGCAGCGACCATCCCTTGTCTCCCTGCGAGCGAGCAAAGCGAACGAAGTCGCTTTTCATCACGCTGGCGATACTTTCTCGAGTGTGCAGCGTAATTTGCCCTAACCCCAATAAACTGAGGGCACATACCGGAAGAATCAGATGACGCAGACGCTCTGTGAAGCCAGCCATATCACCACTGTTGCCAGGCTCCCACGCGCAGCAGACCGGGAGCACCGGCCAGCGCACAGCAAACACGGCCAGAAGCAGCATTCCTATCCAGAAGGTTGGCAACGATGAAAGCAGATAGCTGAGGCGGCAGATCATTTTATCCGGCCAGCGGTTCAGGAAGCGCCCGGCAACGAACCCCATTGCCGTACCCAGTAACCCCGACATCAACCATGCGCCACAGAGCAGAGCAAACGAGGTCGCAAAACGCTCTTTGATCACGCTGGCGACCGGTGCATTAAACAGCATCGAATACCCGAGATCACCCTGTAAGACGCGTGCAAACCAGAGCCCGAAACGCTCCCACAGCGGCTGATCCAGCCCCCAGCGTGCGGCGATACGCGCATACTGTTCTGGCGGAACATGCAGGAGATCGTTACCAATATAGGCACGAATCGGATCGACCGGCGAGAAGCTGAGCAAGATGAAGGTGCCAGCAGCGACCAGCACCAACAATACGATCAGCCGCAGAAAATGACCCACAACAGACTTCATCAACGGCAGGTCCAGGTCCATTCATCAAGATTGTTGAGCACGGACCAGCTGCCGTGAATTTCCGGCGCCCCTTTGCCCAGGTCAATGCACGGATTAGCCAGATAAGTATGCTGGATATTCAGCAACCATGCCCACGCAGCGTCACCCTGAACGCCTGCACCCTGCTTGCCATCCCACTCCACCTGCTGCCAGAAAGGCACTGCTTTTTGCCAGTCCGGCGCATCAATGGCCTGTTTGAGATGCTGTTCAACCGCAGGATTGCTGTAATAACCGGGGTTGTAATACTCAACGCCCGCGGCCTGCCCGCTGTAGTGATGGAAAAGCTCCATCGGATCTAAACTCCCCCAACCAAACAGCGTGGGATTCGAATGCATGTGGCGCTCAACGGTTTCCCAGCTTCCGGATTGCAGCGACACCGCAATGCCAACAGGTTCGAGCATGGCACGCACCGCTTCGGCTAAATCACGACGCGTACTGTCGCCGCTCGCATACCATAAGGTCAGACGGGCTGCTTTGCCGTCTTTTACACGCACACCCTCCGGGCCAACTTTCCAGCCTGCCTGTTCCAGAAGCGCGCGCGCTTTGTCACTGTCGCCATCTTTAAACGCAACCGACGGTCCCTGCCACGGCAGTCCCTGCACCGCGCTGTACGCCGGGATAGCGTGGCCTTCCATAACCTGTTCAGCCAGTTGCTTACGATCGATGGCGTAGTTAATAGCCCGTCTGATCGCGACGTCGGCCGTTATATCGTTACCGACCGGATAACCGTTAGCATCTTTTTTACCCGCAGGGACCATCGGGAACACGATCCCCCGGTTCTCTACGCTGTTGCGAACCCACAGCTTCAAATTATCTTGCTGAGGTGCAACGGCCATTGATGGCGCAATACGCACCAGCCCCAGTTGACCACTGCGTGCGGCCGCGTAAGCGTTATCTTCGTCCAGGAAGACAAACACCAGCCGGTTAAAATCATTTTTCTTACCCGCGTACCAAGGGTTCGCTTCGACGATCAGCTGTTGGCCCGGCTGAAAACTCACCAGCCGATAAGGGCCTGCGCCAATTGGATTTCTGGCAAAGGTTTTTTCATCGTATTGTTTTGCCGGAACAATGCCTAACGAGCCCAGCACGTTCACAAACGTACTCTGCGGACTGCGTAGCGTCATTTCTACCGTGCGATTATCTTTCAGGCGGGCATGGGTGAAATTCCCCATGTCGATTTTCCCACCGCTTGTCGCGGCTTTGTTGAAGGTAAATACCACATCTTCCGCCGTGAGCGGGGAGCCATCAGAGAATTTAAGATCGGGTTTTAAGGTTAATGTCCAGGTTTTCCCATCAGCGCTGGTTTCCACCTTCTCCGTCAGCAGGCTTCCCCAGCTCATATCGGCATTTTGTTTTAACAAAGGTGCATGCAGGAGCAAATAGCTGCCGTGACTCCAGCCTAGCATTGGGTCGAATCCCTCCGTGGGTTCGGGTCCAATTGCCAGTTTCAATGTTTGCCCTTCCACCGCCGGTTGTGCTGCGAAAAGGGAGGTCGAAAATGCCAGAGTCAGTGCGCACGTCAACCGTGCCAGCTTGCCGTTAATCATTACCTTATCCCGCTTTTGCGTTGTTTTTATACCGCACAACAGCACATACCCGTTGTGAGGTCTCCTGGGGAAGGGATTATGGCGGACCACTTTGGCTAAAAAAATGATACAGCGCAGAAAAGTATGACGATTTCAAAAAAACATCATACAACTGTCGAATTCTCACCTCTCGACGTGCAGTGATTCACTGCCGTGATTTTTATCTCCTTCTCTATTATTCAATCTCATATTAAATGAATATTAATAATTACCGTAAAAACTACTCACGCGCTTTGTCATTACTCCCTATCTAAAATTAGTGACAACTTATGTATATTTATTCAAGAAATATACAGAGAGTGACAAGTTATGTAAATTTGTAATGATAATTATTTGTATTATCATTTTCATCAATTATCTTACTGCCTTTGAATTTTTAACAAAGGAAGTTTGACTATGCGTTTAAAACCTGTTGCCTCTGTCGTTCTGTCCTGCCTTGGATTCAGCGGTACTTATGCCTTCGCCGATGATGTCATGGTCGTGACCGCGTCGGGTTACGAAAAAAAGATCACCAACGCGGCTGCCAGCGTGTCGGTTATTTCTCAACAAGAATTACAAACCAATAAATATAATGACTTAGGTGAAGCCCTGCGCTCCGTTGAAGGGGTTGATGTTGAAAGCAGCACCGGTAAAACCGGCGGTCTGGAGGTCAGTATTCGCGGCATGCCTGCCAGCTATACGCTGATCCTGATAGACGGTATTCGTCAAAATGGCAGTAGTGACGTGACGCCCAACGGCTTCTCTGCCATGAACACCAGTTTTATGCCTCCGCTGGCAGCCATCGATCATATTGAAGTGATCCGCGGTCCCATGTCGACGCTGTACGGTTCAGATGCTATCGGCGGTGTCGTTAACATCATTACCAAGAGAAGTACGGACAAATGGAGCACGTCCATTAATACCGGCGTTAACCTGCAAGAAAGCAATAAATGGGGTAACAGCACGGTAGCCAACTTCTGGTCAAGCGGCCCGCTAATTGCTGGCGTGCTGGACATGCAGGTACGCGGCAGCACGACACAACGACAAGGCTCCAGCGTCACCTCTCTGAGCGATACCACATCGACGCGCGTGCCGTATCCAACGGAATCTGAAAACTACAACATCGGTACCCGTCTGGACTGGAAAACCGGCGCAAATAATACGCTGTGGCTGGATCTCGACTCCGCCAGACAGCGCTACGACAATGATGATGGGCAGTTGGGTAATCTCACCGGCGGATACGATAAAACCCTGCGCTATGAACGTAATAAGGTCACGCTGGGTCACGATACCGCATTAACATTTGGTACCTGGAAATCCTCCGTGGGCTGGAATGAAACCGAGAACAAAGGCCGCCAACTGGTCTCATCCGCACTCACGCCAGAAAACGCGGGCCGGGCCGGTGACGCTCGTGAATTGAAAAATACCAACGTCATCCTGGACTCGGTCCTGCTGACGCCATTGGGTGATTCGCATCTGCTTACTCTCGGCGGAGAATACTGGGATGCCCGCATGAAAGATGGGGTGGTGCTGGCCAATACCGGTGAGACATTCCACCAGAAAACCTGGGCGACCTACGCGGAAGATGAGTGGCATATTCTCGACTCGCTGGCGTTGACCGCAGGCACTCGCTATGAGCATAACGATGTCTTTGGCGGACACCTTAGCCCACGAGCTTACATGGTGTGGGACGTATCGGAAGAATGGACCCTGAAAGGTGGCGTCACAACCGGATACAAAGCCCCGTCACTCAGCCAGTTGCACAACGGCATCAGCGGTGTGACTGCTCAGGGAACCGTTAATACGGTCGGCAACCCCGACCTTAAACCCGAAGAAAGCACCAGTTATGAAACCGGATTGTACTATGAGAACGACGCGGGGCTGAACGCCAACATTACTGGCTTCTACACCGAATACAAAAATAAAATTGTCTCGTATTCCATCGATGACAATACCAACAGCTATACCAACAGCGGCAAGGCGAGAACGGACGGCGTTGAATTCGCCAGCACCTTCCCGCTTTGGTCTGACGTGCTGAGCTTATCGCTCAACTACACCTATACCCAGAGCAAACAAAAAGATGGCGAAAACAAAGGCGCACCGCTGAGCTATACCCCCAAACATATGGCTAACGCCCGTTTGAACTGGCAGGCAACCGAAGATATGAATGCCTGGTTAAGCGCACGCTATCGTGGTAAAGCCCCACGCTTTACCGAAAACTATGACAACCTTAGTGCAGTCCAAAAAGCCGTGTACGATGATAAAGGGGCCAATTTAAAAGCCTGGACCGTTCTCGATATGGGCATGTCCTATAAGCTGACCAAAGAACTGACGCTGAATACGGCGATAAATAACGTGTTGGATAAAGACTTTAGCGACGTCACTCTGTATCAGGTTGGCCGCAGCAGCACCTACGCGGGCGACTACTTCCAGACCGCACAATCCACAACCGGATACGTCAATCCGGGTCGCAACTACTGGGTGTCGTTAAACTACCAGTTCTAATTGGTTTTTTATTTGTTGTCCGGGCGATTAGATATAGCCCGGACAATAAACACGATACTCACATCCAATGTTTTCTCAATCACAATATTTAACATGTGGATTCAGTAATTATCCATCATAATCTAATAATATCGCCTCTTAATTATGGTTGTATGGTGGGGGTAATTTCCCTCCCAATGCACAAGAGATGTGCATATCGTAAATAGAGTCAGGACTAGATTTCGTGGCACCTGATAAGTACATTCCCACCCGGAAACTTATGATTATCCTATCTATTCACAAGATATTCATTGACCTTTTATATTGTACAGTTCTATAGTCCAGTCGATGGTAAGTGTCAGGGTTTCTTACACGACAGATAAACGTAGTAATGTTGTGTATTTGTACACAGTTATCCTCGGGATATCAAAAACACAGGGACGCTAGCACAGTTTGTTGACATGGCAAAAACAACACTGTACAAAAGCATCACTAAAAGTGAATGTCGATTGTTAAATGAGTGTAAAGACATGAAAATCGTCATAAGATAACTCGATAATATAAAACATAGTATTTTTATAAAGAAGAGTCATATATTATTAGTAAAATGGAGTTTTGTTCGATGGAAAATATAGATGACACTAATCCAACCCTTCCTCAAAATATTTTTTTGCTAAGCGTTATAATTCCTTGCTACAATTGCGAACAATATATTCATGACTGTTTGCAATCTGTATGCAAGCAAATTTGCAATGCTGTAGAAATTATTATTATCAATGATGGTTCAACTGATAACTCATTGAACATTATAAACAACTTTTCAAATAATTATAAAGATAAATCGATCAAAGTCATATCACAGAAAAACCAAGGACTTTCTGCTGCCAGAAATGTTGGAATTACTTTAGCATCAGGAAATTACTTGGCATTTTTGGATGGCGATGATCTTTGGGCACCATCCTTCTGGGAAACAATAAAAAACGCAATACAAGATCTTGATGTTGATTTAGTTGAATTTGATGCAGCCAGATTTTATGATGGCAACACGGAGAAAAGAACTACTGTATCAATTGTCTCGATGGATGGCTTATCAAAAACGTCATCAATTAGAGACTTAAAAGAAACATTTAAGAAAAATGAATGGTTTGCTTGGTCCAGAGTTTATAAAAAAGAACTGTTTAATACACTACGCTTTCCTGCAGGTAGAAACTATGAGGATATAGCGACGATTCCATTTATTTACCTTGCATCTAGTAAGATACGTAGCATTAAGAAAGAATTACTACTGTACCGTGTTAGAGAGGGGAGTATAACATTCACTCCATCCATGAAAAATATTGATGATGCAATTCATGCATTAACTGTATTTAAGAAAATCCTCCAGCAGCAATCCAATTGTAATATTGATATTATTGCACCTGCAGTTTATTTAACATACGGACTAGTCAGAAGAATTAGCACCCAAAAACATGGCTATTACTTCCTTAACAAAGAGCAGTGCAATAACTTAAGAATAGCTATTACCCCTTTTATTGGAACGTTTAAATTCAGTATAAAAATAAAAATAAAATACATACACTTACATTGCCAATTAAATAAAATAAAAAACCTTTTAAAGTATAAAATCATCATTCCTTATAAAAAAGAAAGTAAAAAATGACAAGTCAACTAACTCGCAAGTCATAATCCAGTTAAAATCCACATACAATATGTATATTCATTCATAAAATGCCTACACTATAAACTTTACATTTTATCTTCTTGTTTTTATTATTGCTTGATAGAATCTATCAGCACCTTGTTAGCATAAGACAAACGGATTGAAGGAAATGAATTCATCTATTACTATAGTTACAGCCTTTTTCGATATTGGACGAGGAAATTGGACCAGTGAAAAAGGTTTTGCACCTTACCTAGAGAGAAAATCTGAGACTTATATCGAATATTTTAAGAATCTATCTACTCTTGAAAACGAAATGATCATTTTTACCTCAAGTGATTTAAAGCCTGAAATTGAAAAAATAAGAGATGGAAAACGTACTACCGTTGTCACTCTCGACATCAATAATAAATTTAAAAATATCAAAAAAAATAATTAGTAACATTCAGGAAAGTGACGAATTCAAGTCAAAAATTGAAGAACGTCAGTTGAGAAATCCCGAATATTGGTCTGCCGACTATGTACTAGTTTGCAACCTGAAATCATATTTCATAAAAAAAGCCATTGATCTCAAACTTGTCAGCAATAAAATGGTTGCATGGGTCGATTTCGGCTATTGCCGCACACCAGAAATAACAAGAGGTCTAACTCAATGGAACTATCCTTTTGATAATGATAAAGTAAATCTGTTTACTATCAAAAGATGGTTAAATCCTAAAAGCATTGATCAAGTCTACGATTACATGATTAAAAATCGCTCATTTATTATTGGCGGTGCTATTGTTGCGACTCAAGATAAATGGCTTGAATTTTACAATCTGGTTTCTCGTTGCCAAATAAAAACCTTAAAGCAGAAAATTGTCGATGACGATCAAGGTATATTTATTATGTGCTATTATTTAAAACCACAGTTAATAAAATTAAATCACCTTGGTAAAAACAGATGGTTGTATTTATTTAAAATGTTTGGTAAAAAAGATTTAAATACTTTATTATTGCGATGTAAAGTATTTTTGCGTGGTAAATAATTCTTATAATTGTATTAAATGAAATTAGGACGCTGACTTATGCCAGCGCCCTAAAATGCATTAAATTTCAAAACTTGATTTCAGACTTAGTTTTTTATCAAACGCTTCTCTTAAAACCATTATCACCCCATCGAAATCAATTAAATTTTCCGTATCATTAAAGCAAGTTTGTGGCGTACCATCTGATAATGTTTTAATGGCGTCATTAATATTCTCAGATGATAAGTTAAAATACATACCTCTTTCTTTAGGATTTCTTGGGTTAAATAACCCACTAGCTAACTGCCAATATCTAATTAAATATTGTGTTAAACATAATGGCGCACGAAATTTTTCACTTGACGCTTTTATTAATAAATTTTCTTCAAGTGACCATAGTTCATTAAAAGTACTTTTCAGAAATGGTTGCGGTAGATGTCGATTATAAAACCCCTCAAAAAAACGTTCTTTCCTGCTTGAAAAGTTCTTCACAATACGTCGACCATAGCGCATATTATAGTATTTACTTTTATTCTCTTGCATTGCAATCTTTTTATTAAAATGACTATTTACAACACTTAAATTTAGAAAATCAGATGAAGCCATTACTATATCTTCTTTGTTCTTTGGAGATGTTCTTTTTATAATTAAATAATCATTAGGGTAGCCATCTTCAAAATAAAAACTTTCTTTTATTGGGGCGGTAACAAATGTATCATCGTTAAATAAAACAAATTTCTCACTAAGCCCTTTAATCCTATGGAGATTTAACTCAATAGTATTGGAATTAAAAGTTGGTAAGTATTCCTCTGGAATAAAATCACTATGAAATACAACATTCAATTTTTTATTCTTTGTATCAATCCATGATGGAATATGCCCACAGGTAACCAAGTGTATCTTTCTTACCCATGGTGCATAATTTTCTACACATCTGAACCAGTAATTAAAAATCCCCATATCTCTAAATCGCGATGGATGAATCGCACTTGCGCTATGTATCCCCTCACCTTTAAATTGTGAAAAACTTGCCTGCCAGGTTGGATCGCATGAGTCAACCCACAGGACGACAAAATCAACATCGCTCATTTATATTTATCCAGAACATAATATTTTTCTGGAGAATATCGAAGTTCAAGTATGTTTTTTGGACTAATCGAGGCATCGGAATAATTATTTATCAATTATTTGACCGCCTTCATAACCTCATATACCTCAACATTACAAACAATGTTGCAAAACGATTTACATTGTAACAAAATAATTAAATAACACTTAATATTAAGCATTCAAATTACAGGGAAATGACGCTGTATTAATATATGGAATTTTTGGCAGATATCTAAAAAAAACGGGAATCATTAGGCTCCCCGTTCTCACACAACCCAGAGTCTGGATTACATGTTTTCGATGATCGCGTCACCAAACTCTGAACATTTCAGCAGTTTAGCGCCGTCCATCAGACGTTCGAAATCGTAAGTGACGGTTTTCGCGTTGATCGCAACGCTCATACCTTTAACGATCAGGTCAGCCGCTTCTCCCCAACCCATGTGGCGAAGCAGTATTTCATTAAATCACTCATGAAGCATTATTTTTTAAGTAAAAAACTCATAATTCGTGTTTTCACCTCGCGTTTTGAATATCACGTAAGCAATTGATTATACTTAATGAACATCTTGTTTTGATAACCACTTTCTGACATCAGCAATTACTTTCTTTGTGAAAATGACAGATTCAAAAAGGTTTTTGAACCCCACTTCCAATTCGTATATTTCATTAAGTTAAGTGCTGCGCCATAAGATTCATCTCCTGTTAACTCCAGGAGTGGCGCAGTTCCTATGAAGTTATTTAAACCTCCACACTCTGTCGTTGGGGAGTAATCTTCATCGCTGAAGGTCAGTATATATTCATATCAGCAATTAAACACGTTTAGTCAAAGCAGTGACGTGGTTGGAATTGTCGTACTTATCACCCTGCACGGTTTGGTAATCCCCTGAAGATTTCTTTGTTAAATTGTGAAAATAGTTAATACAACGCTATATAGTTTAACGCAACATTGTTCCTTGAGAAAATTAAGCATCTGATGATATCTCAACAAATAATCACATTA
Source organism: Citrobacter sp. wls613 (assembly GCF_005281195.1). NCBI lineage: Bacteria > Pseudomonadati > Pseudomonadota > Gammaproteobacteria > Enterobacterales > Enterobacteriaceae > Citrobacter > Citrobacter sp. wls613. The sequence goes on from NZ_SZXN01000034.1 coordinate 104,555, forward strand.
TTTACCATTTTCATAGATAAGCCATATTTGAAATGCTGCTAATTTAAAAAAACAAAACAAATTCAACATTGTTAAAAAAAGAGAATCATTCTAATAAAATGCATTTTCGCAAGATAACATTCTTTACAATTAATATTACTTAGCATAAAAATATATAATAATTGATTATTTCAGATTTTTGCACCACTCATTTTTGTTTTTTCTTGAATTTCACTTTGGTATACTTCTAATCGCTCCCGGATGGTATTGTTTTTAATGATGATAGTCCTTGTTATGAATTAGATAATGCTTAATGGAGACGAAGGTGGAATACATAAAAGAACATAGCCAGCAACCTCAGCAGGGCTCTTTCCTGGAAAAAAAGAATCATATTCTTCCTTCAGGAAATATGTCTGATGATGAGTTCTGGTTTCTGATCGAACTGACACCCATCCGCAGCGATAAAATCATCAGGGCGTTGCACGATTATTTTGTATTGAATCGCCCAAGATCTAACTGTTGCGATAAACATGGTGTTAGCAATGGCTACTTTGGGGTATGCATCAGCAGATTTGAGCATGTCATCCAGGTTGTTAATGCGCTACTTAATTATTATAAGATGTCAAAAAACGAAACAACCGAATGAATTCCCTGCGTAACCATTCAATATTTTCGAGTAATGCAGTGAGTTTTAAAAGCATCTCAAATTTGTAACCGGTAGACAATATTAAAATCATTACACATCCTGGGGCGCATGAGGTATGCGGATACGTTTGCCAGCTTTCCGCAACTAATACTTAATGATTTCTGTACTTTTCAACGCTTATATATTTTTTAAGGTGGGGAATATGTCAACGCTGAAGAATACATTTTTTATCCCTCCGCCTGATATTCCAACGCAGGCCGGACCTGAAAATATCTTTTATGATTTTAATGATGAGCTCGTGTTCTGCTTCCTGAAGGGAAATGGCACGTACGTTTGCTTGATGCCGACTCCGATAACATTCTTTTCTGCTGCGATGCAGATAACGGGTGGGTGACCAGTAGTAAGAAATATTTTGTGCGCTTCCGCATTCAGGTATTCCGTCAGGGGGAAGAGACTCCCCTGCTGGATGAAACCCTGAAATTAAAAGACCGGCCTGTGCTGATTTCATTCCCCACCGGGACGTTAGGCGACCTGCTCGGCTGGTTTCCTTATGTCGAACGCTTCCAGACTCTGCACAAGTGCCAGCTGGAATGCACGATGGCACAGGACATTATCGACCTGCTGGCACCTCAGTACCCGCAGATTCAGTTTTCCACGCCGGATAATCCACGCACGGTAGCGCCTTACGCAACTTACCGCGTAGGTATCTACTTTGGTGGCGATACCGATAATCAGCCCGTGGATTTTCGCAAAGTCGGTTTCCATCGTTCTGCAGGCTACATTCTGGGCGTTGACCCGCGTGAATCCCCCGTCCGGCTTGACTTGTCTGCACCCCGGGTTATTCAGGAGCCTTATGTGTGTATCGCCACACAGTCCACCTGTCAGGCGAAGTACTGGAACAACGGCACCGGCTGGAGTGAGGTTGTCGCACACCTGAAATCACTGGGTTACCGGGTGCTGTGCATTGACCGGGATGCCCATTATGGCCAGGGTTTTGTCTGGAATCACATTCCCTGGGGAGCCGAAGACTTTACCGGCAAGCTCCCCCTTCAGGAACGGGTGAACCTCCTGCGCCATGCCAGCTTCTTCATTGGCCTGCCAAGCGGCCTGTCATGGGCTGCCCGTATTCCGGTGGTGCTGATAAGTGGCTTCAGCCTCCCGAACAGCGAATTTTATACCCCGTGGCGGGTATTTAACCCCCATGGCTGCTATGGATGCTATGGATGCTATGGATGCTATGGATGCTATGGATGCTGGGACGATACATCGCTGAATTTTGACCACCACGATTTTCTGTGGTGCCCGAGACATAAAAACACCGACCGGCAATTTGAATGTACCCGACTGATAACCGGCGCCCAGGTCAATGGCGTCATCAATAAACTTCACCGTTCTTTAACTGAACAGGGTGTTGAGGCCACCCTGAAAAAAGGAGTAAGCAATGAATAAGGTCTATAACACTGTCTGGAATGAATCCACAGGAACGTGGGTCGTAACCTCAGAACTGACCCGTAAAGGGGGCCGACGCCCTCGTCAAATCAAGCGTACCGCGCTGGCAGGGCTGATTGCGGGCCTGCTTATGCCGTCACAGCCCGTACTGGCGACTCCCCATGACAATCAGACGCTGGGGAGTGGCGGAACAAGCTCATCCATGGTCCTGGGTGCTAATGATACTGCAACAAATACCACCATTAACTACGGCGGGGTTCAGCTTGTTTCCAGCGGCGGCAGTGCCACGGACACCATCATTAATAACGGTGGGTATCAGTCTGTTTCCAGCGGAGGAAGCGCCACTAGTACCACCATCAACAGCGGCGGGACGCTGGATGTTCGCAGCGGCGGTGTGCTCTACGGCACCACCACCCTGACTGATAAAGGGACGCTGGTCGGTGACGTAGTCACAAATGAAGGTAACCTGTACTACCTCAACAACAGTGCTGCAGCCTTCGCAGGTACCCTGACGGGGACCGGTACCCTGACACAGGAAGGCGGAAACACCCGCTTCAGCGGTCTGTTGTCTCAGGACGGTGGGATTGTCCTTAAGAGTGGCGGTGCCATGACGATGGATGCCCTTCAGGCTAAAGCCAATGTGACGACACAATCAGGCACCACCCTGACTCTGGATAACGGGACTATCCTGACGGGGAACGTTGCAGGAGACAGCACCGGCGCAGGTGACATGGCGATTAAAGGTGCATCTGTCTGGCATCTCGATGGTGACTCCACTGTCGGCGCATTAACGCTGGATAACGGGACCGTTGATTTCCGTCCGTCAACAACCACGCGTCTGACACCAGCCTTCCAGGCGGTTTCGCTGTCGCTCGGGAGCCTGTCGGGTAGCGGGACGTTCCGGATGAACACTGATATCGCGTCGCATACCGGAGATATGCTGAATGTCGCGGGCAACGCCAGTGGTAACTTTGTGCTGGATATCAAAAATACCGGCCGGGAGCCAGTATCCGCTGGTGCGCCACTTCAGGTGGTGCAGACCGGTGGCGGTGACGCCGCGTTTACCCTGAAAGGCGGGAAAGTCGATGCTGGTACCTGGGAATACAGCCTGAGCAAGGAAAATACCAACTGGTATCTGAAGACTGACACCCCACCTCCGATTACTCCGCCGACCACCCCGGATGCAGGTAACCCGGATGCAGGTGTGCCGTCTCCTGCACATCGCACAACAAAATCTGCCGACGCGGTACTGGGCATGGCGACAGCACCGGCATACGTCTTCAACAGCGAACTGCAGAATCTGCGTTTCCGTCACGGTGACGTGATGCAGAACACCCGTGCACCAGGAGGAGTATGGGGCCGTTATACAGGGTCAGATAACCGCATCAGCGGCGGGGCCAGCTCGGGCTATTCTCTGACCCAGAACGGTTTCGAAACTGGTGGCGACAAGGTCTTTGAGCTGGGTGACAGCCATTTAGCTGTGGGTGCTTTCTTCTCTTACACCGACAACAGCATTAAACATGCCCGTGGTGGAAAAAGTACTATCGACAGCACAGGCGGTGGTTTGTACGCAACCTGGTTTGATAATGACGGCTACTACGTGGACGGGGTTATAAAATTCAACCGCTTTAGTAATGAGCTGCGCACTTGGATGAGTGACGGCTCGGCGGTGAAGGGAGATTACAGCCAGAATGGTTTTGGCGGCAGTCTCGAAGCTGGTAAGACCTTCAGCCTGAATGAGAATACATGGGCGCAGCCATACGTTCGGACAACGGCGTTCCGGGCAGATGAGAAGGATATCAGCCTGAATAACGGCATGAAAGCCAGCATCGGGGCAACCAAGTCTTTGCAGGCCGAGACCGGTGTGAATCTGGGTATGAATCTTGACGTTGCCGGAAAAACAGTCAAACCGTACCTCAAGGCTGCGGTCAGCCACGAGTTTTCGGACAACAACAAGGTGCAGATCAACAACCGCTATGACTTTACCAACGATATCTCAGGCACGACAGGTAAATACGGTGTCGGGGTGAGTGCCCAGTTGACACCAAACGCAGGGGTGTGGGCTGAGGCAAACTACCAGAAAGGAGAGAATATCGAGTCTCCGGTAACCGGTAGCGTAGGTTTCCGCATCAACTTCTAACCAGGGATGGAAACGACAGCCACATCTGTGGCTGTCT
>NZ_SZXN01000034.1:108845-124242 GCF_005281195.1 Citrobacter sp. wls613
GAATATTCACGCAATGAGCGGTGCCGGTCATTTTTAATGCACGCCGCAATGGTCTGACGATGCACATCAGACAATGTGGCCAGTTGGCTAACATTTAGTTGTAAGTTTTTTAGTTCACAATCCATAGTTCACCCGAGGAAAAAACTTGCATCCTGCGAGCACCTTTTAAAAACGGCGTCAGTGATGAACAAAGCGCACATATTCGACACTATGAAATTTATCTCATTAAATATCAATAAATTATACTAACAGTGATGGCCGATGAAAATGCAAAAACCAGCCTTGCTACGCGCCGCACCCGCCCCGTAGCAAGGCCCCCCTACTGGGAGAACCCTTAATCGTCCCATGACCTCGCTATCCGCACCACACCAAGAGATCTGACCAGATTGAAGCGACAAAACTGATCGTGCACACTACACGCTCTCATAACTAACAATAGGTTATAACCCTGATGGATCAGGTTACTGTTCTTGAAAAGATGTTTGAGCAAGTGAGAAAGGAACATAATTTTTCGTGGTTTTACTCTGAACTTAAACGCCAGAATATTGCTCATTATATTTACTACCTGGCTACTGATAACATCAGAGCTGTTACAGCGAATGATGAGGTAATATTAATAAGAGGGAAAAGAGATTTATTAAAAGTCAGTACAACCAAGAACCCTGAACAAGTAAAAAAAGCAGCCCAGGCACATATTTCCGGGGAATCCACATTTCGGGAATATATTACAACACTTGTTAGTGCTGGCGTTTTCCGATGGGTTACTGATGTCAATGATAACAAACGGTATTACTACTCTGTCGACGATACACTTTTATACATGGAAGATGTCGAGAACAACAATCCATTAATATAATGATAATTAAACTAACAGTCCGGTTTCTTCCCCCCTGGCACCGGATAAGCTGGCATAAGTGCCAAACCTGGTTTTGGGGAAACGTTTTGGCGAGAGTTTTGGGGAAGGAATTTTCAGGTATAAAAAAACGGGAACCTCTCGGCTCCCGTTCTCATACAACCCAGAATGTGGATTACATGTTTTCGATGATCGCGTCACCAAACTCAGAACATTTCAGCAGCTTAGCGCCGTCCATCAGACGTTCGAAGTCATAGGTTACGGTTTTCGCGTTGATCGCACCGCTCATACCTTTAACGATCAGGTCAGCCGCTTCGACCCAACCCATGTGGCGCAGCATCATTTCAGCAGACAGGATGATGGAACCTGGGTTCACTTTATCCTGACCCGCATACTTCGGTGCAGTACCGTGGGTGGCTTCAAACAGTGCACATTCGTCACCGATGTTTGCACCCGGCGCGATACCGATACCGCCAACCTGCGCTGCCAGGGCATCAGAGATGTAGTCACCGTTCAGGTTCATACAGGCGATAACATCATACTCTGCCGGACGCAGCAGGATCTGCTGCAGGAACGCATCGGCGATAACGTCCTTAACAACGATCTCTTTCCCGGTTTTCGGGTTCTTGATTTTCACCCACGGGCCGCCGTCGATCAGTTCACCACCAAACTCTTCACGCGCTAACTGGTAACCCCAGTCTTTGAACGCGCCTTCGGTGAACTTCATGATGTTACCTTTATGTACCAGGGTAACAGAATCACGATCGTTGGCGATGGCGTATTCAATCGCCGCACGCACCAGACGTTTCGTCCCGTCTTCGGAACACGGTTTGATACCGATACCGCAATGTTCCGGGAAGCGAATTTTCTTCACGCCCATCTCTTCGCGCAGGAATTTAATCACTTTCTCTGCATCAGCAGAGTCGGCTTTCCACTCGATACCAGCGTATATGTCTTCAGAGTTTTCACGGAAGATGACCATGTCGGTCAGTTCAGGATGTTTAACCGGGCTTGGGGTGCCCTGGTAGTAACGAACCGGACGCAGGCACACGTACAGGTCAAGTTCCTGACGCAGTGCAACGTTCAGTGAGCGAATACCGCCGCCAACTGGGGTAGTCAGTGGGCCTTTAATAGCAACACGGTAGTCACGAATCAGATCAAGGGTTTCAGCAGGCAGCCAGACGTCCTGGCCGTATACCTGAGTGGATTTCTCGCCGGTGTAGATTTCCATCCAGGAGATTTTACGCTCGCCTTTATAGGCTTTCTCGACAGCAGCATCGACAACTTTGATCATCGGTGGGGTTACATCAACGCCGATACCGTCGCCTTCAATGAACGGGATAATCGGATTTTCAGGAACGTTGAGTTTGCCGTTTTGCAGGGTGATCTTCTTACCTTCCGCCGGAACAACTACTTTGCTTTCCATTCACCTCTCCTTCGAGCGCTTCTGGTTCTGCTCGTCTGTCATCACGCTGCATGTGCATTTGCGTCCTGCTACACGGATGCGTTAGAGCAACTTTTTGTTAATGATTTGTAATGAGCGTGTCAATACTACCCTATTGTTCGCCGCCATGAAAGACACTCGTTCTTAGGCTATAATGCGGCAATTGATATAATCTGAAAATACCATGCAAAAAACTTCTTTTAGAAATCACCGGGTTGAGCGATTCAGCTCACGACAAGTCACTAAACAGCGTAAAGAAAACCAGCCAAAACGCGTGGTTTTGTTCAATAAACCCTACGATGTTTTGCCACAATTTACTGACGAAGCGGGTCGCAGCACGTTAAAAGATTTTATTCCCGTACAGGGCGTCTATGCTGCGGGGCGCCTGGACAGGGATAGCGAAGGCCTGTTGGTACTGACCAATGACGGTGCATTACAGGCCCGATTGACGCAGCCGGGTAAGCGCACCGGAAAAATTTATTACGTACAGGTCGAAGGAGAGCCGACGCCAGAGGCGCTGGATGCCCTGCGCAATGGCGTGACGCTCAATGATGGCCCAACGTTGCCGGCAGGCGTTGAGGTTGTTGCCGAACCTGACTGGCTGTGGCCGCGAAATCCACCGATTCGCGAGCGCAAAAGCATTCCCACCCGTTGGTTGAAAATCACGTTGTATGAGGGGCGTAACCGTCAGGTGAGACGCATGACGGCGCATGTGGGTTTCCCCACGCTGCGGTTAATTCGCTATGCCATGGGTGATTACACGCTGGATAATCTCGCCAACGGCGAATGGCGTGAGCTGCAGCCGTAGCATCCATTTTTAACGCAACTATTAACAGGGAAGAACACGGCATATGGATAAACGGATCGTTGCAGCGCTCATGTTGTGCGGAGTTTCACCATTTTGTTATGCAAAACAGGACTGTGAAACGCTCGCCGGGATCGCGGCGGGAGAGGCAAATTATCTTTACGCCACTGCCAACGTCAGCGCTGACTCTCGTCTGCATTTCTACTCTGCACCGGCCAGCGGATGCCAGCTCCCGGCGTTTTTGGTCAATAGCGACACTGTAGAGGTACTCAGAAGTTCGCAGCGTTATGAAAGCACAGGCATGCTGTCCAAAGACGAACCTTTTCGTTACGTCCGCTACCGGGGCGCAAACGGCACTTTCGCTACCGGTTGGGTTACCGCTGACGGACTCACGCCGTTAGCTAACCCGCTTCCTGTTAGCCCTGCCTGCCAGACATGGGCCAATAAAGCGATGTCACAACGCGAAAAAATGCCCCCCGCCGCCAGCAACCATTATCAGGTCATCGGCAGCTCGCGCGCTGGATTCTATTCAATGCCAAATGCACAGTGCCGCAACAGTTCCGTGTTCCTGGTTCCCGGCAACGTGGTTTCTGCTCAGGAAGAGTCCAAAGACGATTTTATTGAGGTGGTCTATTACACCGCCGATCGTCATAGCGTGCGCGGCTGGTTGAAAAAATCACAGCTGCAACCTTTAAACAGCGGTGACCGCTATCGCGACGACATCAATCCACTCTCTACAGATACAGCCACGCGGGTCGCCACTCTCAGTTTGCGTTATGACTATCAATGTGTTTTTTATGAGAGCTGGAATGCGAAAAACGCGATTGAAATCATCGTGCGCGAAGACCACCAAACCGAATTTTGCCGGGGTGCCGCCGATCCACAAACCTCCCCGCCGGTGGCCTATATCAGTATCGATAAAGCCACGGGTGAGATCAGCTGGCCAGATGTGTCTGAAGGCTTTAAAGAAGAATAAGAGGTGAACCATGTTCAAACCGCACGTCACCGTCGCCTGCATTGTGCATGCTGAGGATAAGTTTTTAGTCGTTGAGGAAACCATCAACGGCAAAGCGTTATGGAACCAGCCTGCCGGGCATCTGGAAGCGGACGAAACCTTGGTACAAGCCGCTGCACGCGAACTGTGGGAAGAAACCGGCATCACCGCGCAGCCGCAGCATTTTATTCGCATGCATCAATGGATAGCTCCGGACAGAACCCCGTTCTTGCGTTTTCTGTTTTCTATTGAGCTTGCCAATATGTGCGCTACTGAGCCGCATGACAACGATATAGATTGCTGTCGTTGGGTCAGCGCTGAAGCGATTTTATCTGCACCGAACCTGCGTTCGCCGCTGGTTGCTGAGAGCATTCGCTGTTATCAGAGCGGGCAACGGTATCCGCTGGCAATGATCGGAGAATTTAACTGGCCGTTTACAGAGGGTGTCAAGTAAAGGGCTGCGTGATAGAATATGCCGCCTTTAAGTTCAATGTCGTGAGTATTCCTATGTCTGAAAGCCCAAAAAAAGTGATCGTCGGCATGTCCGGCGGTGTCGATTCCTCCGTTTCTGCCTGGCTGTTGCAACAACAGGGTTATCAGGTTGAAGGCCTGTTCATGAAGAACTGGGAAGAGGACGACGGTGAGGAATACTGTACCGCTGCTGCCGATCTTGCAGATGCGCAGGCAGTCTGCGACAAACTCGGCATTGAACTGCATACCGTTAACTTTGCCGCAGAATACTGGGACAACGTCTTTGAGTTGTTCCTTGAAGAGTACAAAGCGGGTCGTACGCCAAACCCGGATATTCTGTGCAACAAAGAAATTAAGTTTAAAGCCTTCCTCGAATTTGCCGCTGAAGATTTAGGTGCCGATTTCATCGCCACCGGTCACTACGTGCGCCGCGCGGACGTCGACGGCAAAAGCCGCCTGCTGCGTGGACTCGACGGCAATAAAGACCAAAGCTATTTCCTCTATACGCTCGGTCACGAGCAGATCGCCCAAAGCTTGTTCCCGGTCGGTGAACTGGAAAAACCGCAGGTGCGCAAAATCGCCGAAGATCTGGGCCTGATTACCGCGAAGAAAAAAGACTCCACCGGCATCTGCTTTATTGGTGAACGTAAATTCCGCGAGTTCCTTGGCCGTTACCTTCCGGCTCAGCCAGGAAAAATCATCACCGTGGATGGCGAAGAAATCGGCCAGCACCAGGGGCTGATGTATCACACTCTGGGCCAACGTAAAGGTCTGGGTATCGGCGGAACCAAAGAAGGGACCGAGGATCCATGGTATGTGGTCGATAAGGACGTTGAGAACAACATTCTAGTTGTCGCTCAGGGTCACGATCACCCGCGTCTGATGTCCGTTGGCCTGATCGCGCAACAGCTGCACTGGGTCGATCGCGAACCCTTCTCCGGCACAATGCGCTGTACGGTGAAAACCCGCTATCGTCAGACCGATATTCCGTGCACCGTTAAGTCGCTGGATGACGAACGTATTGAAGTGATTTTTGACGAGCCGGTTGCGGCGGTGACGCCAGGTCAGTCGGCCGTCTTTTACCGCGGCGAAGTGTGCCTCGGTGGCGGTATTATCGAGCAGCGCCTGCCTCTGCCGGTATAATTTATCTACATATCTAATACAAGGAAGCAGTGAACGTGGCAAAGAATTATTATGACATCACCCTCGCTCTGGCAGGCATTTGCCAGTCGGCTCGCCTGGTGCAACAACTGGCACACCAGGGGCACTGTGATGCCGATGCACTACACGTTTCACTCAACAGTGTTATTGATATGAATCCCAATTCTACGCTGGGCGTGTTTGGTGGCAGTGAAGCCAATCTGCGTCTGGGCCTTGAAACGCTGCTCGGTGTACTGAACGCCAGCAGTCGTCAGGGACTGAACGCGGAACTCACCCGCTATACCCTGAGCCTGATGGTGCTGGAACGCAAGCTGTCAGCCGCCAAGGGCGCAATGGACACGTTGGGGGACCGTATTAATGGCCTGCAGCGCCAGCTAGACCATTTCGATTTGCAGTCAGAAACGTTAATGAGCGCAATGGCGGGCATTTATGTTGACGTCATCAGCCCGCTCGGCCCACGTATTCAGGTCACGGGATCCCCAGCTATCCTCCAGAGCCCGCAGGTTCAGGCCAAAGTCCGTGCGTCGCTTCTGGCTGGCATTCGTGCTGCCGTACTCTGGCACCAGGTCGGTGGCGGTCGTCTGCAACTCATGTTTTCTCGTAATCGCCTGACCACTCAGGCAAAACAAATTCTTGCTCATTTAACCCCGGAGTTGTGATCTATGGAATTATCCTCACTGACCGCCGTTTCCCCTGTCGATGGACGCTACGGCGATAAAGTCAGCGCGCTGCGCGGGATTTTCAGCGAATACGGTTTGCTGAAATTCCGTGTACAGGTTGAAGTACGCTGGCTGCAAAAACTGGCCGCGCACGCAGCGATCAAGGAAGTTCCTGCTTTTGCTGCCGACGCAATCGGTTTCCTTGATACGATCGTCGCTAACTTCAATGAAGAAGATGCCGCGCGCATCAAAACCATTGAACGCACGACCAACCACGATGTGAAGGCCGTTGAGTATTTCCTGAAAGAAAAAGTCGCTGATATCCCGGAACTGCACGCTGTTTCCGAGTTTATCCACTTCGCCTGTACCTCAGAAGATATCAACAACCTGTCTCATGCGCTGATGCTGAAAACCGCCCGCGATGAAGTGATCCTGCCTTACTGGCGCAAGCTTATCGATGCGGTAAAAGACCTGTCCGTGCAGTATCGTGACATTCCCCTGCTCTCCCGTACGCACGGCCAGCCGGCAACACCCTCTACGTTGGGCAAAGAAATGGCTAACGTGGCATACCGTATGGAGCGCCAGTATCGCCAGCTAAACCAGGTAGAAATTCTCGGTAAAATCAACGGTGCCGTCGGTAACTATAATGCCCACATCGCCGCTTATCCGGAAGTTGACTGGCATCAGTTCAGTGAAGAATTCGTCACTTCGCTGGGTATTCAGTGGAACCCGTACACCACGCAGATTGAGCCGCACGACTACATTGCTGAGCTGTTCGATTGCGTCGCGCGTTTTAACACCATCCTGATCGATTTTGACCGCGACGTCTGGGGCTATGTGGCGCTGAACCACTTCAAACAGAAAACCATTGCCGGTGAAATTGGTTCTTCCACCATGCCGCACAAGGTTAATCCTATCGACTTCGAAAACTCCGAAGGAAACCTGGGCCTGTCTAATGCGGTACTGCAGCACCTGGCAAGCAAACTGCCGGTTTCCCGCTGGCAGCGTGACCTGACGGATTCTACCGTTCTGCGTAACCTGGGCGTGGGAATTGGCTACGCGTTGATCGCGTATCAGTCCACACTGAAGGGTGTGAGCAAACTGGAAGTAAACCGCGATCATCTGCTGGATGAACTGGACCATAACTGGGAAGTGCTGGCCGAGCCGATTCAGACCGTTATGCGTCGTTACGGCATTGAAAAACCGTACGAGAAGCTGAAAGAGCTGACCCGCGGCAAGCGCGTTGACGCCGAAGGCATGAAGCAGTTTATCGACGGACTGGCCCTGCCAGAAGACGAGAAAACGCGCCTGAAAGCGATGACGCCAGCCAACTATATTGGTCGCGCCATCACCATGGTTGATGAGTTGAAGTAATCAATCCTGCGCCAGATGGCGCTCACGCTTATCTGGCCTACATTTATCCCGCGTAGGCCAGATGTGGCGTTCATGCCACCTTCCGACATTCCCCTCGGTTTATTAAATGTTTATCCCCACAGCCACATAATCAGCGTTAAACTATTCATACCGTCAATTTAGGGAGAAACGAAGATGCGCGTACTGGTTGTTGAGGATAATGCCTTATTACGTCACCACCTGAAGGTTCAGTTACAGGATGCAGGCCACCAGGTTGATGATGCTGAGGATGCAAAGGAAGCAGATTATTACCTTAACGAACATCTGCCAGATATTGCGATCGTCGACTTAGGTCTGCCCGATGAAGATGGCTTGTCACTAATCCGCCGCTGGCGCAGCAATGACGTTTCGCTCCCCATTCTGGTGTTGACCGCCCGAGAAGGCTGGCAGGATAAAGTGGAAGTGCTCAGCGCTGGGGCTGATGACTACGTGACAAAACCTTTCCATATTGAAGAGGTGGTCGCCCGCATGCAGGCACTGATGCGCCGCAACAGCGGCCTGGCCTCGCAAATTATCTCGCTGCCGCCTTTTCAGGTTGACCTTTCCCGCCGCGAATTATCAGTGAATGATGAGGTTATCAAACTCACCGCGTTTGAATACACCATCATGGAAACGCTGATCCGCAATAACGGCAAAGTGGTCAGCAAAGACTCACTGATGCTACAACTTTATCCGGATGCAGAACTGCGTGAAAGCCACACCATCGATGTACTGATGGGACGTCTGCGCAAAAAAATTCAGGCGCAATATCCGGATGACGTGATCACCACCGTACGTGGACAGGGCTACCTCTTCGAACTGCGCTAATGAACAAATTATTGCGTCATTTTCTCCCGTTATCGCTGCGTGTACGCTTTTTGCTGGCGACCGCTGGCGTTGTCCTTGTGCTTTCACTGGCCTATGGCATGGTCGCGCTGGTGGGTTACAGCGTAAGCTTTGATAAGACCACATTTCGTCTTCTGCGCGGTGAAAGTAACTTGTTTTACACCCTCGCGAAATGGGAAGACGGCAAGCTCCAGGTCGAACTGCCTGAACATCTCGATATGCAAAGCCCCACCATGTCGCTGATCTACGATGAAAATGGTAAATTGTTGTGGGCACAACGCGATGTCCCCTGGCTGACGCACAGTATTCAGCCGGACTGGTTAAAAACGAATGGTTTTCATGAAATAGAAGCCGATGTCGATGCCACCAGCACGTTACTGCGCGAAGATCACTCCGCGCAACAGCAGCTTAAAGAAGTCAGAGAAGATGATAACGATGCCGAAATGACCCACTCGGTGGCGGTAAACGTCTACCCTGAGACCGCCCGCATGCCTCAGCTTACCATTGTCGTTGTCGACACTATCCCCATTGAGCTCAAGCGCTCGTATATGGTCTGGAGCTGGTTTATCTATGTATTGGTCGCCAACTTGCTGCTCGTGATCCCGCTGCTATGGGTCGCCGCCTGGTGGAGTTTACGGCCTATCGAGTCACTGGCGCGTGAGGTCCGAGAACTTGAGGAGCATCACCGTGAGATGCTCAATCCCGCCACCACGCGGGAACTAACTAGCCTGGTACGTAACCTCAACCGACTGCTGAAAAGTGAGCGTGAGCGTTACGATAAATACCGCACGACCTTAACCGATCTCACCCATAGCCTGAAAACACCGCTGGCGGTATTGCAAAGCACGCTACGCTCGATGCGCAATGAAAAGATGAGCGTAACCGATGCCGAGCCCGTGATGCTGGAACAAATTAGCCGCATTTCCCAGCAAATTGGCTACTACTTGCATCGCGCCAGCATGCGCGGTGGTAACGCCCTGCTCAGCCGCGAACTGCACCCGGTTGCCCCTTTGCTGGATAAGCTAACCTCCGCCCTCAATAAGGTGTATCAGCGTAAAGGCGTCACTATTAGTCTCGATATCTCACCCGAAATCAGTTTTGTCGGCGAGCAGAATGATTTTGTCGAGGTCATGGGTAACGTGCTGGATAACGCCTGTAAATACTGTCTGGAGTTCGTCGAGATCTCCGCTCACCTGTCCGACGATCGCCTACATATTCTGGTGGAAGATGACGGTCCAGGCATTCCACAAGCCAAGCGCGAAGTGGTTTTTGATCGCGGCCAGCGTGTGGATACCTTACGCCCCGGGCAAGGCGTGGGGCTGGCGGTAGCTCGCGAAATTACCGAGCAGTATGACGGGCAAATTATCGCAGGCGACAGCCTGTTAGGCGGTGCGCGCATGGAGGTCATTTTTGGCCGTCAGCATCCGGGGCATAAAGACGAGTAAGTTGTTTGTAATATTTATGTACCGGGATCACTTATCCGGTTAAGCATCCGTTATAATCGGAGCAACCAACAGTCTGCGGATGCGCATTATGGAATACCAATTAAACCTCAACTGGCCCGACTTTCTCGAACGCCACTGGCAAAAGCGCCCGGTGGTCTTAAAGCGTGGTTTTACAAACTTTATCGATCCGCTTTCCCCTGATGAACTGGCCGGACTGGCGATGGAAAGTGAAGTCGACAGCCGACTGGTCAGCCATCAGGACGGTAAATGGCAGGTGAGCCACGGTCCATTCGAAAGCTATGACCATCTCGGCGAGAACAACTGGTCGCTGCTGGTCCAGGCCGTCAACCACTGGCACGAACCGACCGCCGCGCTGATGCGTCCGTTTCGCGAATTACCGGACTGGCGTATTGATGACCTGATGATCTCCTTTTCCGTGCCCGGCGGCGGCGTTGGTCCGCACCTGGATCAGTACGATGTGTTTATCATTCAAGGCACCGGTCGTCGTCGCTGGCGCGTAGGCGAAAAACTCCAGCTAAAACAACACTGCCCGCACCCAGACCTGCTGCAGGTTGATCCGTTCGAGGCCATCATTGATGAGGAGCTGGAGCCGGGTGATATTCTGTATATCCCGCCAGGATTCCCGCACGAAGGCTACGCACTGGAAAACGCGATGAACTATTCTGTCGGTTTTCGCGCCCCGAACGCCCGGGAGTTAATCAGCGGATTCGCCGATTACGTTCTGCAACGTGAGCTGGGCAGCACCTATTACAGCGACCCGGACCTGCCGCCCCGTGACCATCCGGCGGATGTTTTGCCACAAGAAATGGATAAACTGCGTGAAATGATGCTGGGGCTGATTAATCAACCTGAACATTTCAAACAGTGGTTTGGGGAGTTTATTTCCCAGTCGCGTCATGAGCTGGATGTCGCCCCGCCGGAGCCACCATATCAGCCCGACGAAATCTACGACGCGCTGAAACAAGGGGATGTGCTGGTACGTCTGGGCGGATTACGCGTTATCCGTGTCGGCGACGAGGTTTACGTCAACGGTGAAAAAATTAACTCACCGCATCGCCCTGCCCTAGAGGCGCTGGCCAGCCATATTGTGCTGACAGCCGAGAACTTTGAAGATGCGCTGGAAGATCCGTCTTTCCTCGCCATGCTGGCCGCGCTGGTTAACAGCGGATACTGGTTCTTCGAAGGGTAAATTAGTGGTGACTGCGCCGGATGGCGTTTCGCTTATCCGGCCTACGGAATGAGGTATCTGTAGGCCGGATAAGGCGCAAGCCACCATCCGGCCTCTACACACTCTTTATTTTTGTTTCGCGGCCAATTCGGCAATACGCACGATCACCTGCACCGCTTTTTCCATTCCTTCCAGCGTCACAAACTCATGTTTACCATGATAGTTGTAGCCGCCGGTGAACAGATTCGGGCACGGTAATCCCATAAACGACAGCTGCGCACCGTCAGTGCCGCCACGAATAGGTTTCAGCACAGGCTCAATGTCGCAATCACGCATCGCCTGCTGGGCAATATCCAGCACGTGGGGGTGCTCAATCACTTTCTCGCGCATATTGTAATAGCTATCTTCAATCACCAGTTCGATATAGCAGTCCGGGTGTAACCCTTTGCCAACCTTTTTGGCGATCTCCATAATTTTACGTTTGCGCGCTTCAAACTGTTTACGGTCAAAATCACGGATAATGTAGTGCATGTCCGCCCGGTCAACGGTGCCTTTCATACTCGCCAGATGGTAAAAACCTTCGTAACCTTCGGTCGTTTCCGGGCTTTCATCTGCCGGAACCTCTGCGTGGATACGAGCAGCCAGCGACAGCGCATTCACCATCACCCCTTTTGCGGTACCAGGGTGCACATTGTTACCAACGATTTTGATATTGACCGACGCCGCGTTGAAGTTTTCAAACTCCAGTTCACCCACGCCACCCCCATCAACGGTGTAAGCCCACTTCGCATCAAATGCGGCGACGTCAAAGTGCTTCGCCCCTTTACCCACCTCTTCGTCGGGCGTAAAGGCCACACGAATATCGCCATGGGGAATGTTTTTATGCTTCAACACAGCCAGCGCGGTCACTATCTCCGCCACTCCGGCTTTGTCGTCCGCTCCCAGCAGGGTTTTACCGTCGGTGGTGATCAACGTTTGTCCCAAAAGTTGATGTAACACCGGGAACATCACCGGCGACAGAACTTCATCACCAATGCCTAACGCAATATCGCCCCCACGGTAGTTTTCAACAATTTGCGGGTTGACGTTTTTACCCGTGAAATCCGGTGAGGTATCGACATGAGAAATAAAGCCAATCGCGGGAATATCACCGGCAACGTTTGCGGGTAACGTTGCCATCAGTGTTCCCTTCTCACTTAATGAAACGTTAACCAGCCCCATTTCTTCAAGCTGTTGTTTGAGCAGCTGTAATAGCTTCCACTGCCCCTCAGTGCTGGGTACCTGCCGCACACCCGATTTGGACTGAGTGTCCAGCGACACGTAGTGTAAAAAACGCTCAAGTAGTTTATCCATGCAGTCACCCTCACTTTTCGTGACAACATTATCAATAAGCAAGAAAAGACAAATATTGCGTCAGGTCATTTTTATCCCCGCAAGTGAGAATATTTGTCTCTGACACCCCTTCTGACTATAAGGGTAAGTCAGTAATTCGCAACAAGGATTGGCGATTACAATGGTTTGCCGTAGAATAATCGCCCTCATTAAGAGTCATCAAGGTGGTTAACCACAAACCCCGCAGCGGTCAGCCATCCGTTGCGTTTACATGGGACAGAGTAAAAAATTGAATAAACAACCGCGTTCGCTTTCTCCACTGGTGCAATTAGCGGGAATTCGCAAAAGTTTCGATGGCAAAGAGGTGATTTCCGACCTGGATTTGACCATCAACAATGGCGAATTTCTCACGCTGCTCGGCCCCTCTGGCTGCGGTAAAACAACCGTTCTTCGCCTGATTGCGGGTCTTGAAACGGTTGATTCCGGTCATATCATGCTGGACAACCAGGATATCACTCACGTACCTGCGGAAAACCGCTACGTGAACACCGTATTCCAAAGTTATGCGTTATTCCCCCACATGACCGTGTTCGAGAATGTGGCCTTCGGTTTGCGCATGCAAAAGACCCCGACTGCCGACATTCAACCTCGCGTCACCGAAGCCTTGCGCATGGTGCAACTGGAAGAGTTTGCCCAGCGTAAACCCCATCAACTCTCCGGTGGACAGCAGCAGCGTGTGGCAATTGCCCGTGCAGTGGTCAACAAACCTCGTTTGCTATTGTTAGATGAATCGCTCTCCGCGCTGGACTACAAACTGCGCAAGCAGATGCAGAACGAACTGAAAGCACTGCAGCGTAAGCTCGGTATCACCTTTGTCTTTGTCACTCACGATCAAGAAGAGGCGCTGACCATGTCAGACCGTATCGTGGTGATGCGTGACGGCAAAATTGAGCAGGACGGCACGCCGCGAGAAATTTACGAAGAGCCGAAAAATCTGTTCGTCGCCGGGTTTATCGGTGAGATCAATATGTTCAACGCGACGGTGATTGAACGTCTGGATGAACAACGCGTTCGTGCTAACGTTGAAGGTCGAGAGTGCAACATCTACGTGAATTTCGCCGTTACGCCGGGACAAAAACTGCATGTTTTGCTGCGTCCGGAAGATCTGCGCGTAGATGAGATCAACGATGACAACCACATCGAAGGACTTATCGGCTACGTGCGTGAACGCAACTACAAAGGCATGACGCTGGAGTCGGTTGTCGAACTGGAAAATGGCAAGATGGTGATGGTTAGCGAATTCTTCAACGAAGACGATCCTGACTTCGATCACTCTCTGGACCAGAAAATGGCCATTAACTGGGTAGAAAGTTGGGAGGTCGTACTGGCTGATGAAGAACACAAGTAAATTCCAGAGTGTGGTGATCGTCACCATTGTCGGTTGGCTTGTGTTATTTGTCTTCCTGCCCAACCTGATGATCATTGGCACCAGCTTTTTGACCCGTGACGATGCGAATTTCGTCAAAATGGTCTTTACGCTGGAAAACTATGCTCGCCTGCTCGATCCGCTCTACTTTGAGGTGTTGATTCACTCCCTCAATATGGCGCTGATTGCCACGTTCGCCTGCCTGGTGCTCGGCTATCCGTTTGCCTGGTTTTTGGTAAAACTGCCGGAAAAAGTGCGTCCACTGCTGCTGTTCCTGCTGATTGTTCCGTTCTGGACCAACTCGCTTATTCGCATCTATGGGCTCAAAATTTTCCTCAGTACCAAAGGCTATCTCAACGAGTTTCTGCTGTGGCTCGGGGTCATTGATACCCCCATTCGCATTATGTTCACCCCCAGCGCGGTCATTATCGGCCTCGTTTACATCCTGCTGCCGTTTATGGTTATGCCGCTTTATTCCAGCATTGAGAAACTCGATAAGCCGCTACTGGAAGCCGCGCGCGATCTGGGTGCCAGCAAATTTCAGACCTTCACCCGCATCATCATTCCGCTGACCATGCCGGGAATTATCGCCGGTTGCCTGCTGGTGATGCTGCCAGCCATGGGGTTATTTTACGTGTCTGATCTAATGGGCGGCGCGAAAAACCTACTGATTGGTAACGTGATAAAAGTTCAGTTCCTGAACATTCGTGACTGGCCGTTTGGTGCCGCCACCAGCATTACCCTGACCATCGTGATGGGACTGATGTTATTAGTTTACTGGCGCGCCTCCCGCTTGCTGAATAAAAAGGTGGAACTCGAATGATCGGTCGACTGCTTCGCGGTGGTTTCATGACCGCCATCTACGCGTATCTGTACATTCCAATCATTATTTTGATTGTGAACTCCTTTAACAGCTCGCGCTTTGGCATCAACTGGCAAGGCTTTACCACCAAATGGTACGGCCTGCTGATGAACAACGACAGCCTGCTGCAGGCGGCACAGCATTCACTGACGATGGCCGTGTTATCCGCAACCTTTGCCACCCTGATCGGCTCACTGACGGCGGTTGCGCTTTACCGCTACCGTTTTCACGGTAAACCGTTTGTCAGCGGTATGCTGTTCGTGGTGATGATGTCGCCGGATATCGTGATGGCGATTTCACTGCTGGTGCTGTTTATGCTGATCGGTATTCAACTGGGGTTCTGGTCGTTGCTGTTCTCGCATATCACCTTCTGTTTACCTTTTGTGGTGGTGACAGTGTACTCACGCCTGAAAGGATTCGATGTGCGTATGCTGGAAGCCGCAAAAGACCTGGGCGCCAGCGAAGTCACCATTCTGCGCAAAATCATTCTGCCGCTGGCGATGCCAGCGGTCGCTGCG
>NZ_SZXN01000034.1:124283-132951 GCF_005281195.1 Citrobacter sp. wls613
GAGCTTTACCCTGTCGATGGATGACGTAGTTGTTTCATCGTTCGTCACTGGACCAGGTTATGAAATTCTGCCGTTAAAAATCTACTCAATGGTTAAAGTCGGCGTGTCACCAGAAGTTAATGCGCTGGCCACCATTTTGTTGGTTCTGTCGCTGGTCATGGTTATCGCCAGCCAGCTTATTGCACGTGATAAAACTAAAGGCCGCTAACAGGCCCATACCCTATGGATTTCGAGTTGCATTGAGGCGGCAAGCTCGTGAGTCCCCAGGAACATAGATAACTATGTTCCTGGGGTGAACTAGCGTAGCCAACAAAAATGCGGCTTGAAAGACGACGGGTATGTTATTCAGGGGACGTTAAATGATGAAAAAATGGTCACGCCACCTGCTCGCCGCGGGTGCTCTGGCACTGGGTATGAACACCGCCACAGCCTCCGACAACAACACGCTCTATTTCTACAACTGGACCGAATACGTTCCGCCAGGACTGCTGGAGCAGTTCACGAAAGAGACCGGTATTAAGGTTATCTATTCGACCTACGAGTCGAACGAAACCATGTATGCCAAACTCAAAACGTATAAAGACGGCGCCTACGATCTGGTGGTTCCCTCCACCTACTACGTGGATAAAATGCGCAAAGAAGGCATGATCCAGAAGATTGATAAGACCAAGCTCACCAACTTCAACAATCTCGATCCGGACATGCTCAACAAGCCGTTTGACCCAAATAACGACTACTCCATTCCGTATATCTGGGGAGCAACGGCTATTGGCGTCAATAGCGATGTCATTGATCCGAAAACTGTGACCAGCTGGGCCGATCTGTGGAAACCGGAATACAAAGGCAGCCTGCTGTTAACCGATGATGCGCGTGAAGTGTTCCAGGTAGCGCTACGCAAGCTGGGCTACTCCGGTAACACCACCGACCCGAAAGAGATTGAAGCCGCGTATAACGAGCTGAAGAAACTGATGCCTAACGTCGCGGCGTTTAACTCAGACAACCCGGCAAACCCGTATATGGAAGGTGAAGTCAACCTCGGTATGGTGTGGAACGGCTCGGCATTCGTCGCGCGTCAGGCGGGCACGCCGCTGGACGTCGTGTGGCCGAAAGAAGGCGGCATTTTCTGGATGGACAGTCTGTCTATTCCGGCGAACGCCAAAAACAAAGAAGGTGCGCTGAAGCTGATTAACTTCCTGCTGCGCCCGGATGTCGCAAAAGAAGTGGCCGAAACCATCGGTTACCCAACGCCAAACCTGGCGGCACGTAAACTGCTCAGCCCGGAAGTGGCCAATGATAAAACGCTCTATCCTGATGCAGAGACTATCAATAAAGGGGAGTGGCAGAACGATGTCGGCTCCGCTAGCACAATTTATGAAGAGTACTATCAGAAGCTGAAAGCAGGACGCTAATTGCCGTCCCGTAGGCCGGATAAGACGCGCCAGCGTCGCCATCCGGCGAATCATTGCCCGATGGCGCTACGCTTATCGGGCCTACGCCATCCGGCAAAAAAATCACAACCCTTTCAATAACCTCTCAACAAACTCGGGCACCACCTGGCTTGCCGGACCGTAATACTTTTCTTCGAACTCGCTGCCTACCTGGCTCGGCTCAAGGTTAAGTTCCACCGTATGCGCCCCGTGCAGGCGCGCTTCGTGTACAAATCCGGCCGCCGGATAAACATGCCCGGACGTACCGATCGCGATGAACACATCCGCCATCGCCAGCGCCATATAGATTTCATCCATCCCCAAGGGCATTTCGCCAAACCACACGACGTGCGGGCGCAACGGTGCCGGAAACTGGCAGCAATGGCACTTATCTTCCGGGGTCACATCTCCCGTCCAGTCCAGGATCTGTCCGCTTTGCGAACAGCGCACTTTGAGCAGTTCACCGTGCATATGGATGACGTTCTGGTTACCGGCGCGCTCATGCAGGTTATCGATATTCTGCGTCACCAGCAAAAAGCGGTCGCCCAGCTCCGCTTCTAGTTTTGCCAGCGCAATGTGCGCCGCGTTGGGTTGGATTTCAGGCTGTTGTAGCTGAAGACGACGTGCGTTATAAAACGACTGCACAAGTCCGGGGTTACGCGAAAATCCTTCCGGAGTCGCCACGTCTTCCACCCGATGTTCTTCCCAGAGACCATCCGCAGCGCGGAAGGTACGAATACCTGATTCGGCGGAGATCCCCGCCCCCGTCAGGACTAATACTCTTGGTTTTTCCATCAATTCAGGCACCACTCTGTCTCTGAAAAAGATCCGTTGACGCAGGCGATCGCGCATATGGCGTTTATTTTTACGAAAACGGCTTAACCGATGACCCCGACGCGACAGCATAACAACCTCTTTGTATTAATCGGTAAGATGTAGGAAAGCAGCTCCACGCATTCCACCCGCATCACCATGGCGTGCCCGTTCAATACGCGGCACGCGGGCAACCGGCAATAAATGGCGTGGCAAACGGTCTGCCAGTTGCGCCGTTATCGCGGTAAAATTCGACAAACCACCGCCAATGACCACTAAATCCGGATCAACGATAGTCAGAATATTCCCCAGACACACCGCCAGCAAATCAAGATAGCGTTCGACGTGGGCAAGCGCCTGTTCATCACCCTGCTCCCAGAGCGCGATAATTTCACGGGCGTCCAACGGTTGATGGGTGTAATGCTGATACAGCCAGGCAAATCCGCCACCGGAAAGGTAGCTCTCGATGCAGCCTAACTGACCGCATCCACAGCGACGCAGCGGGAAGTCAAATCCCATTAGCGTTAACGCATCTACCGGCAGGCGTATGTGACCAAACTCACCGGTAATATAGCTGCGTCCGGTGATGGATTTACCGTTCAGCACCAGGCCGCCTCCAACCCCCGTGCCGAGGATTAACCCCATCACTAACGGGTACTGGGTGAATTCATCATCCCAGGCTTCGGAGAGGGCAAAACAGTTAGCATCGTTGTCCAGACGCACATCGCGGTCCAGTCGCGCGCTGAGGTCGGTACGCAGCGGTTTTCCACTGGCAGCAGGAACGTTAGCGGCATACAACGTACCGTCTTCGGTTTCTGGCATACCGGGAATACCAATTCCCACTGAACCTTTAACGCCAAATCGCTGGTCGGCCTCCGTCACCAGATCGCACACCGCATCGAGGAAAGCATCATAGCTATCGCGCGGCGTAGGAACACGTTTTTCCCATTGCAAACGGCGTTGATTATCGAAGACGCCTAACGCAATTTTTGTCCCGCCAATATCAAACCCGTAGTACATCACCGCTCCTTTTTATTGTTACTGGCCGCTCAGCACTCTCGCAGGATCAATATTACTGGCGCGACGCGCCGGATACCAACTCGCCAACAGACTCAGCAATAATGCTGTAACCAGCACGTAAATAACGTCCAGCCAGTGTAATTCCGATGGCAAGAAGTCAATAAAATAGATATCACCGGACAGGAACTGATGGCCAATAAGCGCCTCAATACCGTTAATAATCGGCGTCAATTGCAGCGAAACGACGATGCCAATCACGACGCCAATCAGGCTACCAAACAGTCCTGCCAGCAAGCCATACCAGACAAAAATGGCACGGATCAGCCCGTCTTTCGCGCCCAATGTTCTTAATACCGCAATATCGCCGCTCTTGTCTTTTACCGCCATCACTAACGTCGAAACAATATTAAAACAGGCGACACCAATCACCAGCACCATCGCCAGGTACATAATGGCGCGGATCATCTGAATATCACGATACATATAGCCGTAAGTACCAATCCAGCTTTTAATGTAAACGTAATTATTGGTCACTTCACCGGCATCTCTGACCAGCTTATTCGCATTGAAGACGTCGTTAACCTTCAGCGCAATACCCGACACGCTGGACCCCATATCCAGATACTGCTGCGCATCTTCCATTGGGATCATTGCAAAGCTGTGGTCAAGCTGGCCGCTCAACTGCAAAATACCGATGACGTGTAACCGTACGCGCTTGGGTTGCATCAGTTTGTGATCGGCACTGGCGTTAGGGATCATGATTGACACCCAGTCACCCTGCTTCACCTTCAGCGCATCAGCAATCCCTTTCCCTATGATTATCTGCTGCTCACCGGCTTTGAAATTATCCCAGGCATGGTTCTGTACAAACGTAGGCAGCGCACTCAAACGTTGTTCCTGTTTGGGATCGACACCTTTCACCTGCACCGCGCGTAAATTTGCGCCACTTTCCACCAGCCCGGTAAAGTTGATATAGGGCGCCGCAGCGGCAATGCCAGGCACTTTCTGTACTTTATCCAGCGCTTCCTGCCAGTTGTTCCAGGGCTGGTTAACCGCTTCAATCTCGCCGTGCGGGACAACGGCCAGAATGCGGTTGTTCAACTCGCGCTCAAATCCGTTCATCGCGCTCAAACCGACAATCAAGACCGCCACACCCAATGCGATACCGATGGTAGAAATCACAGAGATCAGCGAGACCATGCCCCCACGCCGCCGACCACGGCTAAAGCGTAAGCCAATCAATAACGATAAAGGCGCAGCCATTACTCAGCTCCCATCAGGCTCAGTTCGGCCGTCAGGCGACCATCGCGCATTTCAAGCTGGCGGCTCATGCGCTTCGCCAACTGCAGATCGTGGGTCACCACCAAAAATGCCGTCCCCTGAGAGCGATTCAGCTCACCCAGAAGCTCGAAAATACTGTCAGCGTTGCGCGCATCAAGGTTACCGGTGGGTTCATCTGCCAGCACCAGACGTGGGTTATTGACCAGCGCACGGGCAATCGCCACGCGCTGGCGCTCACCGCCCGACAGCTCAGACGGGCGATGGCTGGCACGATGATCCAACCCTACCGCTTTCAGCATATTGCGTGCACGCTCGGTAATTTCAGCCGGTTTTTTCTTGCCAATAAGTAGCGGCATCGCCACGTTTTCCAGCGCGGTAAAGTCAGGCAGCAGATGGTGAAACTGGTAAATAAAACCGAGCTTTTGATTACGCAGTTCCGCTTTTGCCGTCGAAGAGAGTTTACTCATCGGCTGTCCACTAAAAATAACGTCGCCCGACGTTGGCGTATCCAGTCCGCCCAGCAGATGCAGCAACGTACTCTTACCGGATCCAGAGCTGCCGACAATCGCCACCGTTTCACCCTCGCCAACGCTAAAGCTGACATCGTGCAGCACATCAGTTTGCACGGTGCCTTCCTGATAGCGTTTGCACAGGTTGTCGCATTGCAACAGGATCTTATTCATAACGTAAAGCCTCAGCGGGTTGAGTGGCGGCGGCGCGCCAGGAAGGATAAAGCGTAGACAGCAGCGCAATGGTCATGGCCACCAGCGCAATGACGACAACCTGTAACGGCTCAATGGCAACCGGCAGCGCAGCGCCATCCAGTAATGCCCCAATGATCGGCATCAGGTTGTTCAGTTGGCTGGCAAGTAATGCCCCCAACGCGGCACCCAGTAGCGCGCCAATAATCCCGGCGCTGGCCCCCTGCACCATAAACACCATCATGATTTGCCGCGGCGTAAGTCCCTGGGTTTGTAAAATCGCCACTTCGCCTTGCTTCTCCATGACCATCAGGCCCAACGAGGTAATAATGTTAAACGCCGCGACCGCCACGATCAGGCTCAACAGCAGCCCCATCATGTTTTTTTCCATCCGCACAGCCTGGAATAATTCCCCTTTGCGCTCACGCCAGTCCTGCCATTTGGTGCCTTGCGGCAGCGTTTGCTGGCTCAACGTGTCGACCTTCAGCGGTTCATTCAGCCACAAACGCCAGCCGGTAATATTGCCCGCCGGGTAGCGCATCAGGCGTGACGCATCCTGAATATTGGTCAACATCTGATAGCCATCGACTTCACTGTTGGCGGCAAAGGTGCCAATTACCGTAAACAGACGCTGGCTTGGCAGACGTCCCATCGGCGTGAACTGGCTGGCTGACGGCACCATAACGCGGATTTGATCGCCACGACTCACGCCCAACTGACCGGCAAGCTGCTCGCCAAGGATGACATTATACTTACCCGGCTCGAGATCGGTTTGCTTCACATTGACCAAATACGGCGTAAGCGGATCTTTTTGCGTCGGGTCGATGCCCAGCATCACGCCAACCGCTACGCTGCGCGCGCTTTGCAGAACCACATCACCGGTTGTCAGCGGGGCAATACGATTGACACCGCTCAGCTTCACCGCGTTTTCCGGCAGCTGTTGCGGGTTCAGAGAACCCTGCTCTGACGAGAGAATGGCCTGAGGCATCAGGCCAAGAATATTATTTTGCAGCTCACGCTCGAAACCGTTCATCACCGACAATACCGTGACCAGCGCCATTACCCCAAGAGTAATGCCAATGGTGGAAAGCCAGGAAACAAAACGACCGAAGCGATCTGCTGCACGCCCACGCATATAACGCAGGCCGATGAATAGAGCGACAGGTTGATACATGAAATCCGTCTGGTTGCTGTTAGCAAAGTCACGAGTATATAAGCGAAAGCGGAATGGGTAAATGACTGAACCGTAAGTGTTCGTCAGCATTATTCTGAAAAGCATAAACAAATCAATTCGCTAAAGTGAACCACCTGCTCATCAAGCCTAATACCTGATCTTTATCTGAAAAAACAAAAATGCAGACGGTTACGCATTACAGCGACGCCTGCCATCCGCAGGATAGCAGGTTATGTTTAACACTACGGATACGTCGACGTAATGATAAAAAAAGAGCTATGGATTAACCAAATCAAAGGGTTATGTATTTGCCTGGTGGTCATTTACCATTCTGTGATTACCTTTTACCCCCATCTCACCAGTTTTCAGCATCCGCTGTCAGAACTGCTGACCAAGTGCTGGATTTACCTCAATCTTTACCTGGCTCCGTTTCGCATGCCGGTGTTTTTCTTTATTTCGGGATATCTGATCCGTCGATACATCGATGGCGTGGGCTGGACGACCTGCGTAGATAAACGGATCTGGAATATTGCCTGGGTACTGCTGCTGTGGGGAATGGTGCAATGGCTGGCACTCACCATGCTCAATCACTGGCTGGCACCAGAGCGCGATCTGAGCCAGGCCGCCAACGCCGCGTATGCCGGTTCCGTCGGCGACTTTTCCTGGGGCATGCTGACCGCCAGCACCAGCTTATGGTATCTGTATGCGCTGATCGTCTACTTCATTCTGTGCAAACTGTTCAGCCGCTGGGCGCTGCCGCTGCTGGCTCTGTTCGTATTGCTCAGTGTGGCGGTCAATTTTTTTCCGACGCCGTGGTGGGGAATGAATAGCGTGATACGTAATCTGGCGTATTACAGTCTCGGGGCATGGTTTGGCAGCACGCTGATGTCAGGGATTAAAGAGGTTCCGCTGCGCCGCCACCCGATCCTGTGCTCGTTGACGATGATTCTGGCGGTCATCGCATGGCTGGCCAACGTTTCGCTGCTGCTTTCATTGGTTTCCATTGTGCTGATCATGAAGCTGTTTTATCAGTTCGAGCAACGCTTCGGTATGCGTGCGGCCAGCCCATTAAGCGTGATCGGCTCTAACACAATCGCCATCTACACAACCCACCGAATTTTGGTCGAACTTTTCAGCTTAACGCTGATTCCCGTCATCAATCATGCTAAATGGTCTGCGCATGCAGAACTAGCCCTGCTGCTGATTTATCCGTTTGTCTGTTTGCTGCTGTGTACCTTGTTTGGCCTGCTGGTACGCAAAATTTCACAAAAAACCGTTGCCGACCTGCTGTTTTCCCCACCCTCTTTATCGGCCGCCTCGCGCTAACCTTAACGCGCTTTTTGCCCCCATCAGGGGGCGAATCAATTTGCTTATGAGAAACGTTTGCGGATAATAAGAACATTGCTTATCAGACGTATATCTAAACGAGATCCTGACAACCTAATGCCTGAACAACATCGTTACACGCTCCCGGCGAAAGCTGGCGATCAGCGCCAGTTAGGTGAACTTACCGGTGCCGCCTGTGCCACGCTGGTGGCAGACATTGCCGAACACCACGCCGGCCCCGTGGTACTCATCGCACCTGACATGCAAAATGCCCTGCGCCTGCATGACGAAATTCGCCAGTTTACCGACCAGATGGTGATGAACCTCGCGGATTGGGAAACGCTCCCGTACGACAGTTTTTCACCGCATCAGGAAATCATCTCCTCGCGGCTCTCCACGCTATATCAACTGCCGTCCATGCAGCGCGGCGTGCTGATCGTACCGGTCAACACGCTGATGCAACGCGTGTGTCCGCACAGCTATCTGCACGGTCACGCGCTGGTGATGAAAAAAGGTCAGCGTTTATCGCGTGACGCGCTGCGTGAACAGCTGGAAAGTGCCGGTTATCGCCACGTTGATCAAGTTATGGAACACGGTGAATATGCCACGCGCGGTGCACTGCTAGATCTATTCCCGATGGGCAGCGAGTTTCCCTATCGTCTTGATTTTTTTGATGATGAAATTGACAGCTTGCGTCTGTTTGATACCGATACCCAGCGCACGCTGGAAGAAGTCGACGCCATTAATCTGCTGCCCGCGCACGAATTCCCCACCGATAAAACGGCTATCGAACTGTTTCGCAGCCAGTGGCGCGACACCTTTGAGGTGAAACGCGACGCGGAACATATTTATCAGCAGGTCAGTAAAGGTACGCTTCCTGCCGGGATCGAATACTGGCAGCCGCTGTTTTTCAGCGAGCCGTTGCC
>NZ_SZXN01000034.1:132987-151161 GCF_005281195.1 Citrobacter sp. wls613
CGCTATTCAGCTACTTCCCGGCCAATACGCTGCTGGTGAATACCGGCGATCTAGAAACCAGCGCCGAGCGCTTTCAGGCCGACACGCTGTCGCGCTTTGAGAATCGGGGTGTTGACCCGATGCGTCCACTTCTGCCGCCGGAATCACTGTGGCTGCGGGTGGATGAGTTGTTCTCTGAACTTAAACGCTGGCCCCGCGTTCAGCTGAAAACCGAGAGCCTGCCGAAAAAAGCGGCGAATACCAACCTCGGGTTCCAGAAGCTGCCAGACCTAGCCGTCCAGGCGCAGCAAAAAGCGCCGTTGGATGCATTACGTAAGTTCCTTGAAGCTTTTACCGGTCCGGTGATTTTCTCGGTAGAAAGTGAAGGCCGTCGTGAAGCTCTCGGTGAACTGCTCGCCCGTATCAAGATTGCGCCGAAGCGCATTTTGCGCCTCGATGAAGCGGTCGATGCCGGTCGTTATCTGATGATTGGCTCGGCGGAACACGGGTTTATTGATAGCAAACGAAATCTGGCGCTGATCTGCGAAAGCGATCTCCTCGGCGAGCGCGTGGCGCGCCGTCGTCAGGATTCGCGTCGCACCATCAACCCCGATACCTTAATCCGCAACCTGGCGGAGTTGCACCCCGGTCAGCCGGTGGTGCATCTGGAGCACGGCGTGGGGCGCTACGCCGGCATGACCACGCTGGAAGCAGGCGGTATCACCGCTGAATACCTGATGCTCACCTACGCCAACGACGCCAAACTGTATGTACCCGTGTCGTCATTACATTTAATCAGCCGTTACGCCGGTGGTGCAGAAGAAAATGCGCCGCTGCATAAACTCGGCGGTGACGCCTGGTCACGTGCGCGGCAGAAAGCCGCCGAGAAAGTGCGCGATGTGGCAGCAGAGCTGTTGGACATCTACGCCCAGCGTGCGGCGAAAGAAGGCTTTGCCTTTAAGCATGACCGCGAACAGTACCAGCTTTTTTGCGACAGCTTCCCGTTTGAAACCACGCCCGATCAGGCGCAGGCCATTAACGCGGTACTCAGCGATATGTGTCAGCCGCTGGCGATGGATCGACTAGTCTGCGGCGACGTTGGCTTCGGTAAAACCGAAGTAGCGATGCGCGCCGCCTTCCTCGCCGTCGAGAACCACAAACAGGTCGCCGTACTGGTACCGACCACCCTGCTTGCTCAGCAGCACTTCGACAACTTCCGAGACCGCTTTGCCAACTGGCCGGTACGCATTGAGATGTTGTCGCGTTTTCGTAGCGCCAAAGAGCAAGCGCAGATCCTGGAGCAGGTCGCTGAAGGTAAAATCGATATTCTTATCGGTACCCACAAACTGCTACAAAGCGATGTGAAGCTAAAAGATTTAGGTCTGCTGATCGTCGATGAAGAACACCGCTTCGGCGTGCGGCATAAAGAGCGAATCAAAGCGATGCGCGCTGACGTGGATATTCTGACGCTAACCGCAACGCCGATCCCTCGCACGCTGAATATGGCGATGAGCGGTATGCGCGATCTGTCGATCATTGCCACGCCGCCCGCCCGCCGTCTGGCGGTCAAAACCTTTGTACGCGAGTATGACAATCTGGTGGTACGCGAAGCCATTCTGCGTGAAGTGCTGCGTGGTGGTCAGGTCTATTATCTGTTCAACGACGTTGAGAACATCCAGAAAACTGCCGACAGGCTGGCAGAACTGGTGCCGGAAGCGCGTATTGCCATCGGGCATGGACAGATGCGCGAGCGCGAGCTGGAACGCGTGATGAACGATTTCCACCACCAGCGATTTAACGTGCTGGTGTGTACCACCATTATCGAAACCGGGATCGACATTCCGACTGCCAACACGATTATCATCGAACGTGCGGACCACTTCGGTCTGGCGCAGCTGCATCAGCTACGTGGTCGCGTGGGACGCTCGCATCACCAGGCCTACGCCTGGCTGCTGACACCGCACCCGAAAGCCATGACCACCGACGCACAAAAACGCCTCGAAGCCATTGCCTCACTGGAAGATTTGGGTGCAGGTTTTGCGCTGGCGACCCACGACCTCGAGATTCGCGGGGCAGGCGAACTGCTGGGTGAAGACCAGAGCGGCTCAATGGAAACCATCGGTTTCTCGCTGTATATGGAGCTGCTGGAGAACGCGGTGGATGCGCTCAAAGAAGGGCGTGAACCGTCGCTGGAAGATCTCACCAGTCAACAAACCGAAGTGGAACTGCGTATGCCGTCGCTGTTGCCGGATGATTTCATTCCCGATGTGAACACGCGACTGTCATTCTATAAACGCATTGCCAGTGCAAAGGGTGAAAATGAACTGGAAGAGATCAAGGTCGAGCTAATCGACCGCTTTGGCCTGCTGCCCGATCCTGCCCGCACGCTGCTGGATATTGCCCGTCTGCGCCAGCAGGCGCAAAAGCTGGGTATCAGAAAGCTCGAGGGTAATGAAAAAGGCGGTACCATTGAATTTGCAGAGAAAAACCACGTCAACCCAGTGTGGCTGATCGGTTTGCTGCAAAAACAACCACAGCACTTCCGCCTGGACGGTCCCACGCGCCTGAAGTTTATTCAGGACCTTGCTGACCGTAAAACGCGTATGGAGTGGGTGCGTCAGTTTATGCGCCAACTGGAAGAAAACGCCGTAGCATAGCCATCAGGCCGGGTGCAGTTCACCGTACTCACCCGGCCTGTTGAATTTACAAACTCTTTGCACTTCCCTGCACTTCCCGACACAGCAAACCGCCATAATTCCTGTTTACTTTTACATGATAAAAACCACGTAAAAACAATGGACTTATGGCAATGTTAAACAATAAGCAATTCTCTCGCTGGCTGACGTATTTTACGCTTGCCGCGTCTCTTGCG
Source organism: Citrobacter sp. wls613 (assembly GCF_005281195.1). Classification (NCBI taxonomy): domain Bacteria; kingdom Pseudomonadati; phylum Pseudomonadota; class Gammaproteobacteria; order Enterobacterales; family Enterobacteriaceae; genus Citrobacter; species Citrobacter sp. wls613. The sequence continues at coordinate 135,839 of NZ_SZXN01000034.1, forward strand.
CTGGCGCTTCCGGCCCAGGCGAACACCTGGCCGCTGCCTCCGCCAGGAAGCAGACTGGTGGGTGAAAATACCGTACACGTTGTCGAAGATAACGGCGGTTCACTGGAAGCCATTGCGAAAAAGTACAATGTGGGTTTTTTAGCGCTGCTACAGGCTAACCCTGGCGTCGACCCTTTCGTGCCAAGAGCCGGTAGCGTATTAACCATTCCGCTGCAAACCCTGCTACCGGATGCCCCGCGCGAAGGGATTGTGATTAATCTTGCTGAGTTGCGTCTGTACTATTATCACCCAGGTAAAAATTCGGTGACCGTGTATCCGATTGGTATTGGTCAACTGGGCGGAGATACCCTGACTCCCACCATGGTAACCAGTATCTCTGATAAACGTGCCAACCCGACCTGGACCCCAACGGCCAATATCCGCGCCCGTTACAAAGCCAATGGTATCGACCTGCCTGCCGTCGTCCCTGCGGGTCCGGAAAACCCGATGGGTCATCATGCCATCCGCCTGGCGGCTTACGGTGGAGTCTATTTACTTCATGGTACCAACGCTGATTTTGGTATCGGTATGCGCGTCAGCTCTGGCTGTATTCGCCTGCGCGACGGTGATATTGAAACCTTATTCCGTCAGGTTACGCCAGGTACCAAGGTCAATATTATCAACACGCCAATCAAAGCCTCTGTTGAACCCAACGGCGTGCGCCTGGTAGAAGTGCATCAGCCGCTGTCGGAAAATATTGATGACGATCCGCAGGTGCTGCCGATCGTACTGAACGCGTCGATGAAGACGTTTAAGAATGCGGCACAAACGGATGCCTCCGTCATGGAACACGCTATGGAACTGCGTTCCGGGATGCCGGTAGACGTAACGCGTCATCACGACGTCAGTCAGCAGTCACTGTAAACAGTTGCCCATAAAAAACCCCCGCTGGATGTTATTCCGCGGGGGTTTTTTTAGTTAACTCGCAGTGGCATTGCGATGGGTTAAAACTTATTTGTAGATTACCGCTGTACCATGAAGAGTGTTAGGACCGGTCACAGAGGTAATACGGAACGATTTCGCCCCCATTTCATCTGCTTTCTGCGCCAGCTGATCTTCCAGAGAACCTAAGTTAGTCCCCGCATTCGCAGAGATAATCCCTACCTTCTGTTGGCCTTCAGGCGTGGCCTGAACTTCTACAGCGGCAAAGCTGGCAAATGAAAGTGAGCTCAGAACCGTAGCAAGTAGCAGCGTTTTTACGTTTTTCATAATAGTGACCTTATGCAGATGAATGTCTGTCGAAAAGATTAACTTAACGATCGATAGGGAAATCATAGATGTGATCCAGGTCACACGTCAATGTTTTTTTATAACGATCGTTATATAAAATACAAAGGTCTTATTTTTCATATCAATAGAAACAAATTATTTTTATCGTGAATACACTGGAGAGTGTGGGCAAATATTTTTATAATGATTGTTCAATAAACCCAACCAGGTACGACGGCACCATGACAACTGAAACGACAGGTTGTGCAAAAAAAAGCCGTGGCCGACCAAAAGTGTTCGACAGGGAAGCCGCGCTTGATAAGGCCATGACACTCTTCTGGCAGCACGGATATGAAGCGACCTCGCTCGCCGATCTCGTGGAAGCAACCGGTGCCAAAGCGCCCACGCTGTATGCGGAATTCACCAATAAGGAAGGGTTATTTCGTGCCGTGTTGGACCGCTACATCACCTGCTTCGCTGCAAAGCACGAAGCCCAACTCTTTTGCGAAGAAAAAAGCCTCACCTGTGCGCTGGAAGACTATTTCACGGCAATCGCCAGCTGCTTCACCAGCAAAGACACGCCGGCAGGATGTTTTATGATTAATACCTCCGCAACGCTTGCCGCCTCTTCTCGCGATATTGCGCACACGGTGAAATCCCGCCATGCCATGCAGGAGCAAACGCTGACCCAGTTTCTTCGCCAGCGCCAGGAACATGGCGAAATTCCGGCACACTGCGATCCGCAGAAACTGGCCGAATTTCTGAACTGTATTTTACAAGGTATGTCGATCAGCGCCCGCGAAGGGGCAACTTTTGAGAAACTGATGCAGATAACCCGGACCACGCTGCGTCTGTGGCCTGAACTGCTGAAAGAAGAAACCGCGCCTCTGGCCTGAACTCCGCATTAACCTTCTGATAAAAAAAGCCCCCCAGCCTGAGCGAATGGGGGGCTAATTAATGTACAGAGCAAGACTATTTTACGCGTTGTTATTCAGCACCAACTGGCCGTTGTTATCCAGTGGGATTTGCGAGCCAGGGTCTTTATCCATGCGGATTTTGCCCTGCTGATCGCCAATTTTGTAGGTCACGTCGTAACCCAGCATTTTTTCCGATTTGTCATACACTGTTTTACAGCGCTGCTGCGTACTGGTGTAAGTATCGTTTTCCTGCATCGAACCCTGGATCTGGTTCCCGGCATAACCGCCACCTAATGCCCCTGCAACGGTGGCAATATCTTTACCGCGTCCGCCACCAAACTGATGACCGATAACCCCACCCGCAACAGCACCCAGCACTGAACCCGCAATACGATTTTCATCCTGCACCGGCTTACGGTGGGTAACCGTCACGTTACGGCATTCCTGACGCGGCGTTTTTACCGTTTCTTTAATCGGGGTCGCAGAGACAACATGTGCATATTGTGGGCCACGCTCAAACACGTTAAGACTGGCCACCGCTGCCACACCCAGCGCAGCAGCTACGCCAATCCCTATACCCGCCAACATTGATTTATTCACGGGACTTCCTCCTTTTTTGCTATTAGCAACAACTTTGCAACAGGAGATGAAAAATGCCAATCAGATTACGGATGAAAATAGCGGAACAAGGAAACAAAGCAGCAGGATTCAGAGAACTCTTAAGGAAGGGGCCGGATGAACAGCGTCATCCGGCATCATACATCGATATTAGTGCAGTTTCAGGCGCGGGCGAATTACACGGTTGATGCTACCCACCAGCATCATCAGGCCGGTTTTGAAATAGCCGTGCAGCGCAATCTGGTGCATACGGTACAGCGAGATGTAAACAAAGCGCGCAATGCGCCCTTCCACCATCATCGAACCGCGCGTCAGGTTGCCCATCAGGCTACCAACGGTAGAGAAGTTAGACAGTGAAACCAGCGAGCCGTGATCTTTATACTGATACGCCTTCAGCGGCTTGCCGTTCATCTGCGCCAGAATGTTGCTCATTGCGCACGATGCCATCTGGTGTGCAGCCTGGGCGCGCGGCGGGACAAAGCCCCCTTCCGGACGCGCGCAGGAGGCACAGTCACCAATCGCGTACACGTCAGGGTCGCGCGACGTCTGCAGAGTCGGTTCAACCACCAGCTGATTAATACGGTTCGTTTCCAGACCGCCAATATCCTTCATAAAGTCTGGCGCTTTGATACCTGCCGCCCAGACCATCAGATCGGCTTCAATATACTCGCCGTCTTTGGTGTGCAGACCGCCTTCATCAGCGCTGGTCACCATCGTCTGCGTCAGCACACGCACGCCCAGCTTGGTCAGCTCATTATGAGCCGCGCTGGAAATACGTGGCGGCAACGCAGGCAGAATACGCTCACCGGCTTCCACCAGCGTCACGTTCAGCGCTTCGTTGGTTAACCCTTTGTAGCCGTAGCTGTGCAGCTGTTTCACCGCATTATGCAGTTCAGCCGACAGCTCAACGCCCGTCGCACCACCACCGACAATAGCGATATTCACTTTGCCGTTGGCGCCCAAATTCGCCGAATACTTCAGGAACAGGTTCAGCATTTCCTGATGGAAACGGCGAGCCTGATGCGGGTTATCAAGGAAGATGCAATGATCTTTGACGCCCGGCGTGTTGAAATCATTGGAGGTACTGCCCAACGCCATTACCAGCGTGTCATACGCCACTTTGCGCTCAGGAACCAGCAGTTCACCTTTCTCATCGCGTAGCTCAGCGATAGTAATAGTCTTCGCTTCGCGATCGATATCCATAACCGAACCCAGCTGGAATTCAAAGCCGTGGTTACGGGCATGCGCCAGATAGCTCAGTGCATCAACACCCTCATCCAGCGATCCGGTTGCCACTTCGTGCAGCAACGGTTTCCATAGATGGCTGTGATTTCTGTCTACCAGCGTGATTTTGGCCTTCTTCTTGCGCCCCAGCTTTTTACCGAGCTGCGTCGCCATTTCCAGTCCGCCAGCACCGCCGCCGACAATCACGATCCTTTTCAATGGTGTAGTCAACGTGACCCCCTTAAATTTTATTAACCAATTGTTAATTAAACGTTATAGGCATAGCCTTTAATTAACAACACGTTACGATAATGAAAATGTCCTTCGAGACTGAGAATAACACGAACGGTGCATTGGTCATACCAAATTTGATGTGCATCAAGTTTTGATGCTGAAAAGATAGACAACTGGAATTTTAAAGATAAAAAAACCAGCCCGCAGGCTGGCTTTGTTAAACGTGGGTGAGTGACTAACCTAACGTCTTAAAGGCTTTGATTCGCTGCAAATGTGGGGAGATATTTTTAAATTTATGGGTCTGATCTTCGTCCCATACAATTTCATAGTAGTGATGCAGCTCTTCGGAAGCACGCTGGCTGTTCAGCGCTTCATCATGCCGTGACAGAATGACCAGACACCGGTCGCGATTCTTCTCACGGAAATTGGTCACACATTTTGTGGCGATGTCAGCGTACTCTTCCGGCCTGTCGATTTTTCCTTCCATGTTCTCATTCGGGAACAAGTTAGGGTTAAACACCACCTGGCGAATATCACACAGAAAACCAATCCTTTCTGCCCAGTAGCCGCCCAGACCCACACCGCAAATCAGCGGTCGGTCGTCGACATTAAGCTGCAACATTTTATCTACTTCTTTCAGCAGATGCTGCATATCATGTTTAGGATGCCGTGTACTGTAGCTAATCAGCCTGACATCCGGGTCAATAAACTGTAATTGCAACACTTTCTCGTGGTTGCCCGGACTGTTAGAGTCAAAACCGTGTAAATAGATAATCATCGCATCCTCGCAAACTTGCGTTAATGACCTGCTTTCTCTTCCTGCCAGCGTTCATGAAGCTGGTTGAGCTGGGCGCTGATTGTTTTCCAGCGATCCGAGTCCATCAGTTCCTGACGCGAAAATGAACCTTTATGATACAAACGTGTAACACGCTCTGCATTGATCGGCGACAGATTATCTAACACACTGACTGCCCCTTTACGATTATTGCAGACCAGGATCATATCGCAACCTGCATCCAGCGATGCCTGGCCTCGCTCTGCATAGCTCCCCATGATTGCCGCACCTTCCATCGACAGATCGTCAGAGAAAATCACACCGTCAAAACCAAGCTCCTGACGCAGGACCGTTTTTAGCCAGTGCGGTGAACCACTCGCCGGGCGGGAGTCTACTTCGCTATAAATCACGTGCGCAGGCATAATCGCGTCGAGTTTGTTTTCCGTAATAAGCGCCTGGAACACCGACATATCGTTAGCGCGAATTTCAGCTTCCGGTCGCGGATCGGTGGGCGTTTCTTTGTGTGAATCCGCCGTCACTGCCCCATGTCCAGGGAAATGCTTCCCGGTGGTTTTCATGCCTGCCGCGTGCATACCGTCGATAAAGCGCGTCGCCATCGCCAGCGCTTTTAGCGGATCGGCATGATACGAACGCTCGCCAATCGCGGCACTGATATGGCCGACATCCAATACGGGGGCAAAACTGATATCGATGTCCATCGCAATCATCTCGCTGGCCATCAGCCATCCGGCGTTTTCAGCCAGCTTTCCACCCTCTTCCAGACCGTGCAGTGCGGCAAAGGATTGTGCCGCTGGCAGGCGGGTAAAGCCTTCGCGAAAACGCTGCACGCGCCCGCCTTCTTGATCCACCGCCACCACCAGATGATTACGTGACGCCGCGCGAATCTGACGCACTAATTCACGTAACTGTTCCGGGTCGTGGTAATTGCGGGTAAAGAGGATCAAACCACCCACCAACGGGTGCGCCAAAATCTCACGCTCTTCCGCGTCCAGCTCATACCCTTCAACATCCAACATTACTGGACCCACACTGCTCTCCTTATCCTTTCATGGTTAGCTGCCGCCAGGTGTCATCGGCCAGCCTGATAAATTGTCGATCGCCAGTCTGTTGCCAGCGATACTCAAACCACCCCGCCTTCAGCATCAGTATCCAGGGTTGCCACTGTCTGATCTGCCGCCACAAAACGTTTGGGTCAATATGCGCATGGTGGGCATAGGCGTTGACCAACTCGCGATGTTGCGACTCGTCAGCGACCCACACTGCCGCCAGCTCGAGGGCGATATCGCCGTCCCCGGCATACTCCCAGTCAATCAACCGCAGACCTGACACCGTATGCACAATGTTGTCGCCGTGGACATCCATATGCAAGGGCCCCAAACGCAAGGGATGAGGCTCCCGTCGTTTTCTCAGACGCTTTAGCACACGTAACCAGCGCGATGTGCGACGCGTCGGATCACAACACTGCCAGTACTGTTCCAGCAACGGCAACAGACTCACTCGCCAGCCAAAATGGGGTTGTTGGTGAAGATGATACAGTAAGCGCGCGAGTTCGTCGGCTTCCGGTAATCTGGAATCGACTCTACCGTGAAAATAGTCGATGGCCATCCACCCGCGCGTATAAAAACGAGGTTCAGGAGCCAGGCTGTCCGGCAGGCGTTTTAGCGCATGATAGTGGCGTAAAAAATGCGACTCTGGCGCGTCAGGATCGTGATGACGGCGCAGTACGAGGCGATGGGAATGATGTTCAATGACGCAGCTCCCGCCGCTCAAGCCAAGCTTACCAGCTGCGACGGGACGATACTGCGGGAAATAGCGCGACAACACCTCATCGCGCGTCAATGGCTTATTGTTGCTGAACGGCACCTTTACCTGACCAGATTATCTCACCCGTTTGTACCAGCATTAATTGCATTTGCAGTGATGGCGTATTGACGTTACCGGATGCGCTGGAATACAGCACATACTGGGCACCGACGTTACGGGCAATGCCAATCGCTTTGCTGCGCGTACCTAAGCTGTCGTGCGGTGATAAACCGAGTTGCTGCTTCGCTATCGCCAGTTGCTGCGCCGAAACCAGGGTAAATTTCCCGTTATTCGCCAGCGCATTGCGCAGCGTCTCGGTGGCTTCCCCTGCATTAAGTGAACCGTTAGTGCGGTTGTTCACGCTGTCGACCAGCAGAACGCCCCCGGCTTTTACGCCATCCGCCTGCAGCATTTTGCCCACCATCGGCTGCATCGCCCCGTTCCAGTCATAATGACGTACTCGCGGAGCGGGCTGCGCCGTTTGATCCTCATGTTCAATCGGACCCGGCTGCTGCGGAATGGTCGGGACTGTAGGCACAACCGGCACAGGCTGTTGCGGCTGCGCGGGCTGTTCCGGTACCGGTTTTACTTCATCTACCGGTGCAGGCTCACGTTGCGCCACACAACCAGAGAGAAATATCGCCAGCGCAGCAACCACGGCGTAGCGATTCAATTTGATCATCAAGATTCACCTCTTACAAATAAAGATAAAGTCTAACCTTGTGCGCCCCCAGAAAATTGGCGCTGCCATACAATGTCACCGACGAACGTGCCGGAATCGTAACGCTACGTGGCGCCTCCAGAGGGTGCATTTCCAGCCCTCTGGCGTCATACCAGTAAAACCGATAATGAACGGTGACGGGTTCTTGCCTTTCGTTATAGAGTCGTGAGGATGCCGAAGGCTGAATATCAGACGTGGTTAACGCAGGTTGTTCTGCTGTTATACCCGCGGCCAGTATTGTTGATTCCATCACCAGAGACTGTTCATCACTGACCGGAATTTCGGGGTGTGAACGACAGCCAGCCAGCAACAGTAAGCCCAGCGTCAGCGCGAAGCATCCTCTGGTCATTATCATAGACCTTTATGTGCAAGCATTGGCCCCAACACACGGCCCCCTAGCAGATGCATGTGGATGTGATACACCTCTTGTCCACCGTGGCGATTGGTATTCATGATCAAACGGTAGCCATCTTCGGCAATACCTTCCTGCTCGGCGATTTTGGCCGCCACGGTGATCATTCGGCCCAGCGCCTGTTCATGTTCTGCCGTTACATCGTTAACGGTTGGGATCAGAACGTTGGGAATGATCAGGATATGCGTGGGTGCCTGAGGTGAAATATCACGAAACGCGGTTACCAGTTCGTCCTGATACACGATGTCTGAGGGAATTTCACGACGAATAATTTTGCTGAATATAGTTTCTTCTGCCACGACGTTTTCCTTTTTCATTAACAGCCCATGCGTTGTGCCATGCTACGCCGAGCGACTCTGCGAGTATAGAGTATGAGCGAGTTACTCACGCTCTTTCAACTTTAACCCCCGATTTTTTAAGCAAAAAGCTCCCTCTCCGCTGTTCTTATAACCATTTACCGCCGCTATTGCTCAGACATAGTACTGAAACAATATTTCATTTATCTCTGTAGCATCTGTTTACACGTTGAATATGAATGCGTATATTTCGCATTTGCATTTACATACAAATTTAATAGTTAACAACAAAAGGGTTCATCACCCGCAACGGTGATTAGAACTTAATATTAATAATTATCAAGGACTTATTGATGTCTTTCACAACATACAACCGGGATTCTCAGCGTCAACCCGCACTCGCCCCTTCCTTGCTTGCTGTCTGTATTGCCATGGCTTTTATTCCCGCTTCAGGCTTCGCCGCCAACGAAGATACGGTGATCGTTGATGGTTCAGCCACCGCAGACTCGGCATCCGGCGAAGAACAGGATTACAGCGTGAAGTCGACGACAGCGGGCACCAAAATGCAGATGACCCAGCGCGATATACCTCAGTCGGTCACTATCGTTAGCCAGCAGCGCATGGAAGATCAGCAGTTACAGACTCTCGGTGATGTGATGGACAATACGCTCGGTATCAGTAAAAGCCAGGCTGACTCCGATCGTAACAGCTATTTTTCCCGCGGTTTTGAGATTGATAACTATATGGTCGACGGGATCCCGACCTATTTTGAATCCCGCTGGAACCTCGGCGATGCACTTTCCGACACCGCCTTGTTTGAACGCGTAGAAGTGGTGCGCGGAGCGAACGGTTTGATGACCGGAACGGGCAATCCTTCAGCCTCCATTAACATGATTCGTAAACACGCCACCAGCCGCGAGTTCACCGGTAATGTGTCGGCAGAATACGGCAGCTGGAATAAACAGCGCTATGTCACTGATTTACAGAGTCCGTTAACCGAAGATGGCAATGTGCGCGCCCGCATCGTCGCCGGATATCAGAATAACGACTCCTGGCTTGACCGCTACAACAGCGAAAAAATGTTCTTCTCCGGGATTGTCGATGCGGATCTGGGTGACACCACCAGCCTGTCTGCCGGTTATGAATACCAGCGTATTGACGTTAACAGCCCAACCTGGGGTGGCCTGCCGCGCTGGAATACCGACGGCAGCAAAAACAGCTATGACCGTTCACGCAGCACGGCTCCGGACTGGGCCTACAATGACAAAGACATCAACAAAGTCTTTGTCACGCTGAAACAGCGTTTTGCCGATACCTGGCAGACAACCCTGAACGCTACCCACTCTGAGGTTAAGTTCGACAGCAAAACAATGTACATCGATGCCTATGTCGACAAAAACACCGGTATGCTGGTCGGCCCTTATGCTAATTATGGACCTGGCTTCGACAACGTCGGCGGTACGGGGTGGAACAGCGGCAAGCGTAAGATCGATGCGGTTGATCTGTTCGCCGACGGTGGCTACGACCTGTTTGGTCGTCAACATAACCTGATGCTCGGCGGCAGCTACAGCAAACAAAACAACCGTTATGTCAATGCCTGGGATAACGTGTATCCGAACGAAGTGGGGAATTTCAATAACTTCGACGGTAATATTCCTGAGACTAACTGGCGTCCACAATCGCTGGCTCAGGACGATACCACCCACATGAAATCGCTCTACGCGGCGACGCGTGTTTCGCTGGCCGACCCGCTGCACTTGATCCTCGGCGCGCGTTATACCAACTGGCGTATCGACACCCTGACCTACAGCATGGAAAAAAATCACACCACACCGTATGCCGGTCTGGTGTATGACATTGATGATAACTGGTCAACTTACGCCAGCTATACCTCTATCTTCCAGCCACAGAACAAACGTGACAGTTCGGGTAAATACCTCTCCCCGATCACCGGTAACAACTATGAGATGGGGTTAAAGTCGGACTGGATGAACAGTCGCCTGACCACCACCCTTGCGGTATTCCGTATCGAGCAGGATAACCTGGCACAGTCTACCGGTACGCCAATTGCCGGCAGCAATGGCGAAACGGCCTATAAGTCGAGCAATGGTACAGTCAGCAAAGGGGTTGAATTCGAAGTGAACGGTGCAATCACCGATAACTGGCAGATGACGTTTGGCGCAACGCGCTACGTTGCTGAAGATAACGAAGGCAAGGCGGTGAACCCAAACCTGCCACGTACTACGGTGAAACTGTTCACCCGTTATCGTCTGCCAGCGATACCGGAGCTGACCGTCGGCGGTGGTGTTAACTGGCAGAATCGCGTTTACAGCGATACCGTGACGCCGTACGGGACGTTCCGTGCCGAACAGGGTAGCTACGCATTGGTAGATTTATTCACCCGTTACCAGGTGACAAAAAACTTCTCCCTGCAGGGCAATCTGAACAACCTGTTCGATAAGACTTACGACACCAACATTGACGGCTCTATCGTCTATGGTGAACCGCGTAACGTCAGCGTCACCGCCAGCTATCAGTTCTGATAAGAACATTGTGCCCGGCGTTGTCACCCCGATGACAACGCCGGTAACCCGACGCCCGCTTGCCCCGAGCTAACTCGCTGATTTCGGCTTCAGATCTTCATCAAACTCCAGCCGCTTACGGTCGGGCTCCGCTTCGGTCAGCGGTTGCACTTCAGAAAGCGTGTGCTGACAGCGTTCCACCAGTACCTGATATTCACGGGTGCCCTGCTTCTTCCACGTCAGTTCCTGCTCGGTTAGGGTGCGAATCGCTTTTGCCGGACTACCGACAATCAGATGGTTGGCGGGCATCTCAGCCCGGGCTTTTACAAACGCCGACGCACCGACAATACTGTTTTCACCAATGGTCGCCCCATCGATAATCACCGCGCTCATACCGACCAGCGCATTACGGCCAATTACGCAACCGTGCAGAATGGCACCGTGGCCGATATGCCCGTCTTCTTCCACCACAGTGTCCTGGCCCGGGAAACCGTGCATTACGCAGTTATCTTGAATATTCGCGCCATCTTTCACCACGATACGACCAAAATCGCCGCGCAGGCTAGCGTTAGGACCCACGTAAACCCCTTTGCCGAGGATCACATCGCCAATCAGTACGGCGGTTGGATGAACATAGCTTTCGTTAGGTACGACGGGGATCATTCCGTCCATCTGGTAAATCGGCATGGCTTCTCCTGTTACGCCTCGGCTAATCCACCAAAGCGTTGATAATAGAGCGGCCCCGGCGCGGGCAGTTCGCCCACTGAACTTTCGCCTTTTTCACTGACAAAAGCCTGAGCAACGGGCGCGACGCGTTGATAGATATTGATACACAACTGACGTGCGGTCTGACCCAGCCAGTGGGCGGGCAGCAGTTCCTCTGGTAACAGCGGATCTTTCAGTACCACCCGACGATAGAAATGGATCAGCAACAGACGGATCTGGAAGCAGCGTTCCGGCGTCAGCTCATCCGCCTCGGCGTCACGCAGCAGCGGCAACAGCGGGCGGAACAATGTGATAAACGCCTCGTACATGGCGTTCTGTTCGGTCAACTGCCAGCACTCTTCCACACGCTCACGCAGCGCAGCGCGAGAAATGGCCAGCGGTGAATGTGCTTCAAATACAATCACATTTTCCGCCACGCCCGCTTCGTGTAGTAGCGACTGCACATCCGCCAGCTTTTGCGACGGCGAGGCCAGCAGGCTTGGCGCAAGGACGCCGAACCCCTGCCAAATCAGCTGCTTTTTAACTTCATTAAGGGTATTTTTTTCTAGCCCTTCAGAAAGTAACAACAGCCAGGTGCCGTCCCATTCCGGGGCACTGGCGCGATAAATTTTGCTTTCGGCGCGTCGTGTCAGGCGCAGGCCTTTATCACTCAGGCGGTAGAAGCTGCGGCGGCCAATGCGCACCACGTCCAGCCACTCTTCTTTATTAAGGCGAAACAGCGCGGTGCGCACAAAGCGTTCACCAAAGCCGAGTCCTTCAAGCAGTGCCGCCACGCTGCCGAGCCACACTTCGCCACCGCGCTGGGATAAGCAGTCACCGTATAACGAAGCGATAAGCGAGGTGCCGCTAATGGGCATCGCGGTCACCGCCTGCTGAATAAAGCTGTCGAGTTTGTCCATATGATTCATTCTGTTGTTATTTATATCCTTTTTGAATCATAGCACAGGAATAATTCCGCGAAACGGCGGGAATTGGTAGGCCGGATAAGGCAACGCCGCCATCCGGCAATCTGTGCGCTTTCGCCTGATGGCGCTGCGCGTATCAGGCCTACGAGTCTTAACCGTTTGTTGCGACTTTACGCAAATCAAACACGCGGCACGCTTTGCCTTCGGAGCGTGGAATGCTGCCGCAGTTCACAATACTCACGTCAGTAGAAATACCGACCATCGACTTAATACGGTGACGCAGATGGTGGCAAATCTGACAGCGCTGCTCATGGTCCAGCGCCAGACCGCTCTCTTTTAGCTCCACGCGCACGGAAAGTGAATCAAGATGCCCGCGACGATCCACTTCCAGCTGATAATGCGGCGCCAGATGTTCAATCTTGAGGATCTCTTCTTCCAGCTGCGATGGGAAGACGTTAACGCCGCGAATAATCAGCATGTCATCGCTGCGCCCGCTGATGCGATCCATCCGGCGCATGGTGCGGGCGGTGCCCGGCAGCAGGCGCGTCAGGTCGCGGGTGCGGTAGCGGATCACCGGCAACGCTTCTTTGGTCAGGGTGGTGAACAGCAGTTCGCCATGCTCGCCGTCGGCCAGCGGCGTGCCGTCTTCCGGGTTAACCACTTCCGGGAAGAAATGGTCTTCCCAGATAGTCGGGCCGTCGCCGGTTTCAATACACTCCATCGCCACGCCCGGCCCCATCACTTCAGACAAGCCGTAAATATCCAGCGCGGTAATGCCGAGGCGACGTTCAATTTCTGCGCGCATTCCCGCCGTCCACGGCTCGGCACCAAACACGCCGGTACGTAGCGAGCAGCCGCGCGCGTCGCCGCCCATCTGGCGTTCGAGTTCTTCAATCAGGTTCAGGCAGTAAGACGGCGTCACCATAATCATGTCAGGCTTGAAATCACGAATCAGCTGCGCCTGTTTCTCGGTTTGTCCGCCGGACATCGGGATCACCGTGGCCCCTAAACGTTCCGCGCCGTAATGTGCGCCCAGGCCGCCGGTAAACAGGCCATAGCCGTAGGCAACATGGATTTTGTCTTTCGCCGTGCCGCCCGCCGCCCGCAGAGAGCGCGCAACGATATTGGCCCAGGTATCGATGTCGTTTTGCGTATAGCCGACGACGGTCGGTTTGCCGGTGGTGCCGGACGACGCATGGATACGCACCACCTGCTCCATCGGCACCGCGAAGGTGTCGAATGGATAGTTATCACGCAGGTCCTGCTTGGTGGTGCAGGGAAACTTGCTTAGGTCACTCAGCTCACGGAAATCATCCGGATGAACGCCCGCCGCATCGAACTTACGGCGATACATCGGCACATTTTCATAGGCGTGTTTTAACGTCCACTTCAGACGTTCGGTTTGCAGAGCCTGTAATTCGTCACGCGATGCAGTTTCAATCGGATCTAATGTTGTTGTCATTTTGTAGGGTATCCGCAGGTCAATTAGCTCACACTCGCTCGAGGATCAGGGCGATACCCTGGCCCACGCCAATACACATCGTACACAGCGCATAGCGTCCATTGCGTCGTTCCAGTTCCAACGTTGCCGCCAGCGCTAAGCGCACGCCGCTCATTCCCAACGGGTGGCCTAAGGCGATGGCGCCACCGTTGGGATTCACGTGCTCAGCATCATCTGCCAGACCGAGCTGGCGCATCACGCCCAGCGCCTGAGCGGCAAAGGCTTCGTTCAACTCAATCACATCCATATCGTTAATATTCAGCCCGGCACGCTCCAGCACTTTACGCACTGCCGGTACCGGCCCCAGCCCCATAAACTTCGGCTCCACGCCCGCCGTCGCCATCGCTACGATGCGTGCTCGCGGCGTCAGCCCCTGCGCACTAGCCTGTTCTGCGCTGGCAATAATCATCGCCGCCGCACCGTCGTTCACGCCGGAGGCGTTCCCGGCAGTAATTACGCCGCCTTTACGGAACGGGGTTTTCAGTGAAGAGAGTTGTTCGAGGGTGGTTTCCGCACGCGGATGTTCATCATCACGTACCGCACTGACCGCCCCTTTCTTGCCAATTATCTGCACTGGCACAATTTCCTGCGCCAGAATGCCGTCGCGCTGAGCTTGTGCCGTGCGCTGCTGGCTGCGATAAGCAAAGGCGTCCTGATCTTCGCGGCTGATATTTAACAATTCAGCTACATTCTCCGCCGTTTCCGGCATGCTGTCAGTTCCAAATTGTTGCTGCATGAGCGGGTTCACAAAACGCCAGCCGATGGTGGTATCAAACATCTCCGCCTGACGCTGAAACGGCGAGGTGGCTTTGCCCATCACAAACGGCGCACGGGACATAGATTCCACGCCACCGGCAATCAGCAGATCCGCATCACCGGCTTTAATCGCCCGAGCGGCAAAGCCAATTGCGTCCAGACCGGAACCGCACAGGCGGTTGATGGTGGTGCCCGCCACCGTGTGCGGATAACCCGCCAGCAGCGTCGCCATATGCGCCACGTTACGATTATCTTCCCCCGCCTGATTGGCGCAGCCGAAGATCACATCGTCGATGGCGCTGGCATCTAACTTCGGATTCCGGTTGAGTAATTCCCGCAGCGGAATGGCAGCCAGATCGTCGGCGCGAACGCCGGCCAGCGCGCCGCCGTAGCGACCAATCGGGGTACGAATGCCGTCACAAATAAACGCGTCACGCATTAGACTTCTCCTGTGATAGTGCCGCCGATGCGGTGCGATTTGCCGCGAAACAGGGCCACGATTTTTTGCTGCTGGTTGATAATTTCAATGTCGTAAACGCCGGTCAGCTTGCCCTGCTGCTTGACCCGCGCGGTGGCGGTCAGCAGTTCACCAACCAAGGCCGGACGCAGGAAATCGATACTGGCGGCAGAGGCCACCGCCGCCA
>NZ_SZXN01000034.1:151209-155645 GCF_005281195.1 Citrobacter sp. wls613
AGGCGTAGGCGAATGCGGTATCTGCCAGCGAAAACAGTTGTCCACCGTGGCAGGTTTGATGGCCGTTCAACATATTCGGTGACACCGCCATGGTCATCTGCGCGTAGCCTTCGTCCATTTCGATAATCTTGATACCCAGCGTTTTGGCACAGGTGTCGTTCTCATACATGGCGCGGGCGTTTCGCCAGGCTTCATTACTCATGACGCATCTCCAGTAGCGCTTTTTCGCGCAGCAGCGCACTCGGGCGATAGCGTTCTTCGCCGTAATGCTGTTGCAGATTCTCCAGCAGACGCAGGACGCGCCCCCAGCCCAGTGATTCACCCCAGCCAATCGGGCCATGCGGGTAGTTGACGCCCAGACGCATGGCGGTATCAATATCCTCGGCGCTGGCAACGCCTTTTTGCAGCGCGTCCAGCGCTTCGTTCGCCAGCATCGCCACCGTGCGCCACACCAGCAGACCGGGATAATCGGCGATGTGCAGCACCTTTTTGCCCTGCTGCTGGAAGAAATAAACCGCTTTATCGGTGGCGGCTTGTGAATTGGTGGCAGCACTTGCCAGCACTACCGTGTCGCCCGCCGCGTAGTCGTACACCACCACCGGGCGGTTGTGCTGCACACTTAAGGCCAGCGCGGTTTCACCCGTGGTTTCCAGCAGCAGCACATCGTCTAATTCAGTGACAACGTCACGCTTAACGCTCTTTGCAGCATATTCCGCAGACACCACAGCCAGCGCCAGTTCCGGCTGTGCTTCAACAGGCCAGCGATAAACACCGTGACCGCTTTTCTTACCCAGACGCCCGGCAATGGCCAGCTCCTGTTGCAGCAGCGACGGCAGAAAACGTCGGTCCTGCCAGAAAGCGTTAAACACCGAACAGGTCACCGCAAAATTCACGTCCTGCCCGATAAGGTCGGTCAGCGCCAGCGGCCCCATCGGGAACCCGCCGCCGTCGCGCAATGCGGCGTCAATCACCTCAGGCGTCGCCACCTGCTTTTCCAGCGCCCGCCAGGCTTCGGCATAAAACGGACGCGCCACGCGGTTGACGATAAAGCCCGGCGTTGAACGGCAGCGCACCGGCTGTTTACCCCAGGCGCTTACGCACTGGCACAGTTGCTCAACCACTTCGGCTGAGGTCGCCAGACCGCTGACCACTTCGACCAGCTTCATCACCGGTGCCGGGTTAAAGAAATGCAGACCCGCTACGCGCTCGGGGTGTTTAATGCCAGCGGCAATGGCGGTAATGGAAATCGACGAGGTATTGCTGGTCAGCAGCGTCGACGGAGAGCAGAGCTCCGCCAACTGGCTGAACAGCGTCTGTTTGATCTCCAGACGCTCGGACGCGGCTTCGATCACCAGTTGCGCATCCGCAAGTTGATTCAGTTCAGTTGCCGGCGTAATACGCGCCAGCAGCGCCTGCGCCTGCTCAGCGCGGAGTTTTCCACGACTGACGCGGGAAGCCAGGCGCTGGGCAATACCGTCGATGGCGCGAGTAATCGCGTCGGCGGAAATGTCATACAGCAGCACCGAATGCCCGGCGCTGGCAGCCACTTCAACAATGCCCGCGCCCATGGTGCCGCCGCCAATCACGGCGACGGTGTGGAGTGTTTGCGTCATGGCTTATTTCCCGCTGAACTGTGGAGGACGTTTGCCAAGGAAGGCGCTGACGCCCTCGCGGTAGTCGTCGCTGCGCCCGGCAAGGCGCTGGAAATCGCGCTCAACGTCGAGCTGGTCATCCAGGGAGTTGGTTTCCGCCAGCTGCAACGCTTTCTTGATAAGCCCTAAGCCGTAGGTGGGCTGGGAAGCCAGATGGCGCGCCAGCGCCAGGCTGGTGTCTTTCAGCTCTGCGTCATCCACCAATTGCCAGATCATGCCCCACTGCGCGGCTTGTTCTGCGCTCAAGCTGTCGCCCAGCAGCATCAACCCCATCGCGCGGGCGCGGGTGGTGACGCGCGGTAACACCCAGCTTCCGCCGCAGTCCGGTACCAGGCCTAGCTTGCTGAAAGCCATCACAAATTTCGCAGAACGTGCCGCCAGCACGATATCGCAGCCCAGCGCCAGCGTGGCACCGGCACCTGCCGCTACGCCGTTGACCGCGCAAATCACCGGTTTCGGCAACGCAGCTAAGCGGCGCACCAGCGGGTTATAAAAACGTTCCACCGATATGCCTAAATCCGGTGCGGGGCCGCTTGGGTCAACGTTACGATCGTTCAGATCCTGTCCGGCACAAAAACCGCGCCCGGCACCGGTAATCAGCAGGCAGCGAATGGTCTCGTCGCGCTCGGCCTGCTTCAGGCAGTCGGACAACTGCTGGTGCATGGCGTCGTTAAAGCTGTTGAGTCGGTCCGGGCGGTTCAGGGTGATGGTCATCACGCCCTGGTCGATATCGCTAAGAATGAATGCGCCCACGGTTAACGTCCTTTGAAGGCTGGGGTGCGTTTTTCTAAAAAGGCAGCGATGCCTTCGCGACGGTCTTCGGTAGCGCTCAGCACGGTAAACAGCTGGCGCTCCTGGGTTAGCCCGGCCTGCAAACTGACCTCCTGCGCCAGACGTAACGACTGTTTGGCGGCACGCAGCGCCAGCGGCGAGTGGCGGGCAATCGTCGCCGCCAGTTTCAGCGCGTATTCGTCAGAAAGGTTGGCTGGGTGGATATCGCTGACCAGCCCCGCCAGCTGTGCCCGCTGGGCATCAATGCTTTCACCGCTCAGTACCATGCGGCTGGCCAGCGCTTTCCCGACGCTACGAATCAGGCGCTGAGTCCCCCCCGCCCCCGGCATGGTGCCGAGGGTGATTTCCGGCAGACCAAAGCGGGCGTTATCCCCGGCGATCACCAGGTCGCACAGCAGCGCCAGCTCGCAGCCCGCGCCCAGCGCGTAGCCGTTGACCACCGCAATCAGCGGCTTGTTAAAGGCATCGATACGCGCCCATAAACGCGGGCGAATATCGTCGAAAGTGGCGGGTAGGTCTTTTTCCGCCATTTCGTTGAGATCGGCACCTGCCGCGAAATAACGGGTATTACCGCTAATCACGCAGACACTAATGCTCTCGTCCGCCGCCGCACTCTCCAGCGCCGCGGCAAGCTGGGTCAGCAGCGCGTTATTCAGCGCATTACGCGCCTGCGGACGGTTTAGCGTCAGCTGTAAAACGCGGTCGTGACGGGTAATAAGGAGTTCGCTCATGCCATCCCCCGCGCATCAAAATCCACCACCACATCTGAGCTAGTTGGCAGCGCCTGACAGCTCAGCACGTAGCCGGCCGCCAGTTCGTCGGCTTCGAGGCTGTAGTTCGCCGCCATAGCCACTTCACCGCGCACCACTTTGCATTTGCAGGTAGCGCAGACGCCGCCTTTGCAGGCAAACGGCAAATCAGCCCCCTGACGCAGCGCGGCGTCGAGAATGCTGTCGTCATCGGCAGTCAGTGAAATCAGACGCTCACGACCGTCCTGACGCAACGTCACCGTGCGCCCTTCTGCCTGTACGCCGGTGGCGCGTTTAACGCTGGTCCCCGGCGTATTGAAGCGCTCAAGGTGAATGGCTTTTTCCGGCATTCCCAGCGCACGCAGCGTGATTTCAGCATCGTCCATCATCGCCGACGGGCCGCAGATAAAAGCGTCGTCAAAGCGGCTGAAATCGAGCAGATGCTCAGACAGCGCGCGCAGTTTGTCGCCGTCGATGCGCCCCTGTAACAGGTCGCTGTCCATCGACTCCTGGCTGAACAGATGGATCACCTGTAAACGCTGCGGATAGCGATCTTTCAGATCGGCCAGCGCCTGACGGAACATCATGCTGTGGCTGCTGCGGTTGCCGTAAATCAGGGTGAAGCAGCTATCAGGTTCAATCATCAGCGTGGCTTCGATAATCGCCATCATCGGCGTGATCCCGGAACCGGCGGCGATCGCCAGATAGTGGGCGCTGCGATCGACCTGTGGCTGGTAGCCAAAGTGACCCTGCGGCACCATCACCTCGAATTCCATACCCTGCTGGATATCGCTCTGGGCGAAGCGTGAAAAACGGCCACCGTCGATGGCTTTCACCGCCACGCTGATTTCTGCCGGTGAGCGACTGCGACAAATGGAGTAGCAGCGACGCAGTTCTTCGCCACCAAGACGGGTTTTCAGCGTCAGATGCTGGCCCGGACGGAAGGCGTAGGCGCTACGCAGCGCGTCGGGAATGGCAAAGGTGATGGTTACCGCATCGCGGGTTTCCGGCTCAACATTTGCCACGGTAAGCGAATGAAATGTTGTCATCGAGACCTCAAATACATTTAAAGTAATCAAAGGGTTCACGGCAGCTTTCGCAGCGATACAGCGCTTTGCAGGCCGTGGAACCGAATTCACTAATCAGCGAGCTGTGGGTGCTACCGCAGCGTGGACAGAGCACATCCTTCGGCATCTCGTCGGCGTGACAGGCGTGGGCCTGCGGCGGGCTGATGCCGTACTGC
>NZ_SZXN01000034.1:155677-205860 GCF_005281195.1 Citrobacter sp. wls613
CGCAGGCGTTCGCGGGCGTCCGGGCTCATCCAGTCAGTGGTCCACGGCGGGTCAAGCTGCAACACAATGTGCACCGGGATGTAGCCGTGCTCGGTCATCACCGCGCGGATTTCACCTAACAGATGTTCGGTTGCCGGACAGCCGGAATAGGTTGGCGTGAAGCCAATCACCCAGCCGTCGCCGTGACGTTCCACGCGGCGCACCATGCCGAGATCGGTAATGGTCAGCACCGGCACTTCCGGGTCGGGGATAGCGCTTAGCAATCCCCAAACGGTATGCACCTCAGCGGGCGCGATGGTGGCAAGACGTTGCATAGCGACCTCCGTTTACCACTGCTGACCGGGGTAAGCACGTTGCAAGTACTGCATCTCTGCCAGCATCGGCCCCAGATGTTCACTGTGCAGCCCCTGTTTCCCGCCGCTACGGAACGCCGCTTCTTGCGGGATCTGCAAACCAGAATCGAGCAGCGCGGTGTTTACCGTCGCCTGCCATTCGGCCTGTAGTTCACGCGGATCGACGGCGATCCCTTGCGCAATTAATTCGATCTCCAGCTCATCGGCCAGGAACAGCTCGCCGGTGAAGCGCCACAGGCTGTCCACCGCTTGCTGCATCAGGTTTGCCGAGTGTTCGGTGCCGTTACCCAAACGCTCCAGCCAGCCGCGGCTAAAACGCTGGTGATAGCGCACTTCTTTCAGCCCTTTGGCGGCGATAGCGGCAAGCTGCGCGTCACGGCTGTTCACCAGGCGGCTGAACAGCGCCACGTGCCAGACGTCGATAAAGAACTGACGGGCGAGGGTGTCAGCAAAGTTGCCGTTCGGCTGTTCGACCAGCAGCAGATTGCGGAACTGGCGTTCATCGCGACCAAAGGCCAGCGTGTCTTCGTCGCCGCTGCCGTTAAGCTCGGCGGCATAGCTGAGGAAATTACGCGCCTGACCGAGCAGATCGAGGGCAATATTGGTCAGCGCCAGATCGATCTCCAGCTCCGGCGCATGACCGCACCATTGACCTAAACGCTGGGCCAGCACCAGGCCGTTATCGCCCAGACGCAGAGCATAGGTGGCAACGGGATTTGAGTTATTCATCGTTGCCTCACATATGTTCCATGCCGTCCGGCACGGTGTAGAACGTCGGATGGCGGTAAACTTTGCTCTCTGCCGGGTCGAAAAACGCACCGCGTTCTTCCGGTTGCGAGGCGACAATTTCGCTCGCCTTCACTACCCAAATCGAACAGCCTTCGCTGCGGCGGGTGTAGGCATCACGGGCGTTTTCCAGCGCCATCTGGTCATCGGCGGCGTGCAGGCTGCCGACGTGGCGGTGAGACAAACCTTGTTTGCTGCGGACAAACACTTCGTATAACGGCCAGTATGTTTTGCTCATCTTTATTCTCCTTAGGCGGCGCTGCGGGCCTGCTGTTTTTCGGCATGCGCCAGCGCGGCTTCGCGCACCCATGCCCCCTCTTCCCAGGCTTTGCGCTTTGCGCCCAGACGTTCGTGGTTACAGATGCCACGCCCGTTGATGACTTCGTTAAGTTCCTGCCAATCAATTTCGCCGTAGCGGTAGTGACCGGTAGCTTCGTCAAGCGTCAGGTCAGCATCCGGCACCTGCATGCCGAGGATTTCCACCTGCGGCACGGTGTTGTCGACAAAACGCTGACGCAGTTCGTCATTCGAGTGCAATTTAATTTTCCACGCCATGCTGCGGGCGCTGTTCGGCGAATTGTCATCGCTCGGGCCGAACATCATCAGCGCTGGCCACCAGAAGCGGTTGATGGCGTCCTGCAACATCTGACGCTGTTCTTCGCTGCCCGCGGCAAGCGCCATGCAGGCTTCAAAACCCTGACGCTGGTGGAAGCTCTCTTCTTTGCAGATTTTGACCATCGCCCGGGCATACGGGCCGTAGGAGGTGCGACACAATGCCACCTGATTGACGATCGCAGCACCATCAACAAGCCAGCCGATGACGCCGATATCGGCCCAGGTCAGGGTTGGATAGTTAAAAATGGAGGAGTACTTCATCTGCCCGTCGAGCATCTTCTGATACAGATCTTCACGGGCGCAGCCGAGGGTTTCGGCGGCGCTGTAGAGGTACAGGCCATGTCCGGCTTCGTCCTGCACTTTCGCCAGCAGAATCGCTTTGCGGCGAAGCGTTGGGGCGCGAGTTACCCAGTTACCTTCCGGTAGCATGCCAACAATTTCCGAATGCGCATGCTGACCAATCTGGCGAATCAGCGTTTTGCGGTAGGCATCCGGCATCCAGTCCTGCGGTTCGATGGCGGTATCCTGCGCGATGCGCTGGTCAAAGCTATGTTCTTCTGTCACGTCATCACCTTATGATTCCGATAAATTCAACAAATCAATTTTTGCGAATCACTTTGTTTTATAAAAGTTACATCTTAGTTAAATAAAATCACAAATTTTGTTTGTGAATTTTGTGATGAGTACCGCAAAGGGTTTTAGCAATCCTTTTATAAACAAGCTTATATCACTATCAGGGATAGTGTCCTCGATCGCATTGTTAACAAATTATTAAAATCAGGCTTGCATTTTATGATTCAGAAAAGAACTATTTATAGCGAGATTACGTAACATATCTGGAGAATAACCATGCAGCAGTTAGCCAGCTATTTATCCGGCGCCTGGCAGACCGGCCGGGGCCGCACCCGCACCATTCATCACGCCATCAGCGGCGAAGCGCTGTGGGAAGTCACAAGCGAAGGGCTGGATATGGCGCAGGCGCGCCGCTTCGCCATCGAGCACGGCGGCAAAGCATTACAGGCGATGACCTTTATTGAACGCAGCGCAATGTTAAAAGCGGTGGCGAAACATCTGCTGGAGCTGAAGGCCGATTTCTACGCGATTTCCGCCGAGACCGGCGCGACGCGGGCGGATAGCTGGGTGGATATTGAAGGCGGTATCGGCACCCTCTTCACCTATGCCGGGCTGGGCAGCCGTGAACTGCCGGACGATACCCTGTGGCCGGAAGATGAGCTGATCCCGCTGTCCAAACAGGGCGGTTTTGCCGCGCGTCACGTGCTGACCTCCAAATCCGGTGTGGCAGTGCATATCAACGCCTTTAACTTCCCCTGCTGGGGCATGTTAGAAAAGCTGGCCCCCACCTGGCTTGCCGGGATGCCCGCGATCATCAAACCGGCCACCGCCACCGCGCAGCTAACCCGGGCGATGGTCAAAGCGATTGTCGATAGCGGGCTGGTGCCGGACGGCGCGATTAGCCTGATTTGCGGCGGCGCGGGCGACCTGCTCGACCAGCTTGATCATCAGGACGTGGTGACTTTTACCGGCTCGGCAAAAACCGGGCAACAGCTGCGCGTGCATCCGAATCTGGTGGCGAAATCTGTTCCCTTCACCATGGAAGCGGACTCGCTGAACTGCTGCGTGCTGGGTGACGATGTGACGCCGGAACAGCCGGAATTTGCGCTGTTTATCCGTGAAGTGGTGCGCGAGATGACCACCAAAGCCGGGCAAAAATGTACCGCTATTCGCCGGATTATCGTGCCGCAGGCGCAGGTGAAAGCGGTGAGCGAGGCGTTGATTGCCCGTCTGCAAAAAGTGGTGGTCGGCGACCCGGCGCAGGAAGGTGTGAAGATGGGCGCGCTGGTCAATAGCGAACAGCGTCAGGATGTACAGGATAACGTCAACCGCCTGCTGGAAGCCGGATGTGACGTGCTGCTGGGTGGCAAAGCCGATCTCAACGCTGCCGGGGCATTCTTCCCACCGACGCTGCTGTTCTGCGCGCAGCCGGATGAAGTGGCGGCGGTTCACGCGATTGAAGCATTTGGCCCGGTGGCGACGCTGATGCCGTATCAGAATAGCGAGCACGCGATGCAGCTGGCGCGCGCCGGTGAAGGTAGCCTGGCGGGAACGTTAGTGACGGCAGATGGCGCACTGGCGCGTGCGTTTATTCTCGGTGCTGCCCGCGCCCACGGTCGTATTCAGGTGCTGAACGAAGAATCTTCCGTCGAATCTACCGGCCACGGTTCCCCGCTGCCGCAGCTGGTACACGGCGGCCCGGGACGCGCGGGTGGCGGCGAAGAACTCGGCGGCCTGCGGGCGGTAAAACACTACATGCAGCGCACCGCGATTCAGGGCAGCCCGACGATGCTTGCCGCCATCGGCCAGCAATGGGTGCGCGGCGCGCAGGTGGCGGAAGACCGCGTCCACCCGTTCCGCAAATATTTTGAAGAGATCCAGCCGGGCGACAGCCTGCTGACCCCGCGCCGCACGCTGACCGAAGCGGATATCGTCAACTTTGCCTGCCTGAGCGGCGATCACTTCTACGCTCACATGGACAAAATTGCCGCCGCGGAGTCGATTTTTGGCGAGCGCGTGGTGCACGGTTACTTCCTGATTTCTGCCGCCGCCGGGCTGTTTGTTGACGCGGGCGTCGGCCCGGTTATCGCCAACTACGGCATGGAAAACCTGCGTTTTATCGAGCCGGTAAAACCGGGCGATACTATCCAGGTACGCCTGACCTGCAAACGTAAAACGGTGAAACGCCAGCGCAGCGCTGATGAGAAGGCCACAGGCGTAGTGGAATGGTCAGTGGAGATTTTCAATCAGCATCAGCAAGCTGTGGCGCTGTACTCAATCCTGACGCTGGTCGCGCGCCAGCAGGGGGATTTCCCGGCGTGAACAAACCCGATGGTGCGTTCCAGTCGCACCATCGGGCATTTAACGATTTACTGCTTCGCGCCTTCTACCGCTTCGCGAGCCAGTTTGGTAATGCGATCGTAGTCACCCGCTTCCAGCGCATCCGCCGGAACCAGCCAGGAGCCGCCGATACACAGTACGCTTTTCAGCGCCAGATAGTCACGGTAGTTGGCCGGAGAAATACCGCCGGTTGGGCAGAAACGCACCTGGGAGAACGGACCCGCAATCGCCTGCAGCGCTTTTGTCCCGCCGTTCGCTTCAGCCGGGAAGAATTTGAATTCTTTCAAGCCGTAATCCATGCCCAGCATCAGTTCAGAAACGGTGCTGATGCCTGGGATCAGAGGAATCGTCCCTTCGGTTGCCGCTTTCAGCAGAGGCTCGGTCAGTCCTGGGCTAATAGCAAACTGCGCACCAGCTTCCGTCACTTCCGCGAGCTGCTGCGGGTTCAGTACGGTACCTGCACCGACGATCGCATCCGGCACTTCTTTGGCGATAGCACGAATGGCGTCCATCGCACATGCGGTACGTAAGGTCACTTCCAGAACACGAACACCCCCTGCAACCAGCGCTTTTGCCATCGGCACCGCGTGTTCCAGTTTATTCACCACGATAACCGGTACAACCGGGCCAGTGGTGAGGATTGCTTCTGCACTTGTCTTCCAGTTTTTCATCAGAGTTTCTTCTCTCGCCTGATTACAAAATGAGTCTTAAAAATCGATACAGGTTGCGCCCTGCTCCGCACCGGACAGCTTTTCGCGCAACGCACTGAACATCTCACGCCCTGTTCCTACCCGCGATGCGCTGAGGTCAGGAATGTGGGGCTGACGAGAGGCAAGTTCCTCTTCATCGACCAGCAGCGTCAATTCACCTGTCTGTCCATTCACTCGAATGATGTCGCCATCGCGTACTTTTGCCAGTAGCCCGCCATCATAAGCTTCCGGTGTTACATGGATTGCTGAAGGCACTTTACCTGAAGCACCTGAAAGTCGTCCATCGGTAACTAACGCAATTTTGAAACAACGGTCCAATAATACACCAAGAGGCGGCATGAGTTTATGTAATTCTGGCATACCGTTCGCTTTTGGCCCCTGATGGCGAACGACCACCACGCAGTCACGGTCAAGCAGGCCCGCATCAAAGGCCGGTAACACATCATGCTGACTCTCAAAGACAATTGCCGGGGCTTCGATGATCTGGTTTTCAACCGGTACCGCGGAAGTTTTCATCACCGCGCGCCCCAGGTTGCCGCTCAGCACTTTGGTGCCGCCATGATGCGAGAACGGCTGGTCAAAGGTAGCAATCACGCTACTATCCAGCGACTTCTCAGCCCCTTCTCGCCAGTCCAGTTCGCCGTTGTTCAGCCACGGTTCCTGGGTATAACGCGACAAGCCAAAGCCCGCGACGGTGTTGACATCTTCATGCAGCAGACCCGCATTGAGCAGCTCACGCATCAACACCGGTACACCGCCCGCGGCCTGGAAGTGGTTAATATCGGCCGGACCGTTAGGGTACAGACGCGCCATCAACGGCACGATATCGGACAGATCGGAGAAGTCATCCCAGTTGATGAGAATGCCTGCCGCGCGCGCCATCGCCACCAGGTGCATCGTATGGTTGGTGGACCCCCCGGTCGCCAGCAGGGCCACAATACCGTTCACCACCACTTTTTCATCAATCATTTTACCGATAGGCATCCACTCGTTGCCGTTACCGGTCAGGCGTGTGACCTGACGCGCCGCCGCCGCGGTCAGCGCTTCACGCAGGGGGGCATCAGGATGCACGAAAGAGGAGCCCGGCAACTGCATGCCCATAAACTCCACCACCATCTGGTTGGTGTTTGCTGTACCGTAGAAAGTACAGGTTCCCGGCGCGTGATAAGACGCGGCTTCGGATTCCAGAAGCGCCATACGGTCAACTTTGCCTTCGGCATAGAGCTGGCGGATACGGACTTTTTCTTTGTTCGCCAGACCACTCGCCATCGGGCCTGAAGGGATAAAGATGGACGGCAGATGACCAAACGACAGCGCCGCCATCACCAGCCCCGGGACAATTTTGTCACACACGCCGAGGAACAGCGCGCCATCGAACATGTTATGAGACAAGCCAATAGCCGCCGACATTGCAATCACTTCGCGGCTCAGCAGGGAAAGCTCCATCCCGTCCTGTCCCTGAGTGACGCCATCACACATCGCCGGCACACCACCCGCAACCTGGCCTACCGCATTGGCTGCATGCAAGGCTTTGCGAATGATATCCGGATAATGCTCATACGGCTGATGCGCAGAAAGCATGTCGTTATAGGAGGTAATGATCGCGATATTGTTACGCAGCATGCTTTTCAGAGATGCTTTATCTTCTGGCTGACAGGCGGCAAAACCGTGGGCCAGATTCCCGCACGCCAGCTGCGAACGATGAACGGTGTTCGTCTTGGCCTGTTCGATACGGGCGAGGTAGGCAGAACGCGTCTTTTGAGAACGTTCAACGATGCGTTGTGTTACGCGTAACAAATTCGGATTCATAGAGGCTCCTAAAATTTATCTGTCAGAGCATCAGGATTAACAATGCGTTTCAGCAAGGTACACCATGCTGAATAGCTTGCTGGCCGTAGCTCAGGGGCAAAATCGTTTCAGGCAGTGTAATAAAAAAAGCCCCGCGGGTGAATCCACGCGAGGCTTAAAAGTGCAAAAATTATTCTACAATCTGTGTTAGATCATGTTACCGGTAAAATAACACCTAATGGCTAGATGGAATTTTACTCGAATTCGTTCCAGGAACGACCGTCACGGGTGATCATGGCCACCGAGGCAACCGGTCCCCAGGTCCCTGCCTGATACGGCTTCGGTGCGTCGTTGTCCATCGCCCAGGCTTCGGTGATGGAGTCCACCCACTTCCATGCTTCTTCGACTTCATCACGGCGCACGAACAGCGCCTGAATACCGCGCATAGTTTCCAACAGCAAGCGCTCGTAGGCATCTGCCAGGTGCGTTTGATTGAAGGTTTCGGAATAGCTCAGATCCAGCTTGGTTATCTGCAGATTATGCTTGTGGTCCAGACCCGGCACTTTGTTAAGCACCTGGATATCGACACCTTCGTCCGGCTGCAAACGGATGGTCAGCTTGTTCTGCGGCAGATCCTGCCAGGATTCTTTAAACAGGTTAAGTTCAGGCGTTTTGAAGTACACCACCACTTCAGAGCACTTGGTCGGCAGACGCTTACCGGTACGCAGGTAAAACGGCACGCCCGCCCAGCGCCAGTTGTCGATATCCACACGGATAGCGACAAAGGTTTCGGTGTTGCTGCTCTTGTTCGCACCCTCTTCTTCCAGGTACCCCGGTACTTTTTTACCTTGTGCAAAACCGGTGGTGTACTGACCACGCACCGTTTTTTCACGCACGTTCGTACGATCGATACGGCGCAGTGATTTCAGGACTTTCACTTTCTCATCACGGATGCTGTCGGCGCTCAGATCAGACGGCGGCGACATGGCGATCATGCACAGAATCTGCAGCAAGTGGTTCTGGATCATGTCGCGCATCTGACCGGCCTGGTCAAAATAACCCCAACGGCCTTCGATACCCACCTCTTCCGCCACGGTAATTTCGACGTGATCGATGGTGCGGTTATCCCAGTTGTTCACAAACAGGGAGTTGGCAAAGCGCAGTGCCAGCAGGTTTAGTACCGTTTCTTTGCCCAGATAGTGGTCAATACGGTAAACCTGACATTCTTCAAAATATTGACCGACCTGGTCGTTAATTTCGCGGGAGGTTGCCAGCGACGTTCCCAGCGGCTTTTCCATCACCACGCGCGCCGGTTTAGCGTTCAATTTCGCTTCCCCTAAGCCTTTGCAGATCGCGCCAAACGTGCTTGGCGGCATGGCAAAGTAGTTAATCGTGGTGCGTGCTTTTTGATCCAGCATGTCGCCCAGACGGCTAAAGGCAGCGGTATCATTGACGTCCAGGTTACAAAACTCCAGACGACCACTGAGGGTTTCCCACAAACTTTCATCGATTTTTTCTTTCATGAAAGTTTCGAGCGCTTCGCGTACAACCTTGGTATAGGCTGCTTTGTCCCAGTCAGCGCGGCCAACTCCAATAATGCGGGTGTCCGGGTTAATCTGGCCGGCTTTTTCCAGCTGATACAGGGAAGGCAGCAATTTTCGACGTGCAAGGTCGCCCTTCGCGCCGAAAATGACCAGGTCACATGCCTGGGCTGTTTGCGTTACCGCCATGTCATTCTCCTCAGTTGAGTGTCGGGTATTCATGCCCGACACTGAATGTAATTTTATTACAGTGCACTGTACTGCTTTTACGTGATTCCGTGAACCGTAAACGCTTATCCAGCCGTGCTGTTACCGTGAACAGCGGCGTTATTGACGTTTACCGCCGCAAAATGGATAAAAAAGTCGCTTTTTTACGTGACCATGAAGGCGTAAGAAAACCCGACTCCGATCATGTATTGAAAAAAAACAACAACTTTTCTGTCCATTTTGCCCCGAATGTGGGTTCACAGGGGTAATATCTACCAGAGTTACCGCTCGATTTCCCCATATCGCTGAAATCGTTTTTGCCCATGGCCGATGAGTCTACTCACATCATGAATATGCTGGAAAAAATCCAGTTAAAACTGGAACATCTGAGCAAGTCAGAACGTAAGGTCGCCGATGTTATTCTGACCTCACCTGACCGGGCTATCCATTCAAGTATTGCCACGTTGGCTCTGGAAGCCAACGTCAGTGAGCCGACCGTGAATCGCTTCTGTCGCAGCATGGACACACGAGGCTTCCCTGATTTTAAACTGCATTTGGCACAAAGTCTGGCTAATGGTACCCCGTATGTTAATCGTAATGTCGATGAGGATGATAGCGTCGAGTCCTACACCGGGAAAATCTTCGAATCTGCCATGGCAAGCCTGGACCACGTCCGTCAGTCGCTGGATAACGCGGCGGTCAATCGGGCGGTAGATTTATTAACCCAGGCAAAGAAAATCGCCTTTTTCGGTCTGGGTTCGTCCGCTGCCGTAGCGCACGACGCCATGAATAAATTTTTCCGCTTTAACGTACCGGTTATCTATTCCGACGATATTGTACTGCAACGTATGAGCTGTATGAATTGTAGCGATGACGACGTCATTGTCCTTATTTCACATACCGGCAGAACAAAGAGTCTGGTTGAACTGGCGCAGCTGGCGCGGGAAAACGATGCCATGGTGATCGCCCTTACTTCCCCCGGAACGCCGCTGGCGCGTGAAGCCACGCTGGCAATTACCCTGGATGTACCGGAAGATACTGACATTTATATGCCTATGGTCTCTCGACTTGCTCAACTGACCGTGATAGATGTGCTGGCTACGGGATTTACTTTGCGCCGTGGTGCAAAATTTAGAGATAACTTGAAGCGTGTCAAGGAAGCGCTCAAGGAATCGCGTTTTGATAAAGAATTACTCATCAAGAGTGATGACCGCTAAAAGCAATAACGATGTTCTACCCTTTTATCATCCGGGTCGTTCATTTCTACCGTTATGTTTCAGAACGGCCGGATCAATGTTCACACGCAACACCTAGTTGTTTCAGTCAACGGAGTATTACATGTCCAGAAGGCTTCGCAGAACCAAAATCGTTACCACGTTAGGCCCAGCAACTGACCGCGATAACAACCTTGAAAAAATTATCGCCGCGGGCGCAAACGTTGTACGTATGAACTTTTCGCACGGCTCTCCAGAAGATCACAAACTGCGGGCGGATAAAGTCCGTGAAATTGCCGCCAAACTGGGACGTCATGTCGCTATTTTGGGTGACCTGCAGGGACCTAAAATACGCGTATCAACCTTCAAAGAAGGCAAAGTATTCCTCAATATTGGCGACAAGTTCCTGTTAGATGCCAACCTGGGTAAAGGCGAAGGCGATAAAGAAAAAGTCGGTATTGACTATAAAGGCCTACCTGCTGACGTAGTGCCGGGCGACATCCTGCTGCTGGATGACGGTCGCGTACAGCTCAAAGTACTGGAAGTTCAGGGCATGAAGGTCTTCACCGAAGTGACCGTCGGTGGCCCGCTTTCCAATAACAAAGGCATCAACAAACTGGGCGGCGGTCTCTCTGCAGAAGCACTGACCGAAAAAGACAAAGCTGACATCATCACCGCGGCGCAAATCAGCGTTGACTATCTGGCCGTCTCCTTCCCGCGCTGCGGCGAAGATCTGAACTATGCCCGCCGTCTGGCGCGCGATGCAGGCTGCGATGCGAAAATTGTTGCCAAGGTGGAGCGTGCAGAAGCCGTGTGCGACCAGAATGCGATGGATGACATCATCCTGGCATCTGACGTCGTGATGGTTGCTCGTGGCGACCTGGGCGTTGAAATTGGCGATCCAGAGCTGGTCGGTATTCAGAAAGCCCTGATCCGTCGTGCGCGTCAGCTGAACCGTGCGGTCATTACCGCCACGCAGATGATGGAGTCGATGATCACCAACCCGATGCCGACCCGTGCAGAAGTGATGGACGTGGCGAACGCCGTACTCGACGGCACCGACGCCGTTATGCTGTCGGCAGAAACCGCCGCAGGCCAGTATCCGGCTGAAACCGTTGCCGCCATGGCGCGTGTCTGCCTGGGCGCGGAAAAAATCCCGAGCATTAATGTCTCCAAACACCGCCTCGACGTGCAGTTTGATAACGTTGAAGAAGCGATTGCCATGTCCGCAATGTATGCAGCGAACCACCTGAAAGGGGTCACCGCCATCATCGCGATGACAGAATCCGGTCGTACCGCGCTGATGACGTCCCGTATCAGTTCCGGCCTGCCGATTTTCGCCATGTCGCGTCATGAGCGTACGCTGAACCTGACCTCCCTGTACCGCGGCGTTACTCCGGTTCACTTTGACAGCGAAACCGACGGTGTGGTTGCCGCCAGCGAAGCGGTGAACCTGCTGCGTGATAAAGGCTATCTGGTTTCTGGCGATCTGGTGATTGTCACCCAGGGCGACGTCATGAGCACCATTGGCTCCACCAACACCACGCGCATTCTGACCGTAGAATAATAACCTCGCTGAATGCCTGATGTTGCTTTGCTCATCAAGCCTACAGGTGGTACCTGATACAGAAAGCCTCTCAAGTGAGAGGCTTTTTTTATTTCTTCTTTTTATTTCTTCGGGTAGAGATCTTTACGTTTATACGGCTCAATCTCACCGGGTTTGCGGGTTTTCAGCAGTTTTAAAATCCAGGTGTACTGCTCGAGGTGCGGCGCGACAAAAATCTCCACCTCTTCATTCATGCGTCTGGCAATGGTGTGGTCATCTGCGGTCAGGATGTCATCCATCGGCGGGCGGACCTGAATCGTCAGGCGATGT
Organism: Citrobacter sp. wls613; assembly: GCF_005281195.1. Classification (NCBI taxonomy): domain Bacteria; kingdom Pseudomonadati; phylum Pseudomonadota; class Gammaproteobacteria; order Enterobacterales; family Enterobacteriaceae; genus Citrobacter; species Citrobacter sp. wls613. Next base: position 167,681 of record NZ_SZXN01000034.1, read on the forward strand.
GTTTTCCCGTCATACACCGGGAACAGCGGCACAACACGCGCATGGCAAACCTTCATCAGGCGACCAATCGCCGGCAATGTTGCTTTGTAGGTGGCAAAAAAATCAACAAATTCGCTGTGCTCGGGACCATGATCCTGATCCGGCAAATAGTATCCCCAATAGCCCTGACGCACGGACTGAATAAAGGGTTTGATGCCATCATTACGCGCATGCAAACGGCCACCAAAACGACGGCGTACCGTGTTCCAGACGTAATCAAAAACAGGATTACCCTGGTTATGGAACATCGCGGCCATTTTCTGGCCCTGCGAGGCCATCAGCATGGCTGGAATGTCTACGCCCCAACCGTGCGGGACGAGAAAAATGACCTTTTCCTCGTTGCGGCGCATCTCTTCTATGATCTCCAGACCTTGCCAGTCAACCCGGTTTTGGATTTTCTCCGGGCCACGCAGGGCAAGCTCTGCCATCATCACCATCGCCTGCGGAGCCGTTGCAAACATCTCATCGACGATGGCTTCGCGCTCGGCTTCGCTGCGCTCTGGAAAACACAGGGATAAATTAATCAGCGCTCTGCGGCGCGAACTTTTCCCCAACCGTCCGGCAAGACGTCCCAGCTTCGCCAGCACAGGATCGCGAAACGATGCGGGCGTTAATGCAATCCCTGCTATCGCCGCCACACCCAGCCAGGCACCCCAGTAGCGCGGATGGCGGAATGATTTATGAAATTCAGGGATGTATTCAATATTCTTTTTTTTCGTTTCCATGCTCTTCCAGTGTCTGGTACCGCGAAAAATAAATCTGTTGATAGTGTAGCGGCGCGTCGTGCCCCGTACAAAATAAAAAAGCCGGCACGCATCACGTACCGGCTTTGTCAGTATGCTGATTAATCGAAGCGCAACTGAGGCAGAACCTCTTTCACCTGCGCCAGGTACTCGGTACGATCCGAGCCGGTCAGCCCTTCTGTACGCGGCAGCTTCGCCGTTAACGGGTTCACGGCCTGCTGGTTAACCCAGACTTCATAATGCAAGTGTGGTCCAGTTGAACGTCCGGTGTTACCTGACAGCGCAATACGATCGCCGCGTTTTACTTTTTGTCCTGGTTTGACTAACAGTTTACGCAGGTGCATGTAGCGGGTGGTGTAGGTACGACCATGACGCACCGCGACATAGTAGCCTGCAGCGCCGCTGCGCTTCGCAACAACGACTTCACCATCACCTACCGACAGTACCGGCGTACCCTGCGGCATCGCGAAGTCAACGCCTTTGTGCGGTGCCACGCGTCCGGTTACCGGATTCAGGCGACGCGGATTAAAGTTAGACGAGATGCGGAACTGTTTCGCAGTCGGGAAACGCATAAACCCTTTCGCCAACCCGGTACCGTTACGGTCATAGAACTTACCGTCTTCGGCACGGATCGCGTAATAGTCTTTACCTTCAGAGCGCAAACGAACGCCCAGCAGTTGGCTTTGCTCACGTTTGCCGTCCAACATTTCGCGAGACATCAGCACCGAGAACTCATCGCCTTTTTTCAGTTTGCGGAAGTCCATCTGCCACTGCATAGCCTTAATCACCGCACTGATTTCAGAACTGGTCAGCCCGGCCTCTTTGGCGCTGGCGACGAAACTGCCGCCGACGGTGCCCTTGATACGGCTGTTAACCCAGTCGCCCTGCTGCATTTCACTGCTCATTTTGAAGCCCGTCGCAGTACGATCGTACGTGCGGGTTTCACGGCGAGAAACTTCCCAGGTCAGGCGCTGCAAATCACCGTCAGAGGTCAGCGTCCAGGAAAGCTGTTGGCCAATCTTCAGGTTACGCAACTCTTTGTCCGATGCGGCAAGCTGGCTGATATCGCCCATATCGATACCATACTGGTTCAGGATGCTGCTCAGCGTATCACCGGTCGAGACTACATATTCGTGAACGCCCACCTCACCGGAGGTTTTGTCATCCAGTTCATCCTGAGGAATCGCTTCATCTTCCTGAGCAGCCTGATCGATAGGTTCACTGGCCTCAGGCAACAGAGAACGAATCTCGCTTTTTTCAAGTTCGATGGTTTTGACAATCGGTGCAGCATCGGGATGGTAAACGTAAGGCCGCCAAACGGCGACGGCCAATGTAAGAACGGTCAGCGACCCCAGCATAACGCGATGGGGTCGGGGCAGATTATTAAATGCCAGAGCGACAGAGCGGGCTATCTGTTGCACGTATTCACTTCCTCATTAATCTCCTTTCAGGCAGCTCGCATACTGGTTGGCTAATTGGTTCAGAAACGCAGAATAGCTTATTTTACCCAGTTTGATGTTTGTTCCGAGGGGATCCAACGTTCCCATTCGAACGGATGTCCCTCTCGCAACGGCTTCAACGACCGCTGGCCTGAACTGTGGCTCAGCAAAAACGCAGGTTGCTTTTTGCTCAACCAACTGTGTTCTTATTTCATGTAAACGCTGCGCACCAGGTTGAATCTCAGGGTTCACGGTAAAGTGACCAAGCGGTGTTAGTCCGTAATGTTTTTCGTAGTAGCCGTAGGCGTCATGAAAAACGAAATACCCTTTCCCCTTGAGCGGTGCGAGCTCGTTACCTACCTGCTTATCGGTTGCGGCTAATTGTGCCTCAAAATCCTTCAGGTTGGCGTCAAGTTTGGCTCGACTTTGCGGCATAAGTTCCACTAATTTTTCATGGATTGCAACCGCTGAGGCCCGCGCTATCTCTGGGGAAAGCCAAAGATGCATGTTGTAGTCGCCATGATGGTGATGTTCGTCACTTTTTTCACCGTGGGCGTCATTGTGTCCATGATCGTCATCATCATCGTCGCCCCCTTTCATGAGCAATGGCTTCACGTCATTGAGTTGCGCAATCGTTACCTGTTTCGCGTTAGGAATATTCTTGACAGATTTTTCCATAAACGCTTCCATCTCGGGGCCAATCCAAACAACTAAGTCCGCGCCCTGTAAGCGTTTTACGTCTGACGGACGCAATGAGTAATCATGTTCGGATGCGCCATCAGGCAGGAGAACCTCGGTATCCGTAACCCCATCAGCAATCGCTGAAGCGATAAACCCTAACGGCTTAAGCGAGGCAACGACGGCGGCATTTGCTGCCTGTGTTGCACTCCCCCAAAGAGCAGCGGATAATGCTGCGAAAAGAAGCGTATTTTTATGTAACATAATGCGACCAATCATCGTAATGAATGTAAGAAATGTGATATTATAACATTCTATAACTTCTGCAAGACTAAAATTGATATGACGACTTTGGTTTCACTGGAAAATGTCTCGGTCTCTTATGGTCAACGCCGCGTCCTTTCTGACGTTTCGCTTGAACTACGGCCCGGCAAAATTTTAACGCTTCTTGGTCCGAACGGTGCCGGGAAGTCTACGCTGGTGCGCGTTGTCCTCGGGCTGGTAGCAGCAGATGCAGGCGTTATCAAGCGTAACGGACAGCTGCGGATTGGCTATGTCCCGCAAAAACTGTATCTCGATACCACGCTGCCCCTGACGGTCAGCCGCTTTTTGCGCTTACGTCCGGATACAAAGAAGGACGATATTCTCCCGGCGCTCAAGCGCGTTCAGGCCGGACATCTGATGGATGCGCCGATGCAAAAACTGTCCGGCGGGGAAACGCAGCGCGTCCTGCTGGCTCGCGCATTGCTGAATAAACCACAGCTGCTGGTGCTGGATGAACCCACTCAGGGTGTGGATGTCAATGGTCAGGTCGCATTGTATGACCTTATCGACCAGCTTCGCCGTGAACTCGATTGCGCCGTACTGATGGTCTCGCATGATTTGCATCTGGTGATGGCGAAGACCGACGAAGTGCTGTGCCTCAACCACCATATTTGCTGCTCCGGCACGCCGGAAGTGGTCTCTATGCACCCGGAATTTATCTCTATGTTCGGGCAACGCGGTGCCGAGCAACTCGGAATTTACCGTCACAATCATAATCATCGCCATGATTTACAGGGTCGTATCGTATTACGCCGGGGAAATGGTCACTCATGATTGAATTGTTATTACCCGGTTGGTTAGCCGGGATCATGCTGGCCTGCGCCGCTGGCCCGCTGGGATCGTTTGTGGTCTGGCGTCGGATGTCTTATTTTGGCGACACGCTGGCGCACGCGTCACTGCTGGGTGTGGCCTTTGGTCTGCTGTTAGATGTAAACCCGTTCTATGCGGTTATCGCAGTCACTCTGATGCTGGCAGCGGGTCTGGTGTGGCTGGAGAAGCGCCCTCACCTCGCCATAGACACCTTGCTCGGCATTATGGCGCACAGCGCTCTGTCACTGGGCCTGGTGGTCGTCAGCCTGATGTCGAATATCCGTGTGGATTTGATGGCCTATCTGTTCGGTGACCTGCTTGCCGTGACGCCGGAAGATCTGATCTCCATCGCCATTGGTGTTGTCATTGTGCTAGCCATTCTCTTCTGGCAATGGCGCAACCTGCTGTCAATGACCATCAGCCCGGATCTCGCCTTTGTCGATGGCGTGAAGCTGCAACGCGTGAAGCTACTGCTGATGCTGGTCACTGCGTTAACGATTGGTGTGGCGATGAAGTTTGTCGGCGCGCTCATTATTACGTCGCTGCTGATTATTCCTGCTGCCACCGCACGCCGTTTTGCGCGTACGCCTGAGCAGATGGCCGGTGTTGCCGTGGGCGTGGGGATGATAGCGGTGACGGGCGGCCTGACGTTCTCGGCGTTCTATGATACGCCAGCAGGGCCCTCCGTGGTGCTGTGTGCCGCGCTGATGTTTATTTTCAGCATGATGAAAAAGCAAGCGAGCTAAGAGTGTGTTGCCTGATGGCGCTTCGCGTATCAGGCCTACGTTCACAGGTAGGCCGGATTAGGCAAGCTGCCATCCGGCATAAAAAACTTAAGGCATTTGCGGCGGCGTAATACCAAAATGATTCCAGGCGCGCACCGTCGCCATACGTCCGCGCGGCGTACGCTGCAGGAAGCCCTGCTGGATCAAATATGGCTCCAGCACGTCCTCAATCGTTTCACGCTCTTCACCAATAGCGGCGGCCAGGTTATCCAGCCCTACCGGCCCACCGAAGAATTTATCGATCACCGCCAGCAGCAGCTTACGGTCCATGTAATCGAACCCTTCAGCATCCACATTGAGCATATCCAGCGCCTGGGCGGCAATGTCTGCCGAGATGGTGCCATCATGCTTCACCTCGGCGAAGTCACGCACGCGACGCAGCAGACGGTTGGCAATACGCGGCGTTCCGCGCGCACGGCGAGCAACTTCCAGCGCGCCCTCCTCGCTCATCTCCAGCCCCATATAACGCGCACTGCGCCCTACAATATGCTGAAGATCGGCAACCTGATAAAACTCCAGTCGCTGCACGATACCAAAACGGTCACGCAGAGGAGAGGTTAACGACCCGGCACGGGTTGTCGCGCCAATCAGCGTAAACGGCGGCAGATCAATCTTGATCGAACGTGCAGCAGGTCCTTCGCCGATCATGATATCCAGCTGATAGTCTTCCATCGCCGGATACAATATTTCTTCCACGACCGGCGATAAGCGATGGATCTCATCGATAAACAGCACGTCGTGCGGCTCGAGGTTCGTCAGCATTGCCGCCAAATCGCCCGCTTTTTCCAGCACCGGGCCGGAGGTGGTACGCAGGTTTACGCCCATTTCATTGGCGACAATATTGGCAAGCGTGGTTTTTCCAAGACCCGGAGGACCAAAGATCAGCAGGTGGTCGAGGGCATCACCGCGCAACTTCGCCGCCTGGATAAAAATCTCCATTTGCGAACGGACCTGAGGCTGACCGATATACTCATCGAGCAACTTGGGGCGGATCGCACGATCCACAATGTCTTCAGGTATCGCGCTGGCAGCTGAAATCAGGCGGTCTGCTTCAATCATCCTTTACCTCACAATGCAGCGCGGAGCGCTTCACGAATCAGGGTTTCACTGCTGGCATCAGAGCGGGCAATTTTACTCACCATGCGGCTGGCTTCCTGTGGTTTATAGCCCAGCGCCACCAGCGCAGCAACCGCTTCCTGCTCGGCGTCATCCGTTACCGGACCCGCAGGTGACGTCAGCACCAGATCGGCCGCCGGTGTGAACAGATCGCCATGCAGGCCTTTAAAGCGGTCTTTCATTTCAACAATCAAGCGCTCAGCGGTTTTCTTACCGATACCCGGCAGTTTCACCAGCGCCCCGAGCTCTTCGCGTTCAACCGCGTTAACGAACTGCTGCGCCGACATGCCGGAGAGGATCGCCAGCGCCAGCTTCGGTCCAACGCCGTTGGTTTTAATCAGCTCTTTAAACAGCGTGCGTTCCTGCTTGTTGTTAAACCCGTACAGCAGCTGCGCATCTTCACGCACCACAAAATGGGTGAAAACAATCGCTTCCTGCCCGGCTTCCGGCAGCTCGTAAAAACAGGTCATCGGCATATGCACTTCATAGCCTACGCCACCCGTTTCCAGAAGAACCAACGGGGGTTGTTTTTCGAGAATGATGCCTCTGAGTCTGCCTATCACGTGACGCTCCTGCGTTAAGGGCTAAAAAGGTAATGCGCTATCATAAAAAAAGGCTGGATAGATATCCAGCCTCATTTGTCATTAACGTAGTCGACCACGCGCTAAATTCAGCCGGGTATCGCTCATTTGCATGGCGTTCTGACTGACGTGGCAGTGGGTAATGGCGATGGCCAGCGCATCCGCGGCATCGGCCTGGGGATTTGCCGGGAGTTTTAGCAATGTGCGCACCATGTGCTGCACCTGACTTTTCTCCGCACTGCCTATCCCGACGACGGTTTGCTTCACCTGACGTGCCGCATATTCAAACACCGGAAGGTCCTGGTTTACGGCAGCAACAATCGCCACGCCGCGCGCCTGCCCCAGCTTAAGCGCCGAATCGGCGTTTTTTGCCATAAATACTTGCTCAATGGCAAAGTAGTCTGGCTGAAACTGGGTAATGATTTCCGACACGCCGGCATAAATTAGCTTCAGGCGCGACGGTAAATCATCCACTTTGGTACGAATACATCCACTGCCCAGGTAGGTCAACTGTCGACCGACCTGGCGGATCACGCCATAGCCGGTGATGCGCGAGCCCGGGTCAATGCCGAGAATAATGGACATCACGCATCTCCTGTTATTTTACCGCTCAACCACGTCATTCTAACGTAGCAGCAACCTCATCGGAGATTTCGCCGTTGTGGTAAACTTCCTGCACGTCATCGCAGTCTTCCAGCATATCGATCAGACGCATCAGCTTCGGTGCTGTTTCTGCATCCATGTCCGCTTTGGTGGACGGGATCATCGTAACTTCAGCGCTGTCCGCTTTCAGACCAGCGGCTTCCAGTGCATCACGCACTTTGCCCATCTCTTCCCATGCGGTGTAGACATCAATCGCACCGTCATCATAGGTCACAACGTCTTCAGCACCGGCTTCCAGCGCGGCTTCCATGATGGTGTCTTCGTCGCCTTGCTCAAAGGAGATAACACCTTTTTTGCTAAACAGGTACGCAACTGAACCGTCAGTGCCCAGGTTACCACCGGTTTTAGTGAACGCATGGCGCACTTCCGCAACAGTACGGTTACGGTTGTCAGACAGGCATTCAATCATGACCGCTGTCCCGCCAGGACCGTAACCTTCATAAATGATGGTTTCCATGTTTGCGTCTTCGTCACCGCCCACACCGCGCGCGATGGCACGGTTCAGGGTGTCACGCGTCATGTTGTTGGACAGCGCTTTATCGACAGCCGCACGCAGGCGCGGGTTCGCGTCCGGATCGCCACCACCAAGCTTAGCGGCCGTAACCAGCTCGCGAATGATTTTGGTGAAGATCTTGCCGCGCTTGGAATCCTGCGCTGCTTTACGGTGTCTGGTGTTGGCCCATTTACTATGACCTGCCATAAATAATATCTCCAAAAAGCGCGCCTTCTCAGGCGACGTTAATTACAAATTCTTCAATCGCCTGCCGGTTACTCCACGATTTGGTTAACTGTGCAGCTTCCGCCGCATCAACCCAACGATAGGTCAGATGTTCAGTGAACACGATCTCTCGTTCCGAGGGGAGTGCCAGGCAAAACCAGGATTCCGTATTCCGTTCGATTCCCGGTGCGTAGCGATGTCGTAAATGGCTAAAAATCTCGAACTCCACCGTGCGCTGACAGTCAATTAAGGTCAGTTGCTCGCGGGCAACGTCAATGGTGACCTCTTCCTTTACTTCGCGCATGGCGGCTTGCGACGCGGTTTCACCCTCTTCAAGGCTGCCGGTGACCGACTGCCAGAAATCAGGATCGTCGCGTCGCTGTAACATCAGCACTCTTCCGGTGTCCTTTGCATAAATCACGACTAACACCGAGACAGGCTGTTTGTATGTCATATCAGTTATTCTCGGCCTTCTTCACAACCTGAATGCTCAGTTCCGCCAGGGCAGCGTCGTTGGCAAAACTTGGCGCTTCGGTCATCAGGCACGCGGCAGCCGTGGTTTTCGGGAAGGCAATAACGTCACGAATGTTATCGGTACCGGTCAGCAGCATGGTCAGACGATCCAGACCAAACGCCAGGCCCGCGTGCGGCGGAGTACCGTATTTCAGCGCGTCCAGCAGGAAGCCGAACTTCTCACGCTGTTCTTGCTCGTTAATACCCAGAATACCAAACACGGTTTGCTGCATGTCGCCGTTATGGATACGCACGGAACCGCCGCCCACTTCGTAACCGTTGATGACCATATCGTACGCATTGGCAACGGCCTCTTCCGGCGCGGCTTTCAGCTCAGCGGCCGTCATGTCTTTCGGCGCGGTAAACGGATGGTGCATCGCGGTCAGGCCACCTTCACCGTCGTCTTCAAACATTGGGAAGTCGATAACCCACAGCGGCGCCCATTTGGTTTCGTCGGTCAGGCTCAGATCTTTACCCAGTTTCAGACGCAGTGCGCCCATTGAGTCAGCAACCACTTTCTTGTTGTCTGCGCCGAAGAAAATCATGTCGCCATCTTGTGCGCCGGTGCGCTCAAGAATCGCGTCAACGATATCGGCATTCAGGAACTTAGCAACTGGGCTGGTTACCCCTTCCAGACCTTTCGCACGTTCGGTGACCTTAATGTAAGCCAGGCCTTTCGCGCCGTAGATCTTGATGAAATTACCGTAATCGTCGATCTGCTTACGGCTTAAGCTTGCTCCACCCGGTACACGCAGCGCAGCCACGCGACCTTTGGCATCGTTAGCCGGGCCGGAGAAGACGGCGAAATCAACGGACTTCAGCAGGTCAGCAACGTCAACCAGCTCCATCGGGTTACGCAGGTCCGGTTTATCAGAGCCGTAGCGACGTTCGGCTTCCGCAAAGGTCATGATCGGGAAATCACCCAGATCCACACCTTTTACTTCCAGCCACAGAGTACGCACTAACGCTTCCATCACTTCGCGCACCTGCGGTGCGGTCATGAAGGAGGTCTCAACATCGATCTGGGTAAATTCAGGCTGACGGTCAGCGCGTAAGTCTTCGTCACGGAAGCATTTTACGATCTGATAGTAACGATCAAAGCCAGACATCATCAGCAGCTGCTTGAACAGCTGCGGAGACTGCGGCAGGGCGTAGAATTTGCCTTTATGGACGCGGGAAGGCACCAGATAGTCACGTGCGCCTTCCGGGGTCGCTTTGGTCAGCATCGGCGTTTCGATGTCGAGGAAGCCATGATCGTCCATAAAACGACGCACCAGGCTGGTGATTTTGGCACGAGTTTTCAGACGCTGCGCCATTTCCGGACGACGCAGGTCCAGATAGCGATACTTCAGACGTGCTTCTTCGGTGTTAACGTGGTTAGAGTCCAGCGGCAGCGAATCTGAACGGTTGATAATGGTCAGATCGGACGCCAGTACTTCAATTTCGCCGGTCGCCATATCGGCGTTGACGTTTTTCGCGTCACGCGCACGCACGGTGCCCGTAACCTGGATGCAGAACTCATTACGCAGTTCGGAGGCCAGCTTTAACGCGTCCGCACGGTCCGGATCGAAAAATACCTGCACGATACCTTCGCGGTCGCGCATATCGATGAAGATCAGGCTACCAAGATCACGACGACGGTTGACCCAACCACACAGAGTCACCTGCTGCCCCTCGTGGGACAGACGTAGCTGTCCGCAATATTCTGTACGCATGAGATATCCCTTAACTTTGCCGCAGGCGGATTGTCACCTGCCTTGCAGATGACGAAGTCGCAGCTTTAGCTGAATGTCACAACTGAATGAAAAAAGGCGGCTATTATACTGGAAATTCTGCCGCACGATAAGTCCGCTACTGACTGTACGCGTGTTTCCTACGCGGGTATTGCGTAATCTCACAAAAAATAACAAAAATTGTCGCCCCTTTCACACACAATCGCGATTAAGGTGTAACGGAATTCTTTTTTGACTGGAGTCACCATGCTGGAACTGAACGCTAAAACCACCGCCCTTGTCGTTATTGATCTACAGGAAGGGATCTTACCCTTCGCCGGCGGCCCCCATTCGGCAAGCGACGTGGTAACCCACGCCGCACGCCTTGCGGCACAATTCCGCGCTCACGGTTCACCGGTAGTGATGGTTCGCGTTGGCTGGTCTGACGACTACGCAGAAGCCCTGAAACAGCCGGTAGATGCCCTGGCACCCGCAAAAGCGCTCCCTGCAAACTGGTGGGACTATCCGACAGCGCTGGGCAAAAACGCCAGTGACATCGAAGTGATCAAACGCCAGTGGGGTGCCTTTTACGGCACCGACCTCGAACTCCAACTGCGCCGCCGGGGCGTTGACACTATCGTGTTATGCGGGATCTCCACCAACATCGGCGTTGAGTCAACGGCGCGTAACGCCTGGGAACTGGGTTTTAACCTGGTGATTGCCGAAGATGCCTGTAGCGCAGCCAGTGCCGATCAACATCAGGGCAGCATGACGCATATCTTCCCGCGCATTGCACGCGTGCGCAGCGTGGACGAGATCCTGCAAGCGTTATGATCTATATCGGCCTGCCGCAGTGGTCGCATCCGAAATGGGTGCGCCTGGGGATCACCAGCCTTGAAGAGTATGCCCGCCACTTTAACTGTGTTGAGGGCAATACCACACTCTACGCGCTGCCAAAAGCCGAGATTGTTACGCGCTGGCAGGCGCAGACTACCGATGACTTTCGCTTCTGCTTTAAGTTTCCGGCGACCATTTCGCATCAAGCTGCACTGCGAAACTGTGATGATTTGGTGCAAGAATTTTTCACCCGCATGTCACCGCTGGAAGCGCGAATCGGGCAATATTGGTTGCAGTTACCCGCCACCTTTTCTCCTCGCGATCTCCCTGCTCTGTGGGCGTTTCTTGATGCGTTACCCGCATCGTTTACCTACGGGGTGGAAGTTCGCCATCCTGAATTTTTTACCAAAGGTGAAGACGAGAAACGGTTCAATCGCGGCTTACACGAGCGAGGGGTCAATCGGGTAATTTTAGATAGTCGGCCGGTACACGCCGCGGTTCCTCACAGTGAAGCGATTCGCGATGCGCAGCGCAAAAAACCGAAAGTTCCGGTCCATGCAGTGGTTACTGCGAACAATCCCATGGTGCGCTTTATCGGCAGCGATAATATGGAGCAAAACCGAACGTTATTTAACGTATGGCTGGCCAAACTGTCTCTCTGGAAGCAGACCACCACACCCTATCTGTTTTTACATACGCCAGACATCGCGCAGGCCCCGGAGCTTGTAGATACGCTATGGGCAGATTTACGCAGCGCTCTGCCAGAGATCGGATCAGCACCGTCTATTCCACAGCAATCTTCTCTTTTCTGAAAATGCCACCTATCATAGTCAATGCCAGCAGCCATTTTAAAAGGGAGTTTGTATGGTAAGCGCGCTATATGCCGTACTGGGTGCGTTATTGTTGATTAAGTTCTCCTTTGACGTTGTCCGCCTGCGTATGCAGTATCGCGTGGCTTATGGCGACGGCGGTTTTAGCGAACTACAAAGTGCGATTCGCATTCACGGTAATGCGGTGGAATATATCCCCGTCGCATTAGTGTTGCTGTTATTTATGGAAATGAACGGCGCGGAAACGTGGATGGTGCATATTTGCGGGCTGATGTTAATTGCCGGTCGGCTGATGCATTATTACGGATTCCACCACCGTCTGTTCCGCTGGCGTCGTTCCGGCATGAGCGCCACCTGGTGCTCGCTGGTGCTAATGGTGCTGGCGAATCTCTGGTATATGCCCTGGGAGTTGGTTTTCTCCCTGCATTAGCGCACAATACGCCACTTTATTTTTCCCGGATTTTTACGTTATGTCTCACCGCGACACGCTTTTTTCTGCGCCTATCGCCAGTCTGGGTGACTGGACCTTTGATGAACGGGTAGCTGAAGTCTTCCCGGATATGATCCAGCGTTCCGTTCCCGGCTACTCCAACATCATTTCGATGATTGGTATGCTGGCCGAACGTTTCGTGCAACCCAACACGCAGGTCTACGATCTGGGCTGTTCATTGGGCGCCGCGACGCTCTCGGTGCGTCGCAGTATTCAGCATGACAATTGTAAAATTATTGCCGTCGACAACTCCCCGGCCATGGTTGAACGCTGCCGCCGTCATATTGACGCCTATAAAGCCCCTATTCCGGTCGAAGTTGTCGAAGGGGATATTCGCAACATTACTATTGAAAACGCCTCAATGGTGGTGCTGAATTTTACCCTGCAATTCCTTGAGCCAGCGGAGCGCCAGGCATTGTTGGATAAGATTTATCAGGGGCTGAATCCTGGCGGCGCGCTGGTGCTGTCGGAGAAATTCAGTTTCGAAGATGCAAAAGTGGGTGAGCTGTTGTTCAACATGCACCACGATTTCAAGCGGGCAAATGGCTACAGCGAACTGGAAATCAGCCAAAAACGCAGCATGCTGGAAAACGTCATGCTGACCGACTCGGTCGAAACCCATAAAGCGCGCCTGCATCAGGCTGGTTTTGAACACAGCGAACTGTGGTTCCAGTGCTTTAACTTTGGTTCTCTGGTGGCACTAAAAGCTGAGGTTGCGGCATGATCGACTTTGGTAACTTTTATCAGCTGATTGCCAAAAATCACCTTTCTCATTGGCTGGAAACGCTCCCGGCGCAAATTGCGAGCTGGCAGCGCGATCAGCATGGCCTGTTTAAGCAGTGGTCGAACGCGGTAGAGTTTTTGCCCGAACTGACACCGCACCGTCTGGACTTGCTGCACAGTGTCACCGCTGAAAGCGAAGAGCCGCTCAGCGACGGTCAGCTTAAACGCATTGATACATTAATGCGCAATTTGATGCCGTGGCGTAAAGGGCCATACTCACTGTATGGCGTCAATATCGACACCGAATGGCGTTCTGACTGGAAATGGGATCGCGTTCTGCCGCATTTATCCGACCTGACCGGACGGACGATCCTGGATGTCGGCTGCGGCAGCGGGTATCACATGTGGCGCATGATCGGTGCAGGCGCGCACCTGGCCGTTGGGATTGATCCGACCCAGTTATTCCTGTGTCAGTTCGAAGCGGTGCGAAAACTGCTGGGCAACGACCAGCGCGCGCATCTGCTGCCGCTGGGTATTGAACAGCTTCCGGCGTTGAACGCGTTTGATACCGTTTTCTCAATGGGCGTGCTCTATCACCGCCGTTCTCCGCTGGAACATCTCTGGCAGTTGAAAGATCAACTGGTACAAGACGGTGAACTGGTACTGGAAACGCTGGTGGTTGAAGGGGACGAAAATACCGTGCTGGTGCCGGGTGACCGCTACGCACAAATGCGCAACGTCTACTTTATTCCGTCTGCTCTGGCGTTGAAAAACTGGCTGGAGAAGTGCGGTTTTGTTGATGTCCGCATTGCCGACGTGTGTGTGACCACTACCGAAGAACAGCGCCGTACCGAGTGGATGATTACCGAATCGCTGGCTGATTTCCTCGACCCGAACGACAGCAGTAAAACGGTAGAAGGGTACCCTGCCCCGCTGCGCGCGGTCTTGATTGCGCGTAAGCCGTGATGGATTGCCCGGTGGCGCTACGCTTACCGGGCCTACAACTCCCGTAGGCCTGATAAGGCATCGCCGCCATCAGGCATAAAAGGATAAAAAAAGGCCCCTGTAATTGCAGGGGCCTGGTACGAGCAAGCATCATATTGGGCGACATGATGCAACGGTAAAAATCAGCTGGCCCGATGGTGCGCAATAATCGCTTTCATTTCAGCAACCGCCGCCCCGTCTACCGCATAGCGGGAATATTCATCCGCTTGCGCATCCGAAGACATCGACAACCCCGCATTGCGATATCGCATGGGAGAAGTCAGCCATACTCCGGCAGAACTGTGGACTTCCTGCACACCGGCGTCGAGGAATAGAGACAAATTCGCAGCGCGAACCCCCGCTCCGGCCATAATGATTGGAGCACCGGGCTGTGCAATAAGTTCCATTATTTTTGTTAAACCTTGCGCAGCATCTGATTTTTGCCCGGAAGTCAGCACTCGGGCGACACCCAAATCAGATAAACTTTTCAGCGCATTTAAGGGGTTGGCACACATATCAAAGGCCCGATGAAACGTGACATTTAGCGTACCGGCTGCCCGCATAATTTTTTCCATGCGCGACATATCGACGTTGCCATCAACATCTAATAACCCGGTTACCAGCCCGGAGAATCCGAGATCTCTGACCATGGCGATATCATCCAGCATGGTCGCGAATTCACAGTCGGTATAGCAAAAATCCCCGCCGCGCGGGCGGATAATCGGATTGACGGGAATATCAATATGCTGACGAACGGTACGTAATACACCCAGTGATGGGGTTAAGCCCCCTTCTTTGGGTGCCGAACACAGTTCAATACGATCCGCGCCATTTTTTTGTGCCGTCAGCGCACACTCCATGCTGTAACAGCAGATTTCCAGCAGTGCCATGGTTACTCCTGTTGCTCGCTTGCCACAATCGTTTCAATTGACCATGGATGAAACTTGATAGTCACGCTGCCGTCGCTGACCGCCAGCGTCGGGTTCGGTAACCGCTCACGCTCGCCTTGTGGTGAACTGGTTTTCACAAAGATACCCGGCTGACTCAATCCTTCATCAGAAAGCAACGCCAGCGCTCGCGCATTCAACGTTTCCGGCTCGCCCGGCAGAACAATCTCAATATGCTCCCAACCCTCATGTGGGTAGCGTTTTTCACCCGGCCACGGCAACTCCACAATAGAAAACTGCCAGTGCGCCACGCACACCGGCTCATCCAGTTTGAACAGGCAAATCGGTCTGCCATTGATGATATTTTCCGACAACAGCTGGCCGCACTGTTCAAACCCGTGACGCCAGCGCTCTGCGGTGGTGTTTTGATGACAGCGCAGAGAGATGTGATCGGCTTCAAGCGGAGCAATATTCAAACCCAGACGGGTGGAAAGTTCAGTTAACGCCTGAGTGAAATGCCCTAAATCTGCGGAAATATCATGCAGTTCTGCAACGGTTTGCCAGTTCGCCATATTGAAAGCTCATATCCATGTTCAAAGTCGCTAATTTACTCTGTTGCGCAGTACCATCCAACCGCTGATTTTTTCAGGGAAAAAATGAATGATTATTCGTCATTGCCCTGCGTCTATTTTAGGCCGCGCGCGGCACGCACAATGCTGACGGCAACGGGCATTTGCAGTATACTCCCGGCCTAAATTCTTAATCTGGCGCGGTGTATAGTAAAGCGCTTCATAAATGTAAGGTATTCCGGTGAATATTCAGGCTCTTCTCTCAGAAAAAGTCCGTCAGGCCATGATTGCTGCAGGTGCGCCTGCAGATTGCGAACCTCAGGTTCGTCAGTCAGCAAAAGTACAGTTCGGCGACTATCAGGCCAACGGCATGATGGCAGTCGCTAAAAAACTGGGTATGGCGCCGCGACAACTGGCAGAGCAGGTGCTGACTCATCTGGATCTCAACGGGATTGCCAGCAAGATTGAAATTGCGGGCCCGGGCTTTATCAATATTTTCCTCGATCCAGCATTCCTGGCGCAGCACGTGCAGCAGGCGCTGGCTTCCGATCGTCTGGGCGTTGCACAGCCAGAAAAGCAAACCGTTGTTGTTGACTACTCTGCGCCAAACGTGGCGAAAGAGATGCACGTAGGCCACCTGCGTTCCACCATCATCGGTGATGCGGCTGTCCGTACGCTGGAGTTTCTCGGCCATAAAGTCATCCGCGCAAACCACGTTGGCGACTGGGGAACCCAGTTCGGTATGCTCATCGCGTGGCTGGAAAAGCAGCAGCAGGAAAACGCGGGTGAAATGGCGCTGGCTGACCTTGAAGGTTTCTATCGTGACGCGAAAAAACATTACGACGAAGATGAAGAATTCGCCGAGCGCGCACGTAGCTACGTGGTGAAGTTGCAGGGTGGTGATGCTTACTTCCGCGAAATGTGGCGCAAACTGGTCGACATTACCATGTCCCAGAACCAGTTAACCTACGATCGTCTGAACGTGACGCTGACCCGCGACGACGTGATGGGTGAAAGCCTGTACAACCCGATGCTGCCAGGCATTGTTGCGGATCTCAAAGCCAAAGGCCTGGCCGTTGAAAGCGAAGGCGCGACTGTCGTATTCCTTGATGAGTATAAAAACAAGGAAGGCGAACCGATGGGCGTTATCATCCAGAAGAAAGATGGTGGTTATCTGTACACTACCACTGATATCGCCTGCGCCAAGTACCGTTACGAAACACTGCATGCCGATCGCGTGCTGTATTACATCGACTCCCGCCAGCATCAGCATTTAATGCAGGCATGGACCATCGTGCGTAAAGCCGGTTACGTGCCGGATTCCGTACCGCTGGAACACCACATGTTCGGCATGATGCTCGGCAAAGACGGTAAACCGTTCAAGACCCGCGCGGGTGGCACGGTTAAACTGGCCGATCTGTTAGATGAAGCGCTGGAACGTGCACGTCGTCTGGTGGCAGAGAAGAACCCGGACATGCCTGCCGACGAGCTGGAAAAACTGGCGAATGCGGTCGGTATCGGCGCCGTGAAGTATGCAGATCTGTCGAAAAACCGTACCACGGATTACATCTTCGACTGGGATAATATGCTGGCCTTCGAAGGCAATACCGCACCGTACATGCAGTATGCCTACACCCGCGTACTGTCCGTGTTCCGTAAGGCAGATATCGACGAAAGTGCGCTGGCCAGCGCGAAGGTCATCATCAGTGATGATCGTGAAGCCCAACTGGCGGCGCGTCTACTGCAGTTTGAAGAAACGCTCACCGTCGTTGCACGTGAAGGTACACCGCACGTGATGTGCGCCTATCTGTACGATCTTGCCGGTTTGTTCTCTGGTTTCTACGAACATTGCCCAATCCTCAGCGCCGAGAGCGAAGAGATTCGTAACAGCCGCCTGAAGCTGGCACAGTTGACGGCGAAAACGCTGAAGCTGGGTCTGGATACGCTGGGTATCGAAACCGTAGAACGTATGTAATCACCACGAGTGATGTGAAAGCCCGCGCTATGTCGCGGGCTTTTTTATTTTCCCGAATGACCGCCCTCGTAGGTCTGATAAGCGAAGCGCCATCAGGCCTACGAGAAACGGCTACGTTCACTGTAATTTGTTACAACTCACAAGGAATGACACATTTCCGTAGAGGGATGGAACATCTTTTACCTGTTATCCCATTTACACCTCCGTATCATTAGGCGGCGAATTAATCAGGTGTGGGTCCATGACATTCAGAGATTTTGAGGCGGAAGAGAAACTCTTTCAGCGACGGGTAATAGTGGCCTTTGGCCTGGTGGTCATCTGTTTTGGCATCCTGATTTATAACCTCTACAACTTACAAATTCGCGAGCATCAGTATTACACCACCCGCTCAAATGCCAATGACATCAAAATGCTGCCGGTTGCCCCAACGCGCGGCATCATTTACGATCGCAACGGTATCCCGCTGGTGCGCAACGTCACCTGGTACGATATTTCTGTCACTCCTTATAAAATCAACGATATGGATGCCTTGCTAAAGCAGCTAACGCCTATTGTTGACCTGACCCCTGATGAGATTGACCAGTTTCGCCACGATCTGAAATCCAGTAGTCGCTATCGCCCGGTGGTGCTCAAAAATGCGCTGACCGACGTGGAGATCGCCCGTTTCTCGGTTAATCAGTTTCATTTCAGCGGCGTCACCATCAATAGCTATGAAGATCGCCAATATCCGTATGGCGCAGAGTTGGCGCATGTGCTCGGCTATGTCTCTAAAATCAATGACAGCGACCTGAAAGCGTTGGATAAAAAGGGGCTGGCAGAAAACTACGCCGCCGATCACAACATTGGCAAGCAGGGGATCGAACACTATTACGAAAACGATCTGCACGGCAAAACGGGTTATCAAGAAGTCGAAGTCGATAACCACGGACGCATCGTACGCCTGATAAAAGATGTACCGCCTGTTGCCGGAAAGGACATCCACCTGACGCTGGATTTACACTTACAGGAATATATAGAGAGCCTGCTGCTCGGTCAGCGCGCCGCCGTGCTGGTTGAAGATCCGCACGATGGCTCGGTGCTGGCGATGGTCTCTAACCCCAGCTATGATCCGAATCCGTTCGTCAAAGGTATCAGCTACCAGGACTACAACACGCTGCTGCAGGATAAAGACCTGCCGTTGATTAACCGCGTCACGCAAGGTTTGTACCCTCCCGCCTCCACGGTCAAGCCGTACATGGCGATGTCAGCATTGCTCAATGGCGTTATCACCCCGCAGACCAGCTTCTTTGGCGCGCCAACATGGACATTGCCCGGCACTGAGCGACATTATCGCGACTGGAAAAAAACCGGTCATGGCATGTTGGACGTGACCAAAGCAATTGAAGAGTCCGCTGATACGTTCTTCTATCAGGTGGCGTATATGATGGGCATTGACCGAATCAATAGCATGCTTAGCCAGTTTGGTTACGGTAAACCCACCGGCATTGATCTTGATGAAGAGTACAACGGGCTGTTACCGAGCCGCGACTGGAAACAACGGGTGCATAAAAAAGCCTGGTATCAGGGAGACACCATTTCGGTTGGTATCGGTCAGGGATACTGGATCGCCACGCCAATCCAGATGGTGAAAGCAATGGTGGCACTGATTAACAACGGGAAAGTGATTGCCCCTCACCTGTTGCAGGCTGAAGAGAGTGGTAAATCTGTTACGCCTTATCATGCCGCCACGGTACCGTCACAGATTGCCTCTCCCTCCTCGCCCTATTGGGGACTGGTACGCGAGGCGATGTTTGGCATGGCCAATGCGCCGAACGGGACAGGTTATAAATTTTTCCATACTGCACCTTACGGAATTGCGGCGAAAAGCGGAACCTCACAGGTTTTCAGCCTGAAAGAAAACCAGACTTACAATGCGAAGATGATCCCCATCCGCCTGCGTGACCACGTGTTCTACACCGCATTTGCACCCTACAAAAACCCGAAAGTCGCCGTGGCGTTGATTCTGGAAAACGGCGGCAGCGACGGCATTACCGCCGCGCCGGTTATGCGACAAATTATGGATCATCTGTTTGTGCCGCAGGACAACGC
This sequence comes from Citrobacter sp. wls613, assembly GCF_005281195.1. NCBI lineage: Bacteria > Pseudomonadati > Pseudomonadota > Gammaproteobacteria > Enterobacterales > Enterobacteriaceae > Citrobacter > Citrobacter sp. wls613. Next base: position 187,185 of record NZ_SZXN01000034.1, read on the forward strand.
CGCACAAACAGAGGTAACTCAACAAACAACGCCGACAGCGACAGCGCCGTCGGACACCGATATTAAAAATACTTACGCAAGTATTCGGTGAGACACAGCATCGCCATCGCCTGACCGTAAGGCATGGAGGTCAGCGGAATGTTGCGATAGAACTCGAGATTGTGCCCCATCCCGGTACCAAATGAGGTTTGCAGCAGCTCCCCTTCTGGTGAGATATGCTGCACAATGCCTTTGATGGCGAGTTCTGCTACCGCCGCATATTCCTGCCCGACATAACGCTTACGCACCGCTTTCAAAATCCCATAAGCAAATCCGGCGGTAGCTGACGCTTCAAGGTAAGAATGCGGATCGTCCAGCAACGTGTGCCACAGACCACTCTCATCCTGACACTTCGCCAGGGCCGCAATTTGCGCATTCAGTACCTGTACCAGATAGCGACGAACGGCATTATTCTCCGGTAAATCGACCAGTTCGAGGAACTCCGGAATAACAATAGTTAGCCAGCTGTTACCGCGCGCCCAGCGGGCGTTGGCAAAGTTATGATTTCCCTCATAGCTCCAGCCGTGGAACCACAGACCGGTTTCTTTATCCATCAGGTTTTGCACATGTAACAGGAACTGATACGTCGCCTCTTCAACGTACTCGGGGCGGTTGAGCAGTTTGCCAATCTTCGCCAGCGGTAACACCGTCATCATCAACGTGTCGTCCCACATCTGCTGATGATTCTCTTCCGCCAGCGTGATGTGCTGCATACCACCAAAATCGGTACGCGGCATGTCGTGCATCGCCCACTCGGCCCAGGAATCAAGCCACGGCAGATACGCCGGATTGCGCGTTTCTTCATAGCGATACGCCAGCGTCAGAAACGGCGCCATGGTATTGACGTTTTTAGTCGTCGCGCCTTCTGCAAAGCGGTCGGCAAACCAGCCATCGATGATATCGCGCATCGTTTCATCACCGGTTTGCTGGTAATACTGGTACATCCCGTACAGGCCGACGCCGTGCGTCCACTCCCATCCAGCCCACCCTTTGGTGTCAATAACGCGTCCGTCGTCCAGTCGCAGCAAGAACTCACCGCTCTCATCATGAATATTGACCAGATTATGCGTCACCTTCTTGATGAGCGTTTTTAACTCATCTCTGGCAATAAAATGTTCAGGTTGACGTAACAACGGGCTGTGTTTAACCGGATAAACAATCATTTACTTAACCTCTGTGCAATGTCGAATTCAATGCTGAGCCATGTTGCAGTGATGGCGCAGCAGGTTTATTACGATTCAGGTAACCAATATTGTTGTTACCCCAAAGTGATTCATACGGCATGCCTGACAGCATCTCTACCGTTGCACGTCCTTCAGGGGTAAGCCCTTCTGGCATGGGGCGCCCGGACTCACGCATTTTTGCGGTCTCTTCACGCAAGGTGCTATGTGTTTGCAGATTCAGTTTGAAACGCAGAGACACCAGGAATCCCAGCGCCAGTACAATCAACGTACCGCAGCTCAGAATGAACAGAATGGTATGGCTGACCGCAGCAGGTTGTTCACTCTGCCCGGAGACAAAACCCGATAACTGCATAACAATGCCGACCAGCATGACGGCCCCCGCCTGCGAGGCTTTGCGCGTTAAAGTCATGATGCCGGCAAAGATCCCTTCCCGACGCTGGCCTGTGATCACCTCGTCGACATCGGCGATATAGGTGTAGGTATTCCACGGAACATAATTGATGCCACCACGTCCCAGGCCCGCAACGGCGGAAACCAGCAGCAATAAGGCGTACACATCACTCAGCCCGGCGTAATACAACACCGCATAAGAGAGAGAACTCAGGCCAAACAGCACCACCACCATCCGGTAAGACGGGGCCGGTCCAAAGCGAATGCACAGCGGGATCATGGCGATAACCGCAATAAACTGGAAGATAGCCATGGTGCCCAGCAGGTTCGACGCCATAGAGGCTTCCTGCATCAACACAAACACCACATAGTAGGTAAAGACCGCGTTGAACACGTCCTGCGCGATATAACCACCAAGATACATGCCCAAATGTTGACGGAAAATGCGGATGCGCAGCGTCGAACTTAGCTCAGTGAAAAGACGACTCATGCTCTGACGAAAGGTCAGGCTTTTCTTCTCTTCTTCAGCGCGAAGTGCCGCTTCGCTCCATTCTTCACGCGGGCGTTCCCAGGTAAAAAACCACACAAAGGTCAGCATCAGCGCGCACAGCACCGAAAACACCAGGCTGGCATAGAAAAATGAAACAGGATTGTGTTTACCAAACAGCGTCAACAGTACGCCAGGTAAGAACGAGGCCAGTATGGCTGACATCTGGGCCATAGAAATACGCGCGCCAGAAAACTTGGTTTTCTGTTTAAAATCATCGGTCATTTCCGGTACCAGCGTTTCATAGGGCACCAGAATCATGGTGTAAACCACATCAAACACCAGGTAGGTCAGCAGGTAGTACCAGAATCCCATGTCGCCGACCCACATCAGGGAGTAGCTAAAGACACAGGGAATCCCCAGCAGAATAAAAAACTTACGTCGGCCAAAGCGCTTACCAAGCCAGGTCGATCCAAAATTATCCGTTAAAAAGCCCATTAATGGGCTAACCACCGCATCCAGCACCCTGGCCGTTGCAAAAATAAACGTCGCCTCAATAGGCGTCAGGCCACAAAAAGTGGTGTAGAAATAGAGCAACCATGCGGCGGTCAGCGCCGTGGTCCCTGCGCCTAAAAAGTCACCTGCCCCATAGGCAAAATAATTTACCAACCCAATTTTACGTGTTCTCATTGCCGTTACCCCTGCACATTATTGGGAGGCCCCGCAATCCTCACTTCGATGCAGGACGTCCTTACACGGCCACAGTAAAAGTTAACCGCAAGGGAAACCTTTTTATTTCTGCCAGGGATAATCGCGAAATGGCAACAGCACAAAGAGTCCGGCAACGTAAGTCACCTATTTTATAAAACAGCGTTTCTTTTAAATCAAAGTGGCGGGTCAAAAAGTGCGAGACAGCCAGCAGTTTCATCTGCCAGCTGCGATGAAGAAGAGAGAATTAACGGTAGTTGACGATGACCTGATTACTTTGCACCTGTAAGGCCGGGATCAGGCGACCGCCGCCGGGCACCTCCCAGACAAAATGCATCGGCTCCACGGCAGGTACGTTATTAAATCCGTGAGTGGTGCCGCTTTGCCCGTCCAGCTCAACGCAGCGCGACTGCGAACATAAACGTACCCGCAGCCCCGCAGGCGTAGGGCCATTCAGCTCATAGCGCCAGGCTACCAGCGTCATCAACCCCGAGACGGGCTGGCCGGGAACCAAAGGCGCAGACGAGGCAGACTGCCCGCGGTGATTTAACGTAATGCCCATGCCACTAGCCTGCCAGGCGCCTTCTCCGGCGGCCTGCACTGCCAGAGGAAACAATAACAGCCACAGAAACTTACGCATTATTTACCTCCGATGGTCGCGGTCATGCGGATATGGCGGTTATCGGAAAGCTCCATGTTCGACAACACCACCAGCTGCGGTATGCTGCGGCGTAAAAAACGCGCCAGCAGAGGCCTCAATGCATGATTAACCAACAGCACCGGCGGCGCGCCCAACATTTCCTGGCGCGATAACGCTTCCTGAGTTTGCGCCAACAGTCGGTCTGCCAGCCCCGGCTCCAGGCCGCCGCCCCCTTGTAAGGCCTGCAGCAGCAAGCGCTCAAGCGGCGTATCCAGGCCAATAACCTGAACTTCGTCGTTCCCCGGGAACCATTGCTGGGTAATCGCCCTTCCCAACGCCACGCGGACCACGGCAGTGAGTTCATGCGGATCGTTTTGCAGCGGTGCATGTTCGGCCAGCGTTTCGAGGATGGTGCGCATATCGCGAATCGGCACTTTTTCATCCAATAAATTCTGCAACACTTTATGTAGCGTGGTCAGCGTCACCACGCCAGGCACCAGATCCTCAGTCAGTTTCGGCATTTCCTGCGACACGCGGTCCAGCAATTGTTGCGCCTCCTGACGTCCAAACAGTTCGGCGGCAAACTGGCCAATCAGGTGATTCAGATGCGTGGCGACGACGGTACTGGCTTCCACCACCGTGAAGCCCTGGATTTGCGCCTGTTCTTTTAGCGCACTTTCAATCCAGATAGCGTCCAGACCAAAAGCCGGATCAACCGTTTTCTCACCCGGCAGCGATCCCGCTGCCGTACCAGGGTTGATGGCCAGCCAGCGTCCCGGATAGGCATCCCCGCTGCCAATTTCTACCCCTTTCATCAGGATGCGATAGCGCGCAGGCTGCAGATCCATATTGTCGCGGATGTGCACCACCGGCGGCAGGAAGCCCATATCCTGGGCAAATTTCTTACGAATACTGCGAATTCGTCCCAGCAACTCGCCATCTTGCTGAAAATCCACCATTGGGATCAGGCGATACCCCACTTCCATTCCCAGCGAGTCTTCCAGTTGGACATCGTTCCAGGTCGCTTCCACCACCGCATTATTTTCCGGCATTTTGATCGTCTGAGGTTCCGCAGGGGCTTTTGTCTCGCGACCGCGCAGCCACCAGGCCAACCCCAATAGCGCTGCGGTAAACATCAGAAATACCAGGTTTGGCATGCCTGGTACCAAGCCCAGTAAACCGAGCACCGCCGCACTGAGCACCATCACGCTGGGGTTACTGAACAGCTGGGTGACCATCTGTTCGCCGACATCCTGATCGGTACTGACGCGCGTCACGATAACGCCCGCCGCGGTGGAGATAACCAGCGCCGGGATTTGGGCGACCAGACCGTCACCGATGGTCAGCAAGGTGTAGCTTTCAGCCGCACTGCCCATACTCATACCGTGTTGTAATACGCCTACCAGCAGGCCGCCTACCACGTTAATCACCATGATCAGAATACCGGCAACGGCGTCCCCGCGAACGAATTTACTCGCACCGTCCATAGAGCCGTAAAAATCAGCTTCCTGGGTCACTTCTGAACGACGTTTTTTAGCTTCATCTTCCCCAATCAGTCCGGCATTGAGATCGGCGTCAATCGCCATCTGTTTACCGGGCATACCGTCCAGCACAAAGCGTGCGCCAACTTCGGCAATACGACCGGCACCTTTGGTGATAACCATAAAGTTGATGATGACAAGAATGACGAAAACCACGATACCGATGGCAAAGTTACCGCCCACCAGGAAGTGACCAAACGCTTCAACCACCTTCCCCGCCGCCGCCGAACCGGTATGCCCTTCCATCAAAATAATACGCGTCGAGGCAACGTTCAGCGCCAGGCGTAATAATGTGGTGAACAGCAAAATGGTCGGGAAGGCAGCGAATTCGAGCGTGCGCTGGGTGAACATCGCCACCAGCAACACCATGATCGACAACGCAATATTAAAGGTAAACAGTAAATCAAGGATGAACGCTGGCAGCGGCAGCACCATCATCGACAAGATAAGCAGGATGAGGATCGGCCCGGCAAGAATCTGCCATTGTGTGGATTTCAGGTTGCCGGGCAGGCGCAGCATCGCGACCAGATTAGCCATCAGTATTCTTCTCGTTCATAAAATCCAGTGCTTCAGGCACCGGAAGGTTTCCAGGTTGCGGTGGCGGCTTGCCGCCCGCCAGACGCCAGCGTTTTAATTGCCATACCCACGCCAGCACTTCTGCGACGGCAGCATACAGCTGGCCGGGTATTTGCTGACCAATCTCAGCATGGCGATATAACGCACGGGCCAGCGGTGGTGCTTCTAAGGTTGGGACTCGATGTTCCGCGCCAATTTCGCGAATACGCAACGCGACCAGCCCCGCCCCTTTGGCGACGACGCGTGGCGCACTCATTTTGTTTTCGTCATATTGCAAGGCGACCGAATAGTGTGTGGGGTTAGTCACAATGACGTCGGCTTTCGGCACATCCGCCATCATGCGTCGCTGCGCTACCGCACGCTGCATCTGGCGAATTTTGCCCTTAACGTGCGGGTCACCTTCGCTTTGTTTATATTCATCGCGGATATCCTGGCGTGACATGCGCAGCTTTTTCACATGGCTGTAAATTTGGAAAAAAACGTCAAACCCCACCATCGGGATCACCCCGAGTACCACCAGCAGCGCACACATACCAACTAAATCAAGGGCATTGCCCATTGCGGTAATCGGCGATTCGGCCATCAACCGCATCATCTCCGGCCACTTGTGCCAGAGATAGAATCCAGCCACGCTGCCAACCAGCGTAGATTTCAGGATGGCTTTCAGCAGTTCAGCACCGGTTTGCGCAGAAAACATGCGCTTGATACCCGGCAGCGGATTCAGCTTCGAAAATTTGGGTTGCAGCGATTTACCGCTGAAGATCAAACCGCCCAACATCACCGGCGAGATCAATGCCACCAGCACCACGCCAGTAATCAGCGGTAACAGCGCAATCATGGCATCTTTAATCAGCAGAATGATTTGGCTGAGGATCAGATTAGGGTCGTTGACCATACTGTGGTCAAAACGCAGCCCGGCCGACAGCATACCCGACAATCTGCGGGCCAGCGACTCCCCGCCGATCCAGATAATGCACACGCCCACCAGCAAAATAAGCAGTGAGGTCAGCTCTTTGGAACGGGGGATCTGCCCATCTTCCCGCGCTTTTTCAAGTCGGTGGGGTGTGGGGGCTTCTGTTTTGTCGTCGTCGCTTTCTTCTGCCACGCATCAGACCCTGGATAGAGACACAGGCGAGAATGATGCCAGAACAGCGACACAGCAATGGCGAGAGTAAGCGGTAAAAAAGACGGGGTTTATGACGTTAACCCCTACAGACGGTAGAGAGTATGCAGACCGGAAGAGAAGCGGTTGCCCCTACATCCGGCCTGCACGAGTCAGAACCCGAGACTGTCCAGCAGGTCGTCAACCTGATCCTGACTGGCCACAACGCCGGCTTTCGAGGTGTCAACCTGCGGGCCGTTCAGCAAACTTTCGTTTTCACGTTTTGGACGGGCGCCCTGCTCAGGGATGTTCTCCAGCAGCACCATTAACAGCTGGCGCTCAATTTCCTGAATAACGTCCATCATGCGCTTGATAACCTGGCCGGTAAGGTCCTGGAAATCCTGCGCCATCATAATGTCGAGCAGCTGAGCATTGGTAAAACTGGTGTGTCCAGGGACATCACCGAGGAACTGACGGGTGTCGGTCACCAGTTCACGGGCATCAGACAGTTCAATCGGATTCTCGAACCATTCGTCCCAGCGTTTACTCAGGGTTTTGGCCCCTTTTTCCATTGCGTCCTGGTGTGGCTGCGAGGCTTCAACGCTGTTCAGCGCACGCTCTGCTGCCTGTGCGGTCATCTGCACAACGTAATCCAGACGATCGCGCGCATCCGGGATCGCTTCCGCCGCTTCAGCAATGGCCTGATCCAGCCCCAGTTCACGCAGGCTGTCGCGCAGCATTCGGGTCAGACTACCGATGCGCGCGATGATATCCCCTGCTGAATGTTCATCAACAGGTTTAATTTGTGGTTGCATCATCATCATCACACCCTCACATGCCCAGTTTCTCAAAGATTTTATTGAGTTTCTCTTCCAACGTCGCCGCCGTGAAAGGCTTCACCACGTAACCACTGGCACCGGCTTGCGCGGCGGCAATAATGTTCTCTTTCTTCGCCTCCGCGGTCACCATCAGCACCGGCAGAGAAGACATACCGCCGTCGGCACGAATGGTTTTCAGCAATTCCAGTCCGTCCATGTTTGGCATGTTCCAGTCAGAAATGACAAAACCAAATCCCCCTGCCTGCAGCTTATTCAGGGCATCCACACCGTCTTCGGCTTCTTCAACATTGTTGAATCCCAGCTCCTTTAACAGGTTGCGCACGATGCGACGCATGGTGGAAAAGTCATCCACAACCAGAAATCTCAGCTCTTTATCCGCCATAAAATACTGCTCCTCATTAAATACGTATTGCCTGTCCGGCACTGATTTTCGCCAGCATCTGCTGGCTTACCTGGCTAAGATCGACCACTTCGCTCACACCACCCATATTGATGGCCTCGCGCGGCATGCCGAACACCACACAACTTGCTTCGTTTTGCGCAATGGTCCAGGCACCTGCCTGGTGCATCGCTAACATTCCGGCGGCACCATCGTTGCCCATGCCCGTGAGGATCACGCCCACGGCGTTGCGCCCCGCCTGTTTTGCCACCGAATGAAACAGCACATCCACAGAAGGCCGATGCCGGTTAACCGGCGGCCCATCATGAATTTTGATCACATAGTTCGCCCCGCTGCGGGCCAACTCCATATGTTTGTCACCAGGGGCGATATACGCATGTCCCGGCAATACACGTTCGCCGTCTTCCGCCTCTTTCACGCTGATCTGACACAGTTTGTTCAGGCGCTCGGCAAATGAGCGAGTAAAACCTGGAGGCATATGTTGGGTGATGATGACCGCCGGACTGGAAAGCGGTAGCGGCTGTAGCACATGGCGTATCGCCTCCGTTCCCCCGGTCGACGCGCCAATAGCGATCAGTTTTTCAGAACTGAGTAACGGCACCGCTTTCAGCGTCTTCGGCGCGGCAATTGGTTTATGCGCCGCCAGACGCGCGCGGGATGCCGTACGCACTTTCTCGGCAATCATCTCGCTGTAGGCCAGCATCCCTTCGCGGATCCCCAGTTGCGGTTTGGTGACGAAATCAATCGCCCCCAACTCCAGCGCCCGCAGCGTGACTTCAGAGCCTTTTCCGGTCAGAGAAGAGACCATCACCACCGGCATCGGACGTAAACGCATCAACTTCTCAAGAAAATCGAGGCCGTCCATGCGTGGCATTTCCACATCCAGCGTCAGGACATCAGGATTAAATTTTTTGATCAAATCCCGCGCAACCAGCGGATCGGGTGCCGTCGCGACCATCTCCATATCGCTGTGGCTGTTAATAATTTCAGTCATGATTTGACGCATCAATGCGGAATCGTCGACCGACAAAACCCTGATTTTACTCATGATTTATCCTTACCCGGCGCATGCGCATACACCGTTTGTCCGCGCAGGCTAAACTCGCGCACGAGGTTGCTAAAGTTTTCTGAGTGACCGGCAAACAACAGCCCATCCGGCTTCAGGAGTGGAACAAAACGGTGCAAAATGTCCTGCTGCGTCGTTTTATCAAAATAGATCATGACGTTACGACAAAATATGGCGTCGAACGGGCCGGGCACGTTGTATTTTTTATCCAGTAAATTCACGCTGGAGAATTCAACATGGCTCGCCAGTTCCTGACGCACACGCACCAGTCCTTCATGCGGTCCGGTACCACGCATGAAATAGCGCTGTAACTGTTGTGGCGACAGCGTTTTCAGTTCATCGAGGCGGTAAATGCCGTTTCTGGCTTTTTCCAGCACTTCGGTATCAATATCGCTGGCAAAAACGCGCCAGCGTCCAGGTGCCATACCCAACGTATCTGCCAGCGTGATCGCGATACTGTAGGGTTCTTCACCGGTAGAGGCCGCGGCGCTCCAGACACGGTATTCGCCGCTGCATCGACGCGCGTGGTCAGTCAGCACCGGAAAATGATGTCCTTCGCGGAAAAAAGCGGTCAGGTTGGTGGTCAGGGAGTTAATAAACGCCTGCCACTCAGCGCTGTTCTGGTTGGCTTCCAGCATGCTGAGATAGCGACCAAAGTCGTCCAACTCCAGGGTACGCAAGCGACGCACCAGGCGGTTATACACCATGTCCCGCTTGTGGTCGGCCAGCACGATACCCGCGCGCTGGTAGATTAATTGACATATCCGACGAAAATGCGCGTCAGACAGCGCGAGGCGCTGTGTCATCTGTAACAATAATGACGTTTGCCCGGAGGGCAGAGATGATGTCATAGCGCCTTCTCAATCACATTCAGGATACAACGGGCACAGCCTGCGCTGCGCCAATTCGTGTTGTGTTACGGTTTGCTCTTCATGCTTAAAAACACGATGCAGGCAGAAAGAGTCTCTGCCTGCTCGACTTACTATCCGGTGTTAGCTCCCGGTTAAAATGTTTCCCAATTGCTGTCGGGTTCAGTACTTTGCTGGCGCGGATATGACGCAGGGGCCGCTGTTGAAGATGGCCGTACATCGCGAGATTTAGCCGACAGTGGGCGTGCAGCCAGGCGGAAAGCCGATACCGACTGGGTCAGACGGCTGGCCTGTTCTTCGAGTGCAGCAGCAGCAGCAGCCGACTCCTGCACCAGTGAGGCGTTCTGCTGCGTCACACGATCCATCTCGGATACGGCGAGCGCAACCTGGTCGATACCACGGCTTTGTTCGTCAGACGCTGAGGCGATTTCTCCCATGATGTCGGTGACACGGGTTACCGCATTGACGATGTCATTCATGGTTTCCCCGGCACTCTCTACCAATACCGAGCCGGTATCGACCCGAGAAACGGAGTCTTCGATCAGGGCTTTGATCTCTTTCGCCGCCTGCGCGCTGCGGCTTGCCAGATTACGCACTTCTCCCGCCACCACGGCGAAACCACGGCCCTGTTCACCGGCGCGTGCGGCCTCAACCGCCGCGTTCAGCGCAAGAATATTGGTCTGGAAGGCAATGCCGTCGATTACGCTGATGATGTCAGCAATTTTCTTCGAGCTATCCGCGATTTCGTGCATGGTGTTTACCACGCCATCGACTACCTTGCCGCCATGCTGTGCGGTATCGGAAGCGCTTTTCGCCAGTTGCGAAGCCTGACGGGCGTTGTCCGCATTTTGCTTCACCGTCGCCGTTAGTTGTTCCATGCTGGCCGCCGTCTCTTCCAACGCAGAAGCCTGCTGCTCGGTGCGCGACGAAAGGTCGGTATTACCGCTGGCAATTTCGCTGGTGCCGGAATAGATCGCATCGGAACCTTCCCGCACCAGGGTCACCGTTTCAATAAGCGATCGCTGCATATGATCAACCGTGCTGGCCAACTCACCAATTTCATTGCGCCCGCTAACGGTTAATGACGTGGTTAAGTTGCCGTTGGCTATTTCGCGGATATGGGCAATAACGCGGGCCAGGGGGTTAAGCAAGGTATGACGGATGCCGTACCACACCACCATCAGGATCAGCACCAGCACTACGGCCAGAACGCCGAGCTGCCATTGGGCAAACTGGTAATCCTGCGCGCTTTCATCAAACGCCTGCAGATAGAGTTTTTCACTGACGCCAGCATATTTCACGAGCGCCTCACCCAGTGCGTTTTGCATACCCTGGGTCGGCTGAGCAAAAAAACCATCCATGTTGCCGGTTTCCAGAAACTGCACCAGCTCCGTTAATGCTGCGTGATACTGCTGATATTTCTCATCAACGTTACCGCTGGCTTCTGCCATCTCTTGTAATGGCGTGATGCTTTTGAATTTTGCGTAATGCGTTTCTGCCTGCGCCAACGTACCTTTCGCATTCTTCAACAGATCGTTCTTCACACTGCTCTGTTGGTTAGAAGCATCCATCATCATTCGCGCAGAGGATCGGCTCAGGTTAATGCGCGTTTGCAGCATTAAGTCCCATGTTGAGGTGAGTTCACTTTGCTGTTGACGTAAATCGTTAGAAATAACAAAACTTTGCTGATTCTGCTGCAATGAGGAAAACAACAGACCACCGGAAACAAGCTGTAGCAGTGCGAAAACCCCCAGCACCATCATCAGCATTGTGACAACGCGGATACGGTTAAACATAAGGCACCTTCCTGAAAACGAGTTATCAACATTATCGGCACCCGCCCGAATAACTTTACGTTTGCAAAAAGGAAATCCTGCAGGAAAAAGAGGCGTGAAAACGCAGATGCTCAAACACCACAACAAAATGGATAAAAAATTAAAAAAAGTTGTACCGATCCTGACTTTGATTTATATGATGAATGTTTTGCTACCACTTAATAAGTACAAAAAATGTGTAGCAGGGGAATAACTATTACATCATCACAGAGGGATTTTTAGTGGCAAATGCAAACAAACTCACGTTGTTCATCGTGGTCTTTATGCTGGCGGGCATCCTGTCAGGCGCGGTGATCCACTCCTGGGCCTCACCGGGCGTAGTAACCGCCTGGGCTGATAATATTACGCTGCTCACCGACATTTTCTTGCGGCTCATTAAAATGGTCATTGCGCCGTTAGTCTTCAGTACGCTAACCGTCGGCATTATGCGACTGGGAGAGACATCCACCATTGGTCGCGTTGGGGGCAAAGCCATGCTCTGGTTTATCAGTTCCTCCGTGCTGTCTATTTTGGTGGGCCTTTTTGTCGTCTCCCTTGAACAACCGGGGAGCGGGCTGAACCTGGCCATTCCACTGGAAGCTACCGATACAGGCCTCGCCGTTAGCGGCATGAGCCTGAAAGGTTTTCTCACTCACACGATCCCGACCAGCATTGCCGAAGCCATGGCCAATAATGAGATCCTGCAAATCGTGGTGTTCTCGATGTTCTTCGGTATTGGCGGGGCCTCACTCGGTGAGAAATTTAACGCGCCGCTGGTTGCCGCACTGGATGTGGTTTCCCACATTATGTTGAAGGTAACCGGGTATGTAATGTACGTGGCTCCGCTGGCAATTTTTGCCGCTATCTCCTCCGTCATCGCCACCCAGGGACTGGGAATTCTGCTCAACTATGCCTCATTCATCGGCGGCTATTACCTGGCGATTGTGCTGACCTGCCTGGTGCTGCTCGCGGTCGGCTACGTGGTGTTGAAAAAAGAGGTATTTCGTCTGGTCAGCATGCTGAAAGATCCAGTGCTGGTGGCCTTCACCACCAGTAGCTCTGAAGCCGCGTATCCCAAAACGCTCGAGCAACTGACGAAATTTGGCTGCTCACGCAACATCGTGTCATTCGTGCTGCCGATCGGCTACTCGTTTAACCTGGTCGGCTCAATGGTGTACTGCTCCTTTGCATCAATGTTCATTGCGCAGGCCTATAATATTCACCTTTCTTTCGCCGAAATCACCGTGCTGATGCTAACGCTGATGTTAGCCTCAAAAGGGATTGCCGGCGTGCCGCGTTCGGCGCTGGTGGTGCTGGCGGCAACAATTCCCAGTTTTAATATTCCGGTTGCAGGCATTCTGTTACTGATGGGTATCGACCACTTCCTCGATATGGGGCGCTCGGCGATTAACGTGTTAGGCAACGGGATTGCCACCGCAATGCTTGCGCGGAATGAAGGGTTACTGGAAGAAGAACCTGAACTGGTTGAGCAGGAAGCGTAACGGTTGAGGGAGCCGGATGGCGATATGCATATCCGGCCTACAACGACGTTCGTTGTAGGCCGGAGACGGTTAGGCGACGTGACTTGCAGCAATATCCAGCAATGCCATTTCATCGCTGTTCAGCAACTTCTCAATATTAACCAAAATCAGCATCCGATCGCCCAGTGCGCCCAGCCCCGTCAGGTATTCCGTTGACAGCGTAACCGCAAATTCTGGTGCCGGGCGAATCTGATCGGTCGTCAGCGACAACACATCCGACACACCATCCACCACGATCCCCACCACGCGTTGACCCAGATTCAGCACAATCACCACGGTGTTCTCGTTATAGTCAACGTCGCTCTGGCTGAACTTCACGCGCAGGTCAACGATAGGCACAATCACACCGCGCAGGTTGGTCACCCCCTTAATAAAAGACGGTGTATTGGCGATACGCGTGACCTGATCATAACCACGAATTTCCTGCACTTTCAGAATATCGATACCGTACTCTTCATCCCCTAGCGTAAACACGAGGAATTCCTGACCTGACGGTTCGCCGGCCAGTTTAGTTACATTACTCATACCGGTCATATTATTCCCTTTCTCAATCAATCAGGCGGCGGTGATCGCCACACGTTGTTCGCGGTTTAACCCCTGCAATGCAGAGACATCGACAATCAGCGCGACGCTACCGTCGCCAAGGATTGTTGCGGCAGAAATGCCTGGCACTTTGCGGTAATTGCTTTCCAGGTTTTTCACCACCACCTGGTGTTGGCCAATAAGCTGATCGACCAGCAGCGCATAGCGACGTCCCGCACTTTGTAAAATCACCACGATGCCCTGAGTTGCTTCGGTTTTTGCGCCGTCAACCTCGAAGACTTTCCACAATTCAACCAGCGGCAAATATTCACCACGCACTTCAAGCACGCGTTCTCCCCCGGCCAGCGGGTGCAGATCTTCTTCACGGGGTTGCAGCGATTCCATCACCGCATTCAGTGGCAGAATAAACACCTCATCTGCCACGCGCACGGACATGCCGTCCAGAATCGCCAGCGTCAGCGGCAGCAAAATTCGGATGGTTGTGCCCTGGCCCTGCTTCGACTGGATCTCAACATGCCCGCCCATTTCCTGAATGTTACGCTTCACCACATCCATCCCGACACCGCGACCAGAGACATCCGTCACCTGCTCGGCGGTCGAGAATCCCGGCGCGAAAATCAGCATGCCGACTTCGTCATCGCTCATGTTTTCATGGATCGGCATGCCCTGTGAGATGGCTTTGGCCAGGATGCGCTCACGGTTGAGGCCCGCGCCATCATCGGTGACTTCGATGCAGATGTTCCCGCCCTGGTGTTCAGCAGACAGCGTCAGGTTACCGACTGGATTTTTCCCGGATTCAAGGCGTTTTTCCGGCAATTCGATACCGTGGTCCAGGCTGTTACGCACCAGGTGGGTCAGCGGATCGATAATGCGTTCAATCAGGCTCTTATCGAGTTCGGTGGAGCTACCAATTTGCGTCAGCTCAACCTGTTTGCCCAACTTGCCCGCCAGGTCACGAACCAGACGCGGGAAGCGGCTGAAGACATACTCCATTGGCATCATACGAATCGACATCACCGATTCTTGCAAATCACGGGCGTTACGTTGTAACTGACCCATACTGGTGATGAGATCGCCATGGTTTACCGGATCCAGTTCATTCGAACGCTGGGCCAGCATCGACTGCGTGATCACCAGTTCGCCAACCAGGTTAATCAACTGATCGACCTTCTCAACCGCCACGCGGATGCTGGTAGATTCGCTGGCGCGCGCGGGTTTTTCACGCTCAACGCGCCCCTGCGGCGGTTCGCTGACGGCGGCTTTAACCACCGGAACAACGGCAACCGGCAGCGGTTCGTCCATCACGGTCACCGACTCAACGGGGGCAGCCACAACGGGAGTAAACTCAATCTGGTCGGCTTCGATAACAAAACAAAGTACCGCGATGATGTCATCTTCCGCGAGGTCACCGTCAATCGTAGCCGACAGCGTATCGCTGCTTTTGACCACATCCGTTAAGGTCGCCAGGTTCCCCAACTCTTCTTCCAGTAAATCCACTTCTCCAGCTTTCAGACGTGACAGAACGATCCGTTTTTTAACCTCTTCAGCAGCAACAGTTTCCTGCGCCATCGTCTCTTCCTGTATCGCCGTGCCGTCAACAACACTCAATTTTGCAGTGTTGACGACCGCGGGTGCGGTTTCACCTTTTGCTTCGAGCGCTAACTGTCGTAGCGCATGACAAATATACTCAAAGCTGGCGGCATCCGGCTCTTCTGAGCTTTTATAGGCGTCGAGCTGTTCTTGCATAATATCTTTTGTTTCCAAAAACAGGTTGATAATGTCGGCATTGAGCTGCATCTCGCCACGCCGCGCTTCATCCAGCAGGTTCTCCATTAAATGGGTCGTTTCCTGCAAAATAGTAAAGCCGAAGGTGCCCGCCCCGCCTTTAATCGAGTGCGCCGCACGAAAAATGGCATTCAGTTGTTCGGAATCCGGAGATTCAGGGACCAAATCAAGCAGGTGCTGCTCCATGTCAGCCAACAGTTCGTCAGCTTCATCAAAAAAGGTCTGATAAAAATCGCTAATATCCATGCTCACGCTATCACCTCGGATTGGCTGGTGGCGATGTGGGAACGCTTGCCGGCGGAACGACCGCTGGCGGTTGTAAGACACTTACCGGCTCATTCTGGCTTTCAGCGTTTTCATGCAAAATGGCCTCTTCCGCCTGCTTATTCAGCACCAGCAGACTTATACGGCGGTTGATGGCGTCCTCAGGACCGCGATCGCTCAGACGCATCGTGGCGGCCATACCTACCACCCGTAATACTTTCCCCGTGTCCAGACCACCACTGACCAGTTCACGGCGTGAGGCGTTTGCGCGATCAGCAGACAGTTCCCAGTTGCTGTAGCCTTTCTCACCGTTGGCGTATGGAAAATCATCCGTATGACCGGACAAACTAACGCGGTTGGGGATACCATTCAAAACCGGCGCAATCGCCCGCAGGATATCGCGCATGTAAGGTTCAACCTCGGCACTGCCGGTCTTAAACATCGGGCGGTTCTGACTATCGATAATCTGAATACGCAACCCTTCCTGCACCAGGTCGATTTTCAAATGCGGGCGCAGCGCGCGTAGCTTCGGATCGGACTCAATAAGCTGGTCCAGGTCGCCACGTAATTTGCTCAGGCGGCTTTGTTCCATGCGCTTTCTCAGCTCATCAATATTCGGCTGCCGGTTCACTTCCCCTTGCTGTTGGGTGTAATCATCCCCCCCACCAGGTATCGGGCTTTGGCTGTTTGAAATACGATTTCCACCGGTTACCGCGGTGGCCAGAGGCGTACGGAAGTATTCGGCAATCTGGATCAGTTCTTTCGGACTGGAGATGGAAATGAGCCACATCACCAGAAAGAACGCCATCATCGCAGTCATAAAGTCAGCGTAGGCAATTTTCCATGAACCATGCGCCCCACCACCGTGACCTTTATGTTTTCGTCGCTTGACGACGATAATGGGATGGGCCTGATTTTTCATGCTTCCTCAGTCGTTTGCTGTGCCGTTGGATTTCTCACCGCACGAACATGTTCTTCCAGTTCGATAAACGACGGACGTTCGCTGGAATACAGTGTCTTACGACCAAATTCGACGGCAATCGGTGGAGCGTAGCCGTTCAGGTTGGACAGCAGCGTGATCTTCACGCACTGCATCATTTTGGTCGTTTCGGCACTTTTCTGACGCAACACGCTGGCGAGCGGTGAAATAAAACCATAGGCCAGTAAAATCCCGAGGAAGGTCCCCACCATAGCATGTGCGATAAGCGCCCCCAGTTCAGCCGCCGGACGGTCGGCCGAGGCCAGCGCATGTACTACCCCCATCACCGCCGCGACGATACCGAAAGCCGGTAATGAGTCCCCGACCATCGCCAGGCTGTTAGCTGGGACTTCCGACTCACTTTCATGCGTTTCAATTTCTTCGTCCATCAACGCTTCAATTTCAAACGTATTCATATTGCCGCTGATAATCAGACGCAAATAATCGACGATAAAATCAAGCATTACGGCATCCGCGATAATGCGCGGGTAGCTGGCAAAAATTTCACTTTCTTTGGGGTTTTCGATGTCGCGCTCAAGCGAGAACATACCCTGCTGGCGCGACTTGGCCATCAGGCGATACAACAGCGCCAGCAGATCCATATACATGGCTTTGGTGTATTTTGAGCGACGAAAGAGCAACGGAATCGCTTTCATCGTCCCCTTAATGGCTTTGCCGTTATTACCGACAATGAATGCCCCGATACCCGCGCCACCAATGATCACCAGCTCAGCCGGTTGATAGAGTGCCCCAAGGTGTCCGCCGGTCATCATATAGCCGCCGAAAACTGTACCAATAACAACCAGGTAACCTATTAAGATCAGCACGATATCATCCTTTCGCAATTGACTATGACAGGATGCGCAGTCGGGCAGTTAACTAAAAGGTCGGGACAAAAAAAAGCAGCGGTAATGGCTTACCGCTGCTGGAGTGTCTATCCACACCGTATCAGTTAAACAGCTTGTTCGATCTGTTCATCCAGCAGTTGTGGAATAATATCGGCAGCATTCTGGGAAAGTTTACGTCTTTTTACGGCACGTGATGGCGGCTGGCATAAACTGCAGGCAAAGCTGCCCACGGGTTGGTGCGCGTGAGTAATAAAATTACCGCCGCAGCAGTTGCAGGTAGACAGTTCCAGCAACCCGCTGTCAACAAAACGGACCAGTGTCCATGCGCGGGTTAACGCCAACAACGGCCCTTCAGCTGGCTGTGGGCATTGCTCAAGATACAGGCGATACGCTTTAATGACGGCATCGACACCGCTACACAGGCCCGTTTTGAGCAAAAATTGCCATGCGTTGCAGAACATAGAAGCATGGATATTTTGCTCCCACGTCATAAACCAATCGGTAGAAAAAGGAAGCATCCCTTTCGGCGGAGGGCTACCGCGTAATTCTTTATACAGCTTGATAAGGCGGCCACGGCTGAGTTGCGTTTCGCTTTCCAGCATTTGCAAACGGGCGCCCAGTGTGATTAATTCCATGGCTAACTGGATATCACGTGCTTCCTGAACGATGCTTTTTTCGCTCATCATCACGCCCTTTTCTTACGCGCCGCATCATTGATGTCGCTTAACAGACGCGTTGAAAGCATGATACCTGTGTGAATTTGCTGAAGATCGTCGACACGAGAGTCTTGCGTCAGGCGAGTAACTGTTTGATGATCGTCGAAACGGAAATGGCAGACCAGTTGGTTTGTTTCCGCCAATTTGACCATTTGAGGAAGGGTTAAGGTTCCCAATGTGTCCGCCATCTCTTCGCTGATACCAAGGCGAAACATCGCGGAAGCCTTGTCCTGAACGATTAGACGCTGTGCAAGCAATAAATATGACAAATTTATGTCATAAATGTGTTTGAGCAACTCGGATGTATGCATTATTTGGGTAATGGTGCCAACTTACTGATTTAGT
>NZ_SZXN01000037.1:0-697 GCF_005281195.1 Citrobacter sp. wls613
GTTTGCTGCATGACAGGCTAATGACATCTTTGTCATTTACATCTTTATTTTCAGCATTGGGTTTCCGGGATCATTTTCTCCAGTCTGGGCACGGATAAGATAAAACGCGTTGAGTGTACGTCCGATTCCACCTGCACTCTTCCGTGATGTGCTTCCACGATTGACTTCACAATCGCAAGGCCGATGCCGCTGCCTTCTCCTTTTCGTTGTCTGGATGGATCCACCCGATAAAAACGGTCAAACAGCCTTGATAAATGTTCTTCAGGGATCGGTTTCCCTGGATTTTCAATCACAAGGTCAAAAAAGCTCTCCTGCTCTCTTATTGAGACGGTGATTGCCTGTCCCTCCGGGGTATAACGCAGGGCGTTGGATAACAGATTATTGATCGCTCTTCTGAACATTTGTGGATCTCCCTCAACCAGGCAGGGCATCCCGTTAAATTTGAGCATAATATTGCGTTCTTCGGCCCAGGCTTCGAAAAACTCGAAGACTTTCATGACTTCTGCTCTGAGGTCAAAACGGACCCTGTCAGGTATAAGCTGGTTATTGTCCGCCTGTGCCAGAAACAGCATGTCGCTGACCATTTTGGTCATCCGGTTATACTCTTCAAGACTGGAGTAGAGGACATCCTCAAGTTCCTTCTGGGTTCGATCCTGACTCAGTGCGATTTCAGTCTGCGTCACCAGATTGGTGATGG
>NZ_SZXN01000037.1:969-1545 GCF_005281195.1 Citrobacter sp. wls613
ATTCTGCTGTTTGCCCTGAAATATCGCCTGGCCAGAGGAGGCGATAATCCGGTATGTTTCCATCTTCATTTCAGACCCGGTATCCATCGGTCTCGCAGGATCCTCCACCGTCCAGAGAAAGACATCCCGTGCGCGGCTGTGCTCGCTAAAATCTGCGGAATTCACGGCCGGGTGTAGTGCCGCCCCCTGCGCTGAACTAAAGAGCACTTCCCCCCTGGGATTGAGGAGCAAAAGGGCAACGTTGCGGTAGCTGGCGATCGATTCCTTTATTTTGCTTACTTTTTTTTCATCCGGATCCACCGGGGACTGCAGTATACGGTTCAGGGTAGTGCTGATTTGTTGAAGATCGCTGACATCCTGCTCGGCAAAATGATTTTCAACAGAATGCAGCATAAACCAGGTGAAGGCGATAAAAGCCAGTATCGTGGACAGGCTGATAAAAAAGGTCAGCCGCAGGGCGAGTGAGAAAGGGCGCCTGGAAGGTTTGCTATGCATCCGGGGCCTCCAGCATATAGCCCACGCCCCGGACAGTCTGGATCAGCTTTGTCCCGTAATCGTTGTCTATTTTAGCGCGGA
>NZ_SZXN01000037.1:1652-2637 GCF_005281195.1 Citrobacter sp. wls613
ACGGGGAAGAACCTCGCCCTGATGGCGAATGAAAAATTCCAGCAGGCTGAACTCTTTACTGGTGAGCACAATGCGGTTTCCGGCGCGACTGACTTTTCTGGATACGAGATCCATCGAGAGATCAGCCACCCTAAACTGGCTTTCCGTGATCATCGCGTTTCCCCGCCTCAGAAGGGTTCTCACCCGGGCCAGCAGTTCGGCAAACGCAAAGGGTTTAACCAGATAATCGTCCGCACCCAGTTCCAGTCCTTTGACCCTGTGTTCGATCGTGCCGAGGGCCGTCAGTAGTAAGACCGGCATACCCTTTCCGGCAGTGCGCAGCATGCGGATGATATCCCAGCCGTTCACATCAGGCAGCATGATGTCCAGAATGACTAAATCATACTCGGCTGTCATGGCGAGATGATATCCGGTAAGACCATTATCAGCGTGATCCACTACGAACCCTGCCTCTGTAAGCCCTTTGCTGAGATATTCACCTGTTTTAATTTCGTCTTCGACGATCAATATTTTCATCTTGCTCCCCGTCTGGCTGCTAATGTCATTCTATTGCGCACACGATCGTAATCAACGAATTACCGTAAAAATGACAACATTGTCATTATTCTGTCACCCGACAAACAGAGTGCATTCTGTAAAGTAACCCTGGTAATACTCTGAACTTCATTTGAACCATTTACCAGGTCTGCCTGGACGAGAAGCAATATGTTCAAATTAAAACTACTCAGCATCAGCACAATCTTCATTCTGGCTGGTTGTGTCTCTCTGGCGCCTGAATATCAGCGTCCGGCAGCACCGGTACCCCAGCAGTTTTCACTGTCCCGTAACAGCCTGACGCCAGCGGTGAATGGCTATCAGGATACGGGCTGGCGTAACTTTTTTGTCGATCCCCAGGTCACCCGGCTGATTACTGAAGCCCTGACTAATAACCGTGATTTGAGAATGGCTGCACTGAAGGTTGAAGAGGCCCGGGCCCAGTTCAACG
>NZ_SZXN01000037.1:2756-3253 GCF_005281195.1 Citrobacter sp. wls613
AGGTCTGGAGTTCAGTTATGAGCTCGATTTTTTCGGCAAACTTAAGAACATGAGTGATGCTGATCGCCAGAACTACTTTGCCAGCGAAGAAGCCCGTCGTGCCGTACACATCCTGCTGGTCTCCAACGTTTCACAGAGCTATTTCAGCCAGCAACTGGCGTACGAACAACTCCGTATTGCGCGGGAAACGCTGAAAAATTATCAACAGTCCTATGCTTTCGTTGAGCAGCAGCTCGTGACCGGGAGTACGAACGTTCTGGCACTTGAACAGGCGCGAGGACAAATCGAAAGTACCCGCGCCGAAATAGCCAAACGAGAAGGCGATCTGGCTCAGGCAAACAATGCCCTGCAACTGGTGCTGGGAACGTACCGCGCACTTCCGTCAGAAAAAGGGATGAAAGGCGGGGAGATAGCCCCAGTAAAATTGCCACCAAATCTGTCTTCACAAATTTTGCTGCAGCGACCGGATATTATGGAAGCGGAATATCAGCTGAAAG
>NZ_SZXN01000037.1:3612-4044 GCF_005281195.1 Citrobacter sp. wls613
CCAGCGTGCCAGAGGATTATATTCCAGTGGTGCTGTCAGTTACATTGAAGTGCTGGATGCAGAGCGTTCTCTCTTCGCTACGCAGCAAACCATTCTCGATCTTACCTATTCCCGGCAGGTTAACGAAATTAATCTGTTTACCGCACTGGGTGGCGGTTGGGTAGAGTAAATTTATTTCATTAATCAGGAAATTTAAAATGCGTAATTCACTTAAAGCCGTTTTATTTGGTGCCTTCTCTGTCATGTTTTCTGCCGGTCTTCATGCTGAAACACATCAGCATGGCGATATGAATACTGCCAGTGATGCTTCGGTACAGCAGGTTATCAAGGGCACCGGTATCGTTAAAGAAATTGATATAAATAGTAAAAAGATCACCATTTCGCACGAAGCAATCCCTGCGGTGGGCTGGCCTGCAATGACCATGCGCTTCA
>NZ_SZXN01000036.1:0-26864 GCF_005281195.1 Citrobacter sp. wls613
GCTCGAAAGTGTCTAAATTATCCGTGGCGATTCATGCAGCGTGCTGAATGTCTTTTAATTTTGGCATTTCTGCTGAATATGCCAGACCTAAAGATGAGTAATAAGGCAATGTGGGAACTACTGTTAGAAAATGTACTTTAGCAGTATTTAATACAGAATGAGCCTGAACATAGGGGATAACTTGCCGTGTTAAGTCAGTCTCAGAAACATCAATTGGTACTAAAATAGAGTTGTACATTTTAGCCATCCTGTTTGTTTTTTGTTCGGCAGGAAGTTTAGTATCTGGGACAAAAAAAAATGTGTCTTGGCTGGCAAAACTTACGAATTGGTACCTTCATACTATTTGCGCTTTCAATCTAATGATTCTGGGGGGCAGGATTCATTATGTAGGTATTGTTCAAGTATCAGAGTTGCTTAAGACTCCACTTACTCCATCAATGTAACAACCGTATTCATTTCGAGGCTGCCGCATGGCGGCCTTTTTCATATCAGGCTCACGGGAATCATCCGCTACGTGCTTTGTTGACAAATCCAGCCCGTGAAGCCTGAACCTATTTCCCCTCATTCCTGAGAGGACTCACAGCAATTAAGAGGGGGCTAAATGTCCGATCCGATTTCCGGTACTGGGCTGGCTGGTGGTGTCCTGACGGGGGCCAGCGTCTATGGATTTCTTTCCGGAACCGATTACGGCGTGGTATTTGGCGCATTTGCCGGGGCTGTATTTTATATAGCAACGGCTGCGGACCTTAGCGCAGCACGTCGGCTGGCGTATTTTGTCGTGTCCTACATTGCCGGGATCATCTGCTCAGGGCTGGTTGGTTCAAAGCTGGCTGACTGGACTGGTTACAGTGATAAGCCTCTGGACGCTATCGGAGCCGTAATCGTTTCTGCTTTAGCTGTCAAAATCCTGACGTTTCTGAATAACCAGGATGTCGACTCGCTGGTGGCGCTGATAACGCGCCGGGGAGGTTCAGGTGGTACTAAATGACCCGTCAGCAACTGTTAACGCGCTGCTCTGCGCAGGGGTGGTAATAACCCTGATGTTCTACCGCCGGGGTGATTCCCGGCATCGTCCGTGGGTATCGCGTCTGGCATGGTTGATCACTGTGACTTACAGTGCAGTGCCACTGGCCTATCTGTGCGGCATTTACCCTCATTCTTCATGGGCCACGATTGGGGCCAACATCATTTTCCTGTCCGTGCTGGTGGCCGTCAGAGGCAACGTTGCACGTCTGGTTGATCATCTGAGGCACTAATGAATCAACAACAATTTCAGCAGGCGGCTGGTATAAGCGCCGGATTAGCTGCGCGCTGGTTTCCGCACATTGATGCAGCAATGAAGGAGTTTGGCATCACTGCGCCGCTCGATCATGCGATGTTCATCGCGCAGATGGGGCATGAGTCCGGCGGGTATGAAAAGCTGGTGGAAAGCCTGAACTACGCAGCCGATCGTCTTGTTCCCGTATTCGGCAAGCACCGTATCACGGCACAGCAGGCTGCCGCGCTCGGCAGAACGGCAACGCAATCGGCAAATCAGAAAGCGATTGCTAACCTGGTTTATGGCGGCGAGTGGGGCAAAAAGAACCTGGGCAACCAGGTTGCCGGTGACGGGTGGAAATATCGCGGGCGCGGGCTGAAGCAAATCACAGGGTTAAGCAACTATCGCAAATGCGGTCTGGCGCTAAAACTTGATCTGGTTACGCAGCCGGAATTGCTGGAACAGGACGAAAATGCAGCGCGTTCCGCAGCGTGGTTCTTTGCCACCAGCGGATGCCTTGTGTATTCCGGCGATGTGGAACGTATCACGATCATCATCAACGGCGGTAAAAACGGTCTTGATGACCGCCGTCGTCGGTTCAATCTGGCAAAAGCCGTGCTGGTGTGAGGCTGCTATGGGAATTGAAATGATTATCGGGCTGGCCGCAGCGGTGATTGCCGTTATCGCTGGTGCTTTTGGTTTCGGCCATGCGCGCGGCACCAGTAAAGCGGAAGCCAAAGCAGACAAGCAGCGCACCGAAGAGAACGCAGCGGCGACCGTTGCGGTGGCAGAACGTAAAGCTGAAGTCACTAAAGAGGCCAGTAATGCCCAGCAGACTGTTAATCACATGCCTGATGACGACGTTGATCGTGAGCTGCGCGAACAATTCTCCCGCCCCGGTGGTGGTTGATACTGCGTGCAGTTGGGTGCGCATCATCTACCTGACTGACCACGATATCGATGTGCTGGATAAGCAGACGAAGCGCGACATCCTGGCGCATAACAAATCAGTGCAGGTTAACTGCAAGAAGGAGTCTGCCCGTGAACGCAGAGAACCTAAGTGAAGCGTATTACATCAATAACGAGATAAAAGAACTACAGCGGCTGAAAGGTATACTGGAAAATGGTGCCGGGCTTGGTGTGACAATCCAGTCCGCCTATCAAGATAATGCCTTTCTTGAGGCTATACGCCCACATGCAGTGGCCGAACTTGACCGCCGTATTGAGGGAAAGAAAGCCGTGTTGGTTAATTTGGGTATCTCCTTCTCCTGATGTCACAGGCATTTAGTGAATGCCTGTGACAAAGCTAAATGGCATCAAGCATGCGATGATGATTGGTTAATAATTGAGCTATGCATGGTATAATAAGCCCCATTCATTGAAAGGTTAACCACCATGTCATTTTTCGATTATGCAATGCAGCGTGTTGGGCTTGCAGCCAATATGACTGTCATGTGCCCGATATGCGGACATAAATCCATACACTCGACCACGAAAGTACGCCAGCAACAGGCGTTACTTTGCCCTAAATGTAAATCGCTGTTTGTCATTCACAGGTAGTGGGTCGCGATACAAATAACCCTAGGCCTCGCAATAGCGGGGCTTTTTTATGCACTCAAATGACAATATTTCTCATTTTCAAAAGGTACTCCTGGCGATTCTGAACACCGAGGGGGCGAGGACACGCGGAAAATGGCTGGTTTTTTGCATTTTATCGGCATCATCATCATTCCCTTAACTTGTTGATATTTCAGTCGTGAAATTATTCACGATGTCGAAATGGTTAAATATTGTTCATCATCATGGATAACGAACTGAAAAACCTTCGCCTCAACATCAATCAGCTGGCAGCGGTGACCGATCTTCATCGTCAGACGATCGCAAGCAGGCTGAATAACGTTGAGCCTGCTCCAGGCAGTAATTCTCGTCTCAAGCTTTATTCTGTCGTGGATATTCTCCGGGAACTGCTGGGCCGAACCACGGCACCCGAGCTGGTGGATATCGATAAGATGTTACCGCCGGATCGTAAGGCGTGGTTTCAGTCTGAACGCGAGAGGCTTAAATTCCAGCAGGAAACAGGTGAGTTAATCCCGGCATCGACAGTGACCCGAGAATTTTCATCGATGGCAAAAGCCGTCGTTCAGGTACTGGAAACGCTGCCGGATATTCTTGAACGTGATTGTGCGATGACGCCTGCTGCTGTCGTTCGGGTTCAAAAAGTCATCGATGACCTGCGGGATCAGATAGCCCTGAAGGTTGAGCAGGCAGATACGCCGGAACAGGAGGACAGTTCGCCAGAAGAGGAGTAAGCCATGCGACAGGCCACGGCGGCGGAGCTAAGAAAAAACACTGCCGGGATCATCAGAGCACCGCGTCGAATGCCTGTAGCCGAAGCCGTACATAAATATATGCGTGTTCCGGTCGGCGTGGGTAACTCCGTTGAGTGGGATCCTAATCTTGCCCCTTATGTTGTGGAGCCGATGAACTGCCTGGCATCACGCGAATATGATGCTGTCATTTTTGTTGGCCCTGCCCGAACGGGTAAAACCATTGGTCTGATTGATGGCTGGGTGGTGTACAACGTTGTCTGTGATCCGTCTGACATGCTCATCATTCAGATGACGGAAGAAAAAGCGCGCGAACACTCAAAAAAACGTCTGGCCCGAACATTTCGTGTCAGCCCGGAGGTGGCATGCCGGCTAAGTCCTTCACGCAATGACAACAACGTGCATGACAGGACTTTCCTTGCCGGGAACTACCTGAAGATAGGCTGGCCGTCTATCAACATCATGTCGTCCTCAGATTTTAAGTGTGTGGCGCTGACAGATTACGATCGCTTCCCGGAAGATATCGACGGGGAAGGGGACGGATTTTCGCTTGCTTCAAAACGTACCACCACCTTTATGTCGGCGGGGATGACGCTGGTCGAGAGTTCACCGGGCAGGGAAATTACCAATACGAAGTGGCGGAGAAAGTCACCTCACGAAGCCCCTCCCACGACCGGGATCCTTTCTTTATATAACCGCGGCGATCGTCGTCGCTGGTACTGGCCATGTCCACATTGCGGGGAATACTTTCAACCGGCCATGGAGGCGATGACAGGCTACCGGGAAACGTCTGACCCGGTAAAAGCCAGTGAAGCGGCGCATATTGATTGTCCGCATTGTAGCGGCATGATTACCGCCGACAGAAAGCGGGAACTGAACGGAAAGGGTGTCTGGTTGCGTGAGGGACAGACTATCGACCGTGAGGGCAACATAACCGGAGAAGCCCGACGCTCGCGCATTGCCTCGTTCTGGATGGAGGGACCTGCGGCGGCATATCAGACATGGGCGCAACTGGTTTACAAATTACTGACGGCGGAACAGGACTATGAAGCCACCGGCAGCGAAGAAACGCTCAAAACGGTAATTAATACTGACTGGGGGCTGCCTTATCTTCCCCGTGCAGCCAGTGAGCAGCGACGTGCTGACGTGCTGATGCTGCGGGCAGAAGACTATGGCAAAGGTCTTGTGCCGCCGAAAGTCCGTTTTCTTCTGGCGTCGGTGGATGTGCAGGGCGGGAAGAAGCGCCGTTTTGTCGTCCAGATCATCGGGTACGGTGAAAACGGCGAACGCTGGCTGGTGGACCGCTATAACATCCGTCAGTCCCTGCGTTGTGATGAATATGGTGAGGCGCAGCAGGTGCATCCCGGATCCTATCCGGAAGACTGGCAACTGCTCATCACAGATGTTCTCGAAAAAACTTATGCGTTGCAGTCAGACCCTTCGCGACGGATGTCCATACTTGCCATGGCTGTCGACAGCGGCGGGGAAGATGGGGTAACGGATAACGCCTATAAATTCTGGCGCCAGTGTCGTCGTGACGGTCTGGGTAAACGGGTTTACCTGATAAAAGGTGACAGCACCCGACGCCAGAAAATCATTACCAAAACGCACCCTGACAACACAGGCCGAAGCGATCGCCGGGCGGATGCGCGTGGTGAGGTTCCGGTATATCTGTTGCAGACGGACCTGCTAAAAGATCAGCTCAGTAACAACCTTGAACGTGAAACCCCCGGTGCCGGGTTTATCCATTTTCCTGACTGGCTGGGGGAGTGGTTCTACGAAGAACTGACTTATGAAGAACGTGGCACGGACGGAAAATGGCGCAAGCCCGGAAAAGGCAATAACGAAGCCTTTGACCTTTTCTGTTATGCCCACGCCGTCGCTGTCCTGCGTGGTTATGAAAAAATCCGGGACTGGGAACAGCCCCCGGCATGGGCTGCCGCTCAGGAGTGTAATTCAAACATCATTGACGGGGAGCGCCCCAGGGAGATTGCTGTGAAAAAAGCGGTACCTGTACGTTCATCTTCTGTTTCTGTAACTGAACCGTCCAGCCCGCTTTCTGGTGGCTGGCTGGGTGTCAGTGATAACGGAGGCTGGCTGTGACGAAATCAGAAATTCAGCAGATGCTGATAACAGTACGCCAGGCATACCGTGATTCCCTGGACGGTAAAAGCGTGTCATTCACGGGGGTTAATGGCCGGGCAATTACCAACCATGACCCTAAAGCCCTGCGTGACGAGCTTGAATACTGGGAAAGGCGCTGGCGCGCTGTCTCAAACCGCAATGGCTCGTTCAAACTCGCTAACTTTCTGTAAGGCAAATCATGGGATTTTTTGAAAAGGCACTGGGCGCAATATCGCCCGGGTGGGCGGCATCGCGCGCACAAAACCGACTCAGACTCAGAGCCTATGAGGCAGCAAATCCGACTCGTCTGCATAAGGGGAAACGTGAATCCCGGTCAGCGGACACCGCTGTATTTGCAGCCGGTACTTCATTACGAGAGCAGGCCCGCTGGCTTGATGAAAACCATGATCTGGTGATTGGTCTTTTTGACAAGATGGAGGATCGGGTTATCGGTGCTCACGGGATCCACGTTGAACCGCAGCCGCTTGATCTTGAGGGTAATCTTCACTCTGAGTTTGCTGGTCAGTTATCCGCGCTCTGGGCGGAATGGTCGGTTCGTCCGGAAGTGACCGGGATGTTTACCCGTCCGGAAGCAGAGCGGCTTTTGTTACGTTCAGCACTGCGTGATGGTGAAGTGTTTACACAGATGGTGCGGGGAAATGTAGCCGGGTTGCAGCATTCAACCCAGGTACCATTTTCTCTTGAACTGCTGGAGGCGGATTTTGTTCCGTTTAACCTGAACAGTACCTCCGGGCAGCAGATCCGCCAGGGGATTATTGTCAATGCCTGGGGGCGACCGACGGGCTACAGAGTTTATAAGAACCATCCTGCCAGTTTTGCCGGACTCAATGCTGATTTAAAAACTGTTTCGGCTGACAGCATGCTGCACCTGGCTATGCGTAAACGGCTTCACCAGTTAAGGGGGATCAGCCTCATCCATGGCGTGATCACCCGGCTCTCCGATATTAAGGATTATGAAGAGAGTGAGCGCGTGGCGGCACGTATTGCGGCGGCGCTGGGTTTCTATATCAAACGTGGGGATGCTCAGTCTCTTGATACAGAAACCGAGTTTTCAACACCGGGTGGACAGCGGCATTACGATATTGCGCCGGGGATGATTTATGACGAGCTAAAGCCAGGCGAGGATCTGGGCATGGTGGAGTCGAATCGCCCGAATGTTCATCTGTATGAGTTCAGGAACGGTCAGATGCGCGCTGTGGCGGCGGGGACACGTGGCAGTTATTCCAGCATCGCGCGGGATTACAACGGTACCTACAGTTCACAGCGGCAGGAGCTGGTAGAGAGTTTTGAAGGTTACAACGTGCTGCAGCAGTGGTTTGTTGGGCAGCAAAGCCGTCCTGTATACCGAAACTGGCTGGCAATGGCGTTGCTCAGCGGCGTTACCATCCCCAAAGATGTCGACAAAAAATCCCTTTACAACGCGCTCTATCTTGGGCCAGTCATGCCATGGATTGATCCGGGAAAAGAGGCTGCTGCCTGGAAGGCAATTGTCCGTGGGGGGGCAGGCACAGAAGCCGAATGGACGCGCGCACGTGGTCAGAATCCGCAGGAGGTGAAACGTCAGCGTCTCCGGGAAACCCAATTCAACCGAGAAAACGGGCTGGTGTTCGACTCAGACGCCGCCAACGATAAAGGAGTGCTCCCTGATGCAGCAAATGATAAGCCCGCCCCGTCACGGGACGATGATTAACCCCCGCGCCAGTGTGGCTGGTATCGATGCCGCAAACGGTCAGTGCTGGTATGAGATTCGCGCACTGGCTGCAGGGCGTGTGGAAATATTTCTCTATGACGTGATCGGCGGCTGGGGGATTACCGCTCAGCAGTTTGTCTCCGACTGTAAGGAGGCCGGAGTGTTTGAGGCCAGCGCCGTCGATCTGCATATCCACAGCCCGGGCGGCGATGTGATGCAGGGATTTGCCATCTTTAACACCTTGTCCCGTCTGAAGGCGAAGCTGGATATCTGGGTGGACGGCGTGGCTGCCAGTATGGCTTCAATGATTGTCTGCCTGCCTGGCGCCACGGTGCATATGCCGGAAAACGCCTGGCTGATGGTGCACAAACCGTGGGGCGGGATCGCCGGGGATTCCGATGATATGCGTGATTACGCTGCCTGGCTTGATCGTAATGAAGCGCTGATGCTCAGTGCCTACATGAACAAGACCGGGCTGGGGCAGGAAGAACTGGAGGCCATGCTGAAAGCTGAAACCTGGCTTAATGGTGCTGAGGCAGTGGAAAAAGGTTTCGCTGACACGCTTGAACCAGAACTGCAGGCCGCGGCCTGTGTGAATCAAAATAAACTGAAGGATTACCTGAATATGCCAGAACAGATTAACAACCTTTTTGGGCCGCGCGCCGAAGCCCCTGCAAGTCAGCCGAAACCCGCACAAAACCCGGCGCCGCAGGCCGCAAATAACCCACCTGCACAGCAACCCGCCCAGCAACCGCTGGCAGGAAATATCGACATTACCGCGCTGGCAGCCCAGCTCCAGCAGCAGATGCAGGCAGCGAATACTGAACGAGTCAGCGCAGTTTCCGCTGTGTTTGATGCGTTTCCTGCTTTCGGCTCGCTGAAAGCAGAATGCATCACGGATATTTCCTGCTCAGCGGAACAGGCCCGCACCAAATTGCTCAATGCGCTGGCGGCAGGGACTACCCCGAGTGCCGGACCGGCTGCAATTCATATCCATGCGGGTAACGGGAATATTGTTGGTGATTCCATTCGTGCGGCGGTGATGAACCGTGCGGGTTATGCGCAGGCGGAAAAAGATAACGCCTACAACGGGTATACCCTGCGCGAACTGGCCCGCGCCTCGCTGGTGGATCGTGGTATCGGTATTTCTGGTGTCGGTACCGCACAGGCGATGGTTGGGCTGGCGTTCACTCACAGCAGCAGCGATTTCGGCAATATCCTGATGGATGTGGCGCATAAGGCGGCATTGCTTGGCTGGGATGAGGCCAGCGAAACATTCGAACAGTGGACCCGTAAAGGCACACTGACCGATTTCAAAACCGCGCACCGCGTTGGCCTGGAATCACTGGCGTCGCTGCGTAAGGTTCGCGCCGGGGCGGAATATAAATATGTCACCATTAAAGATCGCGGTGAGCCGATTGCACTGGCCACCTATGGTGAGCTTTTCAGCATTGACCGCCAGACTATCATCAACGACGACCTGGATATGCTGACGCGTATCCCGCAGGCAATGGGGCTTGCTGCGCGAGCCACTGTCGGCGATCTGGTCTGGGCTGTACTGACCAGCAACCCGAAAATGTCGGACGGTAAGCCGTTGTTCCACGCCGATCATGGCAACCTTGTTGCAGCCGATCTGAGTATTGAAGGGCTGGATACTGCACGTAAGGCAATGCTGCTGCAAAAATCCGGCGATCGTCGTCTGAATATTCGTCCGGCCTACATGCTGACGCCAGTGGCAATTGAGTCACGGGCAAACCAGCTGATTAAGTCCGCCAGCGTACCGGGCGCAGACGCGAACAGCGGGATCGTTAACCCGATCCAGAACTTTGTGACAGTGGCTTCTGAGGCCCGCCTGGATGACAGCAGCCCGACGGATTTTTATCTGACTGCTGCGCAGGGGCGCGACACCATTGAAGTGGCCTATCTGGACGGTATCGACACGCCATATCTGGAACAGCAGCAGGGCTTTACTGTGGACGGTGCCGCATTCAAGGTGCGCATTGATGCGGGTGTGGCCCCGCTTGACTGGCGCGGGCTGGTTAAAGTCACCAAAAAATAACGACCGCCGCCTGGCGGTTTTTTTATCCCTGAAGGCGGCGCTGGTCGCCTTTTCCTTTTATGGAGAAAAAACATGGCGAATAACTATCAGCAGGACGGTACCACACTGGATTATCACAATGCGGGTGTTGATGCCGTTTCATCCGGTGCGCTGGTGGCGGTCGGCGGAATTGCCGGGGTGGCACACAGCGATATTCCTGCTGGCGAGTGGGGAACACTGCATATGGCCGGTGTTTTTGTCCTGCCTAAAGCGGCAGAAGAAATTGCGGCAGGCCAGAAACTGTATCTGGCTGGCGGCAAGCTGACGGTGGCAAAAGGCGATGATGCAACGCCAAACCCGGTTGTTGGTTCCGCCTGGGGAGCAGCTGAGGCAGATGATGCTGATGTTGCCGTTCGCCTGGGGTTCTGATGAGCCGGTTCCGGGAGCGTTTGGCTAAAGCAGATGCCCGGATTAACCGGGCGTTTGCCGAAGAAGTCCCTGCATGCCTGCAAACGGGTGAAGGCCCGCGTCTGGTGACCGTGATTTTTGAATCACCGGATGCGCTGTCGGGTGTACCGGGCGGCGGGGAAATTCAGAACCATTCCCCGGCGTTCAGTGCAATGACTGCGGATATTTCCGGTCTCGAAAAACATGACGGTGTGGTTATCAATACCATCCCTTACCGGGTGACACATATCGGCTCGGATGAAGAAGGGCGGACCCGCGTCACGCTGGCATATGGGGAACCCGGCAAAACACAGCCTCAGATCGATAAATGGAGCTGATATGGCGCGGGAGTCTCGACTGCGGCGGGATTTACCCGTCGATATTGATGTGGATGTTATCTGGCGAATTGCGGACAGTATCGGTGCGACGCAAAAACAGTTCCGTGCAGCATACTCGCGCGCGCTCAGACGTACTGCCGCCACGCTGCGAAAGAAAGCGATGGCGGATCTGAAAGACGGGCTGGCCCCACGCAGTATGGATCTGGTCCGGCGCCGTCTGCTGTCTTTTCGTCTGGACAGGGGATCGCAACTGGATAACTTCCGGCTCTGGTTCGGGCTGAATGCCATTAAGGTGAAAGACCTTAAAGGACGAATCAACGGGCGGCTGCGACCGCACCATACCCGGCGTGACCGAAACTCGGGGCGTTTTATTAAAGCGCGCCGCCAGGCAGAAAACGCCGGATTTTCCCCGAAAGGTAATCTGCTGAGCGAACGGGCGTTTGAAAACGGGGAGGTGTCCCGTTCAAAACGGGATAATCGCCGGACGGTGGTTATTCGCGATCCCCTGACCCGCCGGACACGCGAAGCAGAAATGGATATCTACGAACCGATGCTGAACTACATCGAGGACAACGCATTTGCTGAAGCGATGGAGATTTTTATGCATCACTTTGAAACCGACATTCGCGGGCGCGTAAAAGCCCGTATTTCTGTCTGAGGTAACGAACGATGGCCGAGCCACTGTTGCTGGGGCGGTATCACGATGCTGTGACTGACGCATTAAAAAAAATCGGATGGGTGCGTGATGCCGGTGCGTATCCGGAACGAAATGTTCCCCGCTTTTCGGGCCTGACCACGCCCGCGGTGTATTTCTCGATTAACAGCTGGGAACAGGGTGGAGGTAATGAGGGGCAACTGAGCGTTAATTTAACCTGTGATCTCTTCGTGGTGGTGGATGCCGCCGGATCGGGTGTGAATCAGCCTGAGATTTTTGTCAGAACCGCTGCGGCCGATATTACCCAGTGGATTGACGGGCAGCAGTTTGGTCTGGGCCATATTGAGCCTGCGGTATTCACCACGGCTGAACGTGATGAGTTTGATCCGCGAATGGATGATTATCTGGTCTGGCGTATTTCTTTCACCCAGGCGGCTGCATTTGGTAGTGATCCCTTTGCACACAATGGCATGCCTCTGCAGCAGGCCTGGCTGGGTGCTGCACCTGATACGGGCCGTAATCACGTGGATGACTATCAGCTTATCTGGGAGGCTCAGCCCGATGAGTGATATAGAAGGCGACCTGCAGCGCAGACTGGCTAACCTTGTCCGGCGCGGTGTTATCCATTCCGTCAGGCACGATCGCATCCCAAAATGCCGGGTGGATTTGGGGGATATCATCACGACCTGGCTACCGTTGTGCCAGGGGTTTTCAGGAACCAACCGGGCGGATTCAAATCCTTATGCCGTGGGGGATGCGGTTACGGTCCTGTCCGAAGCCGGAGAACTCAACAACGGACGGGTGTTTCCCGGCTGGAATACAGGAAAGCTGCCGGTGCCGGAAGGAAGTGACAGCGAACACATTACCCGTTACAGCGACGGGACCGAGATCCGTTATGACAGGAACGCGCATGCCCTGACGATTACGCTGGCTGATGGTGGAACTTACAAAATTGTCGGTAAAGGCACGCTGGATGGTCCGGTTGAAATTACAGATACCCTGACAGTTCAGGGCAAAACCTGGATTAATGCTGACACGTCGGTTGCAGGGAATATCGGGGCGTCAAAGGAGATAACGGATAAATCCGGCAGCATGAGCAAGATACGTGAAGTCTTTAACAACCACGATCACCGCGGCGACAGCGGCGGGCTCACCGATAAACCTAATCAGAAAATGTGACCTGCTGCGGCAGGTTTTTTTATGCCTGGAGAAAAAACATGTCTCAGTTACATGGCGTTGAAACTATTGAACTCACCTCGGGTACGGTGGCGGTTACCACGATTCAGACCGCCATTATTGGCCTGGTGGGAACGGCACCTGATGCGTCGGGGGGAACAGCCGCATCGGGATCATCCGGTACACCCATTCTCGATAACGTTATCGACTTCACTGCAACCATTAAGGGGCGGGAAGGCAATGTCATCAATGTCGCTGTGCTGGCCGGACAGCCGGCAGCCGAAAATCCTGCTGCGGTTGTGACGTCAGCAAGCTGGGATCCTGAATCGCTGACACTGAAAATCACGCTGGGTTGTGATGAGCACGGTGTTATCACGGCTAAACCCGGAGACGTTGCTGAAGCCGTCGGTGGTGTTGATGGCGCAAAAGTCAGTGCGAGCGGGCGCGGTGACGGGATTGTCCAGCCCTTCAGCCTGCAATTAGCGGGGGGGGGAAGATGAACCCTTTCCTCTCAATACGCCGGTGGCGGTTGTCGGCACCACGCTGTTATCCCGCCTGGGTGAAAAAGGTACGCTGAAACAGGCACTGACAGACATTAACGATCAGCGTAATGCGCTGACGGTGGTGGTGCGTGTGGCAGATGAAAACGATGTGGCAAAACGACGCGCTGCGGTACTGAAGGGGATCGGCACCCTGTCTTCAGCGAAATCTGTTACCACGTACCAGCCGCGTATTGTGATTGCACCGGGATTCAGTGAGGACGATGCGGTTGGTAAGGGGCTGGAAACCGTGGCCGGGAAATTGCGCGCCGTTGCATATGTTGACTGCGCCTCCGGTGCGACGCTGCAGGAAGTGGTACAGCGTCGCCAGTCCTATGGCGCACGAACTGAACTGTTGCGCCCGCGGGTCCAGGCGAGCGATGCAGATGGCCAGCTGGTTTATCGCCCTTACTCTGCGTTTGCTGCCGGGTTACGCGCCCGCATCGACTTTGAAAAAGGCTGGTGGTGGAGCAAGTCGAACCAGGACATCAACAACATCCTCGGTGTTGAGCAAATCGATGAATTTATCCTCGGGGATGAGAACTGCGATGCAAACCTGCTCAACATGCAGAACGTTTCCACCATTATCCGCCGGGCGGGTTTTAAACACTGGGGGAACCGTCTGTGTGCTACCAATCCACAGTGGCGTTTTGAATCTGTCCGCCGTACTGCTGATGTTATTGAGGACAGCATTCAGGAAACCATGCTGGAGTATGTTGATCGCCCACTGGACCGGGAAAATGCGGATGACATTATCGGCACCATCAATGCCTATATGCGACAACTGGTCGGTCTTGGCGCCATATTCGGTGGGCGGGCCTGGCTGGATGAAGAACTGAACACCGCGGAAACCATGGCGTCGGGTGTCCTGTACATCAACTATGACTTTGGTCCGAAATCGCCGACTGAACTTATCAGCCTGCGCGTCCGGGTGAACAATAACTATGCGCTTGAGGAGATGCTTGCAGCATGAGCGATAAAAACACACTACGCGTCTGGACCTTCTTCCGGCAGGGGATCCGTATTCAGGGGGCGCATGAATTTACGCCGCCGTCTCTGGCTATTGTTAAAACGGATTTGCGTACCGGCGCACAGGATGCGCCCACCCCGGTTGATGACGGCATGGAAGCACTGACCTGTCAGGTTAAATTTTATGGGATAGATACGGATATGCTGGCCAGCTTTGGTTTTGTCAGCGGCAGCCGTTCACGCTTTACGGCTTATCAGGGCTATCTCGGTAACGGCACTGCGCGCGGTACGGTTGAGGAAATCGAGGGGTTTGTACAGACCGTCACGCCGGATGCGCGCAGTAAGGATACGCTTTCCGAAAATGCCGTAACGGTTGATATTGCGGTCAGCTACTACCGTCAGTCACTGGACGGGCGCGAACTGTTCGCCATCGATACAGAGCGTTTCGCCCGCCGGGTAAATGGCGTTGATGTGCTTTCTGGCCTGGCTGCCAAAGTGCGTCTCTGATTTTACTGTTATCCCACCACTGTAACGGCCTGTGGGCCGTTTTTTTATGGAGCACATTATGAGCTTTCCTGGTGAAACCCGCGTTATAAAACTGTATTCCCCCGTATCACTTGATAGCGGGATTGTGATCAATGAAGTCACCATGCGTGAACCACTGGTTCGTGATCGCATCACTCATGCCAAAGACCGCGGCAACGAAGAAGAGAAAGAAGCCCGCATGATTGCGTTGCTGTGCAATCTCAGTGAACAGGATCTCTGGCTGATGACGGCGGCAGATTATTCACAGCTGCTGGATGCCTTTAACGTTTTTATGCTCCCGCCCGCGAAGCGACCGAAGGCGGGCTCCTCCGGGCAATAAGATTTCTGGGGCGGCGACTGCATTTTCCGATGGCGGAATACCTCGATATGCCGTTCAGCACTTTCTCTGATTTTTTGACCGACGAACTGGAGACGATAAACCGTGGGCGGAATAAGCCAGAACCTTAAGGCCGTCATTACCTTTGGCGGAAACCTGGATAATTCATGGAAACGATCTGCAGATGGTCTGCAAAAAAGCCTGAAAGATGTCGGAAAGCAGTCCGAACGACTGACAAAAGATCAGACTAAACTGGCAGCAGAAATCAAACGCGCCAAACTGGCCGGTGAAAGCCTGGGGGATTTGAAGCGCCGCTATACCGATGTTTCCAGGGAAATCCGCAAAACGGAGGCGGAGCAGCAGAAACTGAATGTACAGATGCAAAAAGCACAGCGCATTCAGGCATTCAAAGGAGCCGGTAAAGGTCTGTTCCGGCGCGGTCTTGGGATCGCCGGGCAGGTGGGCGGGATGTTTGGGTCCGGGCTGGCTATTGGCGGTGGCGGTGTGGTGGCTTCAGCACTTGGCACACTGATAGCGCCAGCTGCCACCAATGCTGAAACGGCAACCCGCACTAATGTCGCAAAAAGTTACGGCGTGGACGTGGCCACGTTTAATGCCTGGGATTCTCTGGCGAAGCAGTACGACATGAATGCGGAAAACATTGGCGATCTCTTTGAAGAGTATCTGCACAAATCCGGGGAGTATAAACAGAACGGTAAGCAGGGCTCGCTGCAGGATGCGTTTGAAACGCTCGGGTTCAAAGCGGGGGATTTTGCCGGGCTCAGCGATATGGCGCAGTTCGACAAAATTGTTGAACGGGCGCTCAGCCTTCAGGACGAGTCGAAAGCCTCCTTCGCACTGGATTCTCTTTTTGGCGGGGAAGCGAGCAAACTGCTGATGCTTATCAAGCAGTCCGGCCGGAGCTACCGCGACCTGATGGACGAACAGCGGCGCTACAACCTTGTGACCAAAGAGGGGGCTGATGGGGCGGTTGCGGGTAATCAGGCTATCAATAATCTCCGCACTGTTTTCTCTTCTGCGGTCGCAGAAATTTCCGGGCAACTGGGAAATGAACTGGCGCCGGATATCCGTAACCTGACGAATGATCTTGCCGACTGGTTCAAAGGTGGCGGGATCAAGCGCATTGTGACTTTCCTGCGAAATGACCTTTATCCCGGCGTTCTGTCGTTCGGGCAGGGGGTGGTTTTTGTCGGCAAAATTATTTATGCGCTGGCTAAAAAACTGTCCTGGCTGCTGCCGGATGACCGTAATGACCAGCGTGACGTCCTAAAAACGCTTGCGGCAAATGGGGTAGAAAGAGCGCGTTTCAGGGCCAGCCAGAATGGACAGGGGGAATGGTTTGACCAGCAACTGAAAGAGCGTCCGGACCTGCCGCAAAAAGTTAAGCACTCCTGGGAATCCACCCGGGGATTGTTTGGCTTTGATTCTGATGATGAAACATTTAACAAATCGCTTGATAAATATCTGTCACCGGAAGGCGGCGACTCGCTTTTAAACTGGAATGTAGCGCTACAGCAGAACAAGGAGCATGCAGCGCAAACCATTAACGATGAGCCGGAAAGCAGTGCTGGTGTCTGGGATAAATATTCAAACGCTTCCCTTCTTCCCGCCGGGCAGCAGGAAAGACATGCTACTGCAACAGACAGATTACCTGCTGAGCCTGTGATTCTGAAAGACGAGAGTACGGGCGGTTACTGGGAAAGCCTGCTTCAGAAAATGGATGTACTGGATAAGCAGCCGCCATCACGGCAGATAACCGATAACCGCAAATTTGAGTACCACTTCGAAATTAATGCCGCGCCGGGACAGGATGAGAAAGCCATTGCCGATGAAGTGACCACGGTGACGAAAAACAATTCTGCCTTCAATGGTGATAACAGCCTTCTGGATGGGGGACTTGTCTGGTGAGTGAAATTATCCCGATATTTGAAGATTCCGGCCAGCGCGGTGCAGGCGCATTACGGGGTGGGCAGGAAGCCCGTGTGATGATGATGCTGGGGAGTTTCGCCTTTTCGATTGATACAGCGGCTTATCATCAGCTTACCCGTGAGGCCAGCTGGCGCTGGAGTGAACAGGAACGCATCGGCAAACAGGACCTTCTTCAGTACACCGGAAAGCCCGGGCGTACCGTCAGGCTTGAAGGGCAGTCCCACGCCTTTTTCCGTAAAGGGGTGGATGGGGTGAATGATTTATTTGATCTTGCCGATCAGGCGAAACCCCAGCAGCTTGTCAGCGGAGAAGGCGATGTGCTGGGGTGGTGGGTGGTGACCGACTTTTCAGACACGACGAGTAAGTTTTTACCGGGTGGTGGTCACCGAAACAAAAACTGGACGATGACGCTAAAACACTATGCCGACGATCTATCAAACCCGTGACGGAGATGTACTGGATGCAATTTGTGCCGTGCATTACGGTACTGAAAATCTTTCAGACTCAGTGACTCAGGTTCTTGAAGCCAATCAGGGGCTGGCGGATCAGGGGGCTATGTATCCTTCCGGCCTGTATATCACACTGCCGGATCTGGTGACGCCCGTAGCGGAATCGCCATTCAGTTTATGGGATTGATATGGCAGATCAGACAGCGATGCCGGAATATGCGCCGGCCTTCAGCATTCAGGCCGAAGGGAAAGATATAACCCGGGTGTTGCAACAATGCCTGAGTGAACTGACCCTGACGGATTATGGTGGGGCAACAGCAAAAGCCGATGAACTGAAAATCAGCCTCATCTCTGAAACACTGGCACTACCTACCAAAGGCGCCCGGCTTCGGGTCGCTCTGGGATTCAATGATCAACTAATCGATAAAGGCTGGTTTGTTGTCAGTGGTGTTTCCAGCAGCGGCCCGCCGAGGCGTATTGAGCTTTATGCGACCGCCGCGCCGATGAACGCTCAGAAACAACCTGGAGATGTGACAAGCCAGAAAACCCGGAGCTGGGATAACCTTCCCCTTGCCGATATTGTCAAAACAGTGGCCACCGATAATGGGCTTATTCCCCGCGTGGCCGACGCGCTGAAAGATATTCGTATCAACCATATTGATCAGGTGGCGGAATCAGATGCCAACCTGCTCGCAAGGCTTGCGCGTGACTACAACGCAGTGAGTAAACCATCTGGAGGTTACTGGCTTTTTTTGCAACAGGGAGCCACCGCAACGGCTTCAGGGAAACAGACTGGCGGGATCTCCATCACACCGGATGAAGTATCAAACTGGTCCTACAGTGAAGGTGAGCGGGGGAGTTCGACGGGGAAAGCTACGGGGAGCGGAGGAAAAGCCAAAGAGAAAATCGGTGTGCGTTATTACGACGAGGAGGACGGCACGACAAAGACCTCCTCCGTTGAACATGATGGCCCGGCGATGACCAATCCCTATACCCAGTCGGAGAAAAACACCGCCGAGCAACAGGCAAAATCCAGGAAAACACAGGCGAAGCGTAACGAGCAGAAAATGACGCTCACGGGGCCATGTCGCCCCAAACATGTTCCGCTGACAGCAGAAGCAAGTGTGTCGACTTCCGGTTTTGGCTCCCGTGAGGATCGGGCCTGGGTGGTTGAGTCTCTGGTATTTTCTCTGACGTCAGCGGGATTCAGCTACACCTATAACCTTGTCGTGGATATTCGTAAACCCGCAGCGGCTTCGAAAAAATCAGAAAAGCAGGACAAAAAAGGCCCGTCTTACTTCGGTTAACCCTTACGCCATCCGGCGACTCAGCAACGGAATTTAATCATGAACGGTGTAAACAACCGGACCGGAAAACGCCTGTCCGGCGTCGCCCATTTGCGCCAGTCCGTCAGCGACATTCTGACCACTCCCATCGGGAGCCGGGTTCTTGTCCGTGACTATGGCAGTGATCTGTTTTCGCTGGTGGATAACCCACGGGATGATTTGACCCGACTACAAATAATCGCCGCATCTGCGACCGCACTGGCCCGGTGGGAGACACGGCTGAAGGTAACACGTGTGCTTGTTTCCTTTCCTGAAGGGGAGTCCGGCTGTGTGCTGGATATCGAGGGGATCAACAAGGAAACCAATTTACCTGTCAGAACGGGAGACATAACGATTTATGGCAAGCAGCTATGACGTGATCAACCTGTCCGAACTGGACGTACCGGATGCCATTGTGGTGCCGGATGCGAATGAAATATTCACCCGGTGGCTGGCGCGCCTGCGGGAACTTGATAAGCAGTTTGATGCGCTGGTGGAATCCGATCCGACGTTTAAACAGGGGGAGGTGAATGCCTACCAGCTGACGCTGGCGTTCCAGCGGGTTAATGATGCCGTGCGGGCGGTATTTCTCGCGAGTGCAAAAGAGGCAGACCTTGATCAGATAGGTGCCGCATTCAACGTTAAACGGCAGGTGATTAAGCCCGGCGATCCGCTTGCCATACCGCCCGTGGAGCCTGAACTGGAAGACGATGCGGCATTTCGTGAACGTATCCAGCTTTCATGGGCGCAACTGAATACAGCAGGCGCGCGTAACGCATATCGCTTTCATGCTAAGTCGGCCGATACGGATGTTCTGGATGCCGATGCCTATGGGCCTGAAACCCATAACCGGCCAGGCTACGTTGATGTCTATGTCCTGTCACGTACCGGGGATGGAAAAGCGGGGCAACCCCTGCTTGATAAGGTTAACAGCACGCTGAATGCGGATGAAATTCGCCCGTTAACGGACTATGTGACGGTTAAAAGTGCCACGATTGCAAACTATGCCGTTACGGCGGAGCTGGAAATTCCGGAAGGACCGGATGCCAGTACGGTACTGAATAATGCCATCGATGTTTTACGGTCATACACCACGCTTTCTCATCGGATTAAAACGGTCATCCCGCTGTCTGCTATTTATGCCTCGCTGCAGCAATCCGGTGTGGTCCGGGTAAGGCTGATTTCTCCGGTGGCAGATCTGGAAGCGGAACCGGGTAAAGCCCCCTGGTGTACCGCCATTAATGTCACCCGCAGGGAGGTAAGCAGCAATGACGGCTAAGTTTCGATCTCTGCTTCCTCCTGGCGCATTTCATGAAGAGCGGGCGCAGGAGCAGGCCAGCGCTGAGCAAATCGCCACTCTCGATACCAACATGGTGCGCAAGTCCAAAAATCCTGACACCTGTCCGGCGCATCTTCTCCCCTGGCTGGCCTGGGAGCATGCCGTTGATTTCTGGGATGACTGCTGGACGGAGGCGCAGAAGCGACAGGTGATAAAAGATGCCGCATATGTGCATCAGCACAGGGGAACGGCCGGGGCGGTACGCCGTTCTCTCGGGTCTGTGAACCTGCCCACGACCGTGGTTGAGTGGTGGGAAGACACGCCGCGCGCTGAACCTTACACCTTCCGGATCGAAGTACAGAGCAGTGAGGGGGTCAGTGACGCTCTCTATCATCAGATCCGCCAGCTTACCGAGCGGGCCAAGAACCTGCGCAGTTATCTGAGCAAAATCGATGTGATGGCGAATGTGGGTATGGACGGGGCTTTTTATATTTCGGGTGCGACAACAGCGCATATCGATGTGGACATTTTTGCCGGGGAATCTCATGGCTGATTACTACTCAATTATCACTAACCGGGGTAAAGAACTGGAGGCAGAGGCGCTTGCCAGTGGTCGCCTGATTGTACTGACTCACTTTGTGGTGGGTGACAGTAATGGCAAGCAGGTCAAACCCGATCCGGCACAAATCCGGTTGATCAATGAAACGTACCGGGGCGATATTGCCGAGCTGGTGGTGTCCCCGGAACAGTCCACACAGCTAATGGCGAAAATCGTCCTGCCGACCGGGATTGGCGGATTTACCGTTCGCGAAGTCGGTTTAATGACTGACGCCGGGGAGCTTTACGCGGTGGCAAACTGCCCATCGATCGATAAGCCTGTTGGCGGTGTCAGCGTTAATATGCAGTTTCGCCTGGCGGTATCAGACACCTCAAATATCACGCTGAATGTTGCAACAGGCGACGGGTTATTCCTGCGCATTGATCAGAACCTGAAAGAGATAAAAGCACGCGGTGCTGAGGCACAAAAAACATCGCGTGAATCCATTGGTGTCCTTGATGGCACGACACAACAAAAGGGGCTTGTACAACTTAACAGTGCGGTGAATAACACCAGTGAAACGCAGGCTTCCACCCCGGCAGCAGTTAAGATCGCAATGGATAATGCGAATGCGCGACTGGCTAAAGACCGGAACGGCGGTGATATTCCTAATGTCGCATTATTTCTACAAAACCTTGGTTTGGTAGAGACGATAAATCGCGCTGCCGGATCGCTGCAAAAAGATCAGAACCTGAATGACATCCCGGACAAAACACAGGCGCGTAATGCCCTTCAACTCGGTACAGCAGCAACCGCAACACTAACAACGTCAACAACTGACGATACTACCGGGCGCGTACTGAAAGTAGGGGATCGAGGGTTAGGTAAAGGAACTATTCCCGCCCTTCGAGGATTTGATTTTAATCAGTATTGGTTTACTGCCGGGGAAACTCTGTTTATTGAAACCAACTCAGCGATTAATTTCCCTTCGGGAATGCCTGAATTTGCTAATACATATGTTTATGTGAATGTTGTCGGTATCCGTGATTCAAATAACGACTGCACACTTTTATTTTCCAGATATAACGCGAATGTAAGTTATTTGGTGTGGAGGA
The DNA here is from genome assembly GCF_005281195.1 of Citrobacter sp. wls613. Classification (NCBI taxonomy): domain Bacteria; kingdom Pseudomonadati; phylum Pseudomonadota; class Gammaproteobacteria; order Enterobacterales; family Enterobacteriaceae; genus Citrobacter; species Citrobacter sp. wls613. The sequence continues at coordinate 21,101 of NZ_SZXN01000036.1, forward strand.
TACAGGAAGGCGCTTCAAGAACATGGCAGGTTCGAAAAATCCCGGCAACCGCCGCAGATATTGGTGCCATTCCCAAAGATCCCATTGGAAAAATTGTAAATAACGGCACAATGGCTTCTGCATCCACGCCGGGGTGGTGGTTGGTGAGTCTTGATAAACCTGAAACGGTAGCTGATTTTCCCAAATACCCAAATGGTAACAGGCTATATAGCTATGGGTTTATGTTCGTTGCACGTTCAGGGAATATATGGCTGCAGCAATATTTCACGCATACAGGGGCAAGTGCCCATCGCCAGACATGGAATGGAGACATGTCAGAACAGACTCCGTGGGTTATCGACTACAGTACGGCAAACCCGCCGCCAGCCACAGATTTATCGGCTTATGCCACGCAGCAGTGGGTATTACAGAACTTTGTTCAGAATATTCGTGTCAGTGCAGCGCAAGAACGCAAGTTTTGGGACGGGAACGGATGGTCCGGCAATGACAGCGCATTTGCGACAGCTATATGGATGGTTGGGGGGAGTTCTAACGTTGGTGGCCTGCTTGTCCGATATGTTCAAAAACAGATTAACAACAATTGGTATAATATCACTGAATAAAAGGCAAAAATAAAATGCAGCATCTTAAAAACCTTAAAAAATACATACCAGATGATGAAGATAGCCTGTTTCTTATCAAGGAACATAATGTTGAGTTTTACATTTCAGAAGATGGAAGGGATTGGTATAAATCCCAGGCTGATTTCTCACCTGATACGTTGAAAATTGCTTATGATGAAACAGGTATTATTCGCAGTATTAGTAAGGATGTTTCAAGCATTTACCCGCGTGATTTTAGCATCGTTGAAGTTGATATTACAGAAGAGAACAAGAATGTAGATATTTTTGGTGGGTGGGTATTCGACAACGGAGAAATTAAGCCACGCCAATATTCGCAAGAGGAATTACGCGCACAGGCTGAAGCGAAGAAGACCGAGCTATTGTCTGCCGCTGCTGTCGCTATTGCGCCACTGCAAGATGCTGTCGATGAAGGAATGGCGACGGAAGAAGAAACCGCCGCACTGTCAGAATGGAAAAAATACAGGGTGAAGGTTATGCGTATTGATACGTCAAAACCTGAGTGGCCTCTGCTCCCGGATATTAAGGCCAGTTAATATCCGGAGCTGAAGACAAATCAAGGCGGCGCAATTTAGTGCGACTGGCCCGTAACGCCGCCAGTTCTGTTTCCTCTTCGGCTGAGATATCTCCATCTTTTTGCGCAGCTTCCAGCCAGTCAATACGTGCTGTCATCTCAGCCATGCGGCGGTCGCGTTCCGCTTCTGCTTGAGCCAGATAATCACAGATTTGCTGCAATTTACCGTCCTGATAAAACCAGTCAGCACCCAATTTGACGCGCAGATTAGCTTCTGTCGCCGGAAGTTCTACTACGCTCAGATTAACCGGGAAAAGAGCATGAATATTCGTCGAAAATGTTCTCACGCGACCATCATCGTCATAGCCGATTTTTAGCGTTGTGGATTCATCAAATAACTCAATAACGTCATACCAGTCGTTGCCCTTTTCATCACGTAAAAACATTACGTTCTGACCATCTATAATTTTTGGCCTGTCCGTAGTGTCTGGTGTATATGGGGTGAATTTGCCGAAGCGTTGCATTTTTATTTACCTTTAATTAATCACATACCAGGTGTTATTCACCTGTTTTCGTGTATAACGAACGATGAAATTACCGACGTTGCTGCTCCCACCAACCATATTAAAGTTGTACATAGCTGCGCCATCCGTCCCACGTGGATATCCCCAACCATCCCGGAATCCAACTTCAGCCGGTGCAGTCAGGTCGATATTCTGGACAAAGTTTTGTAATACCCAGGCTTGTGTTGCGTAATTATCCCTTGACTGGTAACGAGCATCAAAGTTTGCGTAGCTGCCAGGAAATATCTGCCCCCCACATTGCCAGTGCCCATTTTCATCCAGATAAGCTTGCCCATCAGTTCCATTTTCTGTACGGGATTTATTTATCATGTAAATGCCGAACTGATGATTACCCAACCCGCCAAGAATAAAATGTCTGTCAGGGTGTTCCTGCCTGACAATTGCCGATGCACCGTCCTTATCAACAGGTGTAACGCTGGAAAAACAAATCTGCTCGCGCATGTAAATCCAGCTTCCCGTTGAGCCAAATATCTGCACAGCACCAGGAACAATTCTCATCACCTGACGACTATTGGAATAAGCATCAAGAACGCCGTCACCATTCTGTTTAAAACCGGTGTCGTTGTCGCCCAAAGCAATTGAGTTACCGCCGAGGGCGTTCGTTGTTCCAATTCCCAGGCTCCCATTAATAACAGCGCCAACGAGAACATTCAAAAGACCCAATTTAAGCGTCATAAGGTCTTTGGTTGTATTACCTGCAACAGTACGCCATTTGAAATACTCGTCCCCATTATCACCTGTTTCAAACCACATATAAGAATCAGCGTCTGAATCCGATTCATTTTTGAACCCGATCTTCGCAAAATCCGTGTTTCTAACCCAGGCAAGGATAGAGTCATTATCGAATGTCAGACCACCAGTCATGTGATCGCCAGATTTTTGCAGTGCCCCGGCAGCGCGATTTATGGTTTCTACTAAACCAACGTTTACAAAAATGAATATTTCAGGTGCAAATGGCATGATCCAGGCTTTTAGCGAAGGGATTAATCATGCTGATAGGCTATGTACGGGTTTCAACAAATGACCAGAACACAGCATTGCAGAGAAACGCGCTTGAGTGTGCAGGATGTGAGCTGATATTCGAAGACAAGATAAGTGGAAAAACGTCAGACCGACCAGGCTTAAAAAAGGTGCTCAGAACATTATCAGAAGGTGACACGCTGGTGGTCTGGAAGCTGGATCGTCTCGGTCGTAGTATGCGGCATCTTGTCGTGTTGGTCGAAGAAATGAGGGAACGCGGCATAAACTTCCGTAGCCTGACCGACAGTATAGATACCTCCACACCGATGGGACGCTTTTTCTTTCATGTCATGGGAGCGCTTGCGGAGATGGAGAGAGAGCTTATTGTTGAGCGAACACGGGCTGGTTTAGCAGCTGCGCGCGAAGATGGTCGGATCGGCGGCAGACGGCCAAAGTTAACTGCTGAAGAGTGGGCTCAGGCTGGAAGGTTGATTGCTGCTGGAGAGTCACGAAAACGTGTGGCTATAATTTATGATGTAGGGGTGTCAACGCTATACAAAAAATTTCCTGCGCGGTGTTGAGAAGACGCCACCGCGTCGTCGTATGCAAGAACGGGCTGCGGCGGACTGGCGAACGTTCGATAGTGCGAGTATTGAATGATTGCCAGTCACGGCGGATTGTACTTAAGCAATATCAAGGTTCAAGGCGTTTAATCTGAAACCATCCACATATCAGCTTCTTCAAACATTTCCTGAACAGTACGGCTAATCTGTTCCTTCTCGTGCTTGCTGGTGTCAGTGTTGATCGCCGGCAGTGTCATCATCGGTTTTACCCAAGTACCAGTATCGGGAAAAGGCGCGGTTTCACACTTATTTCCCTTAGAATTACATCCTTTACATTAGACCTATGAATACAAGATGAAGTGCCACTTATTTGGCTAAAATGCAAACACAAATCTAACTTGGATGTGGTTTTGCGTTATTTTATAACGTTCTTTTCTAATAAAAAACATAAAGATATATTTGTTTTAGCCGATAATCTGTTTTAACTGTATGTATTTGATTCACGACAGATAGTAGAATGTATGTTGTTACATAGGGTCAGGCATATAAAGAGGTCGGTGTGAAGAATAACCACAATTTAAAACGAATTAAGCCTTATGTGATATCAATCACGTTTTCATTTTTTATTTTTTTCTCATTGTCTGAGATTTCAATGTATTATATATACAAGGAGAGGATTGCATCATATACAGAACGAGTTTTGAATAGAAGTGTTAGTCTCATTCAACAGATTGATAAAATAAATGATAGTTATGAAATATTTAATGCTTATAGTCCTTGTAGTGAACTACAACTTCATGCTCTAAGAGTGGCCTTATGGCCCTATGCTCTTATAAAAGATATATCATTTATTTCAAATGGTGCAGTCATATGTAGTGCTTTATGGGGAGTGTTGCCAGCACCATTGCTTCTCAATATCTATGATAGAAAAGTTGAAAAGGACAATGTAACTTGGTTTTTTGGTGTGTTACTGGAAAATAATGTAAAAGCTGATTTGCTAAGCAATCAAAAATTAGCCATAACGATTTCACCATTTGCATTTAATAGATTTGTTACAGACCATGAAGAGAAGGGGTTTTCTGCAATTGTAGGTGACAGAGATCATTCGCTTCATTTGTTCAAACTTGGTGAGCAGGTCGATCTTCTTGAAGAGGCTCAGCATGATAAATCCTACCAACTAGGACTTATTACCACGCAAAGCTGTAATAAAAATAATAATATCTGTGTCATGGGGGGAGTTAAATTTCCGTGGATGAGTTTCGATAGTTGGTTAACGATGTTGTTGATTTCCTTTACATCTATTGTAACTGGTGTTCTTCTGGGTGGTTTTTATAATCAAAGAGTTGCACGTAAGCAATCATTAGTTTCAAGATTAAAAAATGCGATAAGAAGCGAATCATTATATCTTGTGTATCAACCTATTTATAAAATAAAAACCGGAAAAATTGTTGGTGTGGAAGCACTAATTAGATGGGATGATCATGATATTGGTAGCATTCCTCCTGATATTTTTATCCCTATTGCAGAGAAGCATGGTTTAATCCAGGGAATAAGTGATTTTGTATTTCGAATGGTAGTAAAGCAAACCATGTCTCTTTCTGAGGAATTTGATATTTTTATAAGCATTAATGTTAGTTCTCAAGACCTTCTGTCGGAATCATTTCAAGAAAAAGTGTTTCAGATGATTGATGAATCAAATATAAAACCAGGTATGATAATGATGGAGTTAACAGAAAGGCAGAGCGCGGAAATAAATTCCCTCCAAAAGGTTATTTCTTTATTTAATAATAAAGGTATATCAATAGCTATTGATGATTTCGGGACTGGTCATTCAAATTTAAACTGGCTATCAAATTTACAAATAGATGAAATTAAAATTGATAAGTCAATTACAGATTCTATCGATGAATGCTCTATAAATAATAATGTATTGTCAGGGTTGGTGGAGATTTTTAAAGATATAACTCACAAAGTCGTTTTCGAAGGTGTAGAAACATCAACTCAGGTGAAATATTTAACTGAAATGTTCCCTGAGTGCGGTGTCCAAGGGTGGTATTACTCAAAGCCACTATCTATAGATAAATTGACAAAATTAGTCGAGGATGCCAATTTGCCTTAACATTTAACACTTTATTTTCATTGTTTTCGCATTCTATATAACACGTGTAACCGCGAGCTATATAAATTTAACTGCAGAAGGATTTTGATATCTTGCCGCATTCAATCTGCGAGTTGGTTCAAAATTGTATGTAATGTCATGTTCGGCTTCATCAGAGAGCTGGCCGAGTTAGGCTTCACGCGTCATTGACTGGGAATATCTTCCACACAGTCTCACCTCTAGGTTGTACTTTGAACTATAGGTTTTAGCTCAGAAAGTGTTGGTATATTAAGTATGGATAAACGCGTAACTAGTTGAATTTTATGAAGTGGAAATATTGTGGATATACCAGCAAGAAAAGTTAAGTTATTGAAAATATTACCAATGAAATCGGTCTCGAAAACCGGAGTAGGGGCAACTCTACC
>NZ_SZXN01000036.1:26874-104869 GCF_005281195.1 Citrobacter sp. wls613
AATTCAAACACTTACAGCCCCATCATTCAAGGACACACATCACACTTGGAATTACTTGGAATATTCTCCGGTAAAGGGGCGTTCAGTGTCGGTCAAAGTTTGACCTTTCTGTCGTAGATGAGCACCTGTCCTTAAGTCTTGTGTCCAGAAAAAAGCTGTTTATCTCGACTATCTCCTCGTAATCTGAAATCCCTTTAGCCTTAAGGTCATGAAAGGTGAAATCGGTCAAAATGCCTGACACTTGGCCTGCATGGTTTCTTGTCTATACCTTCATTTCGTTAAAACCTTTGTACATGTACCGATTACCGTACTGGTTGCTGATCTCGTAGGCTGATTTTGGTCGCTGTCGGGCTTTTCTATCGCAGCCCGCTACTCTGAAAATATTTCCAGCCAGCTAAAAGATCAGTTGACTGCTACAATACCGGGAGAGTCGAACGGCAAAGAATATTTTGCTTATTATCACTGTCCGTGCCTTAATGAACTCATCATTTCGATATACAGCAAACGTAAACATTTTATCGGCCAGTCCTCATTACCAGGTACTATCGCTGATACTTTTTTTAGTCTATACGTTTGTTGTTCCCTTCATCATGTGAAATTGGAGTAATTATGTCCTCAAGAATCAGAGGCTTGGTAAAATGGTTTAAGGAAGACAAAGGTTTTGGTTTCATCTCTCCGCTTGATGGAAGCAAAGATATCTCTGTTCATGTTTCGGAACTTCAGGGCGATCATTTTAAAACCCTGTTTGAAGGACAGAAGGTGGAGTACACAATTTATAACGGTAACAAAGGTCCCGCTGCTTCTAAAGTAATACTTTGTGATAAATAGATATACGCGATCGGCAATATAGCTAAGGCGTTAGGTCTGAGAAGGTAGAATTGTAAGCTTTTCTGGAGGAAAAACCTTTTAAAATCAGGCTGGTAACTTTTACATCTTTACAGGTGTGCAGAAGCGCAGACCTCCCGTATGCACAGTATAAAAGTAACCGTTAATGGGCTGCATAAACAGTAAAGAGCGCTTATGCTCAGACGGTCTACAGCAGCATCATTGCTTTGAGTTTTTATTTGCCTAAAAACATTGTTATATGTGAGGGCGTTTAATTAATTTAACGCTCATCCTATCTGCAAGAAGGCATCTGCATCATTTTAATGACTTGAACAAAGTACTGCAAAACGGGCAGACAAGTTGAGAACCTTTTTGGACACGACTAAAACTATGTTCTGAATCTTTTGAACAACTTGGGCATGTGCATTTGACTAAGTAATTACGATTAGTTTGTATTTTTTTTACGAGTGGACATAGGGATTTCCTGCTGCAAGGGATTATAACGATACATGACGATTTTGAAATTATTTGGAATACAATTTCTTTTGGCAAATAAACTACAGGTATAGTCTGTAATGAGGCTGGTAATATATGAATGAAATATATTCGCCGCATTATCTGGATTAAAAATTTAAATTATTAAGCCATGCAATAATATAGAGTGCCAGTGTTATTATAATTACACTAATAATAAACCCGCACTGGGCGGGTTCATTTTATTATCAGTAGAGATTAACTACTCAGACTATTGCCTTCATCGCTATCGTAAGCACTACTGATAACTAGCGGGCATTACAGTGGAGTGACGTTTCCAGCTGCAGGGCCTTTAGCGCCATTTTCAATGGTGAAGGAGACTTTCTGACCTTCATCAAGTGTTTTAAAATTGTCGCTCTGGATAGCAGAGAAATGTACGAATACATCTTTGCTGCCGTCATCAGGAGTGATAAAGCCAAAACCTTTATCTGCGTTAAACCATTTTACTAAACCAGTCATTTTATTAGACATAGATATTTCCTTAATTTATGAGCCACATAAGTGCGGCGACGATGGCCTGTATTTAGAGAGTTACTTATTTGGCACTTAGGAGAAGACTCATGAAGAAGGGATATCTGTAGATAGCTCTTGAACTGAGGACTGCTTTCATAAGGTCTGTTTTCCAAACCGATGTCGCTATTAAGACATATTAAAATTAATTCAGCAAGGTATATGTTATTTATTTTAACCATTTAAACGCCTGGGTGGCTGAATGGCTGACTGATAAATTCCAGAATATAACTAGTGTGGGTGCTACCTGGCACGCGACAAGAGGCATTACACCCTACTCATTTAAAGTACCCGTCCTTCTGCCACTGTGGAAAGCCTATCATTTTGTTGTTGGCTTTTACGATCACTTCCACATCGCCATCGCTGACGTTAATCAGATTGGTGGATTAGACGTGCAGAGTTGGCGCGGATTTCTCTGCCCCTATCAGCGGTCACGAAAATCGGAGTGGGGCAACTCCACCAAGGGAGAAAGTCCTCCTCTAGCCGCCATTATTCAAACGGTTAACTCAATTCCTCTCACGGCAGGTCTCACCGATGTTTTTTCTTTGAATATCCTCACAAGTTTGTCTCTGTATTGCCTGCCTGGCGCGAAAATACGCTTCGTATAAACAAAAAGCCCGCTTCATATGAAGCGGGCTTGCTGCGTATTGAGCAGAATTAGAACTGGTAGACTAAACCAAGGGCAACGATGTCATCAGTTGCGATGCCATTACTTGCATAGAAGTTGTCGTCTTCGTCCAGCAGGTTGATTTTGTAATCAACATAGGTGGACATGTTTTTGTTGAAGTAGTAAGTCACGCCAACATCCACATATTTGACCAGATCTTTGTCGGTGTAACGAGGGGTGCCATTGCTATTGTGATCCCAGCCGCCTAAGTCAACACCTTTAGATTGCAGGAAGGAAACCGCAGGACGCAAACCAAAGTCGAACTGGTACTGAGCGGTTACTTCAAAGTTCTGGGTTTTGTTGGCAATACCGCCTTCTAATCCATCTCCTTTACCATATGCAGTCATATTGCGAGTTTCAGCATACATGGCCGCCAGGTAAATGTTATTAGCGTCATATTTTGCACCGATGGTCCACGCATCAGCGGTTTCACCGCCAGCATAGCTATTGGCATGACTACTGTCGCCACGGCCACGTGCAACCTGGTTGTCAGTACGATCGGAACTGGAATATGCAGCACCCAGGCTTAAACCGAAGTCGAAATCGTAAGAGGTGGACATACCGAAACCGTCGCCATTTTCACGCGCCAATTTACGGTTCTCACCATTGCCGGTACCTTCGCCGGAGCCCGCGCTTTCGTTGTTACCTTGATACTGCAGAGCAAAGTTCAGACCTTCTACCTGACCAAAGAAACCTTTGTTACGGTAGGTTGCCACGCCGTTGGTGCGGCCGGTCATATATACGTCGGTCTGAGTGTAGGTATCGCCACCAAATTCTGGCAGCATATCGGTCCAGGCTTCTACGTCGTAGACCACGCCGTAATTACGGCCGTAGTCGAAGGTACCGTTTTCACCAAAGCCTAAGCCGGCAAAGCCCAGACGAGTCCAGGAGTTTGCGCCTTCGCCTTCAGCATTGTTGGCCATAACCTGATATTCCCACTGACCGTAGCCGGTGAGCATATCGTTAATCTGGGTTTCGCCTTTAAAGCCCAGACGCGCATAGGTCTGATCGCCGTCGCTGCCAGCGTCATCAGAAAAATAACGCAGGCCATCGACTTTGCCGTACAGATCCAGTTTGTTGCCATCTTTATTATAGATTTCTGCCGCATTTGCTGCGCCTGCAGCTAATAATGCCGGGAGAAGAAGTGCCAGAGCTTTTCTTTTCATTATGTATTCCCTTATGATAATAATTGATGTGAATATGTAGTTCTATCCAAAAGACTACGTTTTGATACTATTCTATGAAGTTCATTTATTTTAAAATATAACGTGTAACAAATCTATTTAAAAGATTTCAAAATATTTCTGTTTGGGTTTTTGTTATTTATTTAATATGTTTACGTGTTTCATATTTACCATGTAAATGATTTATTTATCATCAGGTTATGAGTTTGATGTTAATTATATTGAATTTTGATTTTATATAAATTTAATATGTTAATGTTGATTGTATTTATAATTTTTAGATTCTGGTCCTGGTCCATAATGATTAATCATTTGATGTTATAGAATGGGTGGGTTAATTTATACGGTGTATATATGGCCGTAGCGCTCGCGAGGAATAGCATGGATTTACAGTACTGGCAGTCGCAATTTGAAGCATGGTTACGTGAAAATCACCTCGGGCAGGATGCAGCCCATGACATCTTTCATTTTCGTCGTGTGTGGATGACGTCACAACAGCTGGGTGCTGATGCAACCATCGACTGGCTGGTGGTGCTGACAGCCTGCTATTTTCATGACCTTATCAGCTTGCCGAAAAACCATCCTGACCGACATCGCTCGTCGATACTGGCGGCGCAGGAAACCTGCCGCGTATTGACACAGTTTTTCCCCACATTTCCAGAAGACCGGCTGCCGGCGGTAAGTCATGCCATTGAAGCACACAGTTTTAGCGCAAAAATTTCGCCAACCACGATCGAGGCCAAAATTGTTCAGGATGCTGACAGACTTGAGGCGTTGGGGGCCATTGGCTTAGCCCGCGTATTTGCGGTTTCTGGTGCACTGGGGGTGGCATTGTTTGATGCGGAAGACCCTTTTGCACAACGGCGCGAGCTCAACGACAAGCAGTATGCACTCGATCATTTCCAGACCAAATTATTGCAACTGCCGCTGACGATGCAAACGGCGCAGGGACGGTATTTAGCGCAGCATAACGCTGATTTTTTGCTGACCTATATGGCGAAATTAAGCGCCGAGTTAAAAGGGGAGTATGAGGAGCTGGATCTCACCGCGATTCAGCCCTTTAAGGCGCATCGGTAGCCTGCACAGCTGAAACGTAAACACCTCTGTTTTATGTTAACCTGTCGCTAATCCATTTCGGCCGGTTAAATGTATGCAGGAAAATTTTTCAGTAACAGGCACCATAAACCTGATGACAGAGGATACCGGGATCGCCGTGCAGGTGATGTTGGCTAAGCTGCTTGAGATTTACGACGTGAAAACGCTGGTGGCTCACCTTAATGGCGTCGGTGAGCATCACTGGAGCCCGGCCATCTTTAAACGTGTGGTGGCGAACGAGACATGGCACCGCCTGAGCGATCGTGAATATTTCCACCTGAAGACCTTGCTACCGACACCGCCGGTGCATCATCCGCAGTATGCTTTTCGTTTTATCGATCTTTTCGCCGGAATTGGCGGTATTCGCCGCGGCTTCGAAGCGATCGGTGGACAGTGCGTGTTTACCAGCGAGTGGAACAAGCATGCGGTGCGTACTTACAAAGCGAATTACTATTGCGATCCTGACCAGCACCATTTTAATGAAGATATTCGCGATATTACGTTAAGCCATCGTGCCGGGGTGAGCGATGAGGAGGCGGCTGAACATATCCGCCAGCATGTCCCTCAGCATGATGTGCTGCTGGCCGGCTTTCCCTGTCAGCCGTTTTCGCTGGCAGGCGTCTCCAAGAAAAATGCCTTAGGTCGCGCGCACGGTTTTGCCTGTGATACGCAAGGTACGCTATTTTTCGACGTGGTCAGAATCATTGATGCCCGCCGTCCGGCAATCTTTGTGCTGGAAAACGTCAAAAACCTGAAGAGCCATGACCAGGGGAAAACGTTTCGCATCATTATGCAAACGCTGGATGAGTTAGGGTATGACGTGGCGGATGCGGCGGAAAACGGGCCGGACGATCCTAAAATTATCGATGGAAAACACTTTTTACCGCAGCATCGCGAACGTATTGTCCTCGTGGGCTTTCGACGCGATCTGAATCTTAAAAATGACTTTACGCTACGGGATATTGTCACCCGCTACCCGCAGCGACGTATTACGCTGGCCGAGCTGCTTGAACCGACCGTTGACGTGAAATACATCCTGACGCCGGTGTTGTGGAAATATTTATATCGCTACGCGAAAAAGCATCAGGCGCGGGGGAACGGCTTTGGCTACGGCATGGTATATCCTGGCAATCCGCACAGCGTAACGCGCACGTTATCTGCGCGCTATTACAAGGACGGGGCAGAAATATTAATCGACCGTGGCTGGGATATGGTGCTGGGTGAACAGGATTTTGACGATCCGCACAACCAGTTGCACCGACCACGTAGACTTACACCTCGAGAGTGCGCGCGCCTGATGGGATTTGAGTCGCCTCAGGGTTATCAGTTCCGTATTCCGGTATCTGATACCCAGGCCTATCGCCAGTTCGGCAATTCGGTGGTGGTCCCGGCATTTGCGGCGGTAGCCCGACTGCTGGAGCCAAAAATCAAACAGGCCGTCGCGCTGCGTGAGAAAGAGAGTCTGCATGGCAGACGTTCACGATAAGGCCACGCGCAGTAAAAATATGCGGGCAATCGCGACCCGCGATACGGCGATTGAGAAACGTCTGGCCAGCGTATTGACGGAGCAGGGGGTAACGTTTCGCGTGCAGGATGCGGCGTTACCTGGCCGCCCTGATTTTGTGGTGGATGACTATCAGTGTGTTATTTTTACCCATGGTTGTTTCTGGCATCACCACGAGTGTTATTTATTTAAGACCCCCGCGACGCGCACGCAATTCTGGCTGGCTAAAATAGGCAAAAACGTCGAACGCGATGCGCGGGATCGCGAGAGACTGCAGGCACTTGGCTGGCGGGTACTCATTATCTGGGAGTGCGCCATACGAGGGCGAAAAAAACTCAGCGATGAGGCGCTGTCCGAGCGCGTGGTCGAGTGGATCTGCAGCGGTGGCGCTACCGCGCAGATCGACACCCAGGGTATTCATTTACTGTAACGACTTTTCCGACGGTGCGGCGACCGCGTCTGCTTTGACCGGGAACAGGTATTTACCCAGCGTCACCAGCACCACGGCAAAAACAATCACTCCGAGTGCCAGCCACTCGATGAACGCCAGGCTTTCACCTCCCAGACCGGTACCTAATAAGACGGCAACAACCGGGTTGACGTAGGCATAGCTGGTTGCCAGCGCCGGGCTCACGTTACGGATCAGGTACATATATGCGTTGATGGCGATAATGGAGCCGAACAGCGCCAGGTAAGCGACCGCCATAAACCCAGAAAAAGATGGCATTGTAGTCAGCTTTTCCCCGGAGATAAGCGAGGCCCCCATCAGCACGATACCGGCGGCGAGCATTTCAATTGCACCGGCCATCATACCCACGGGTAAGGTAATGCGGGAACCGTACACGGAACCGAATGCCCAGCTCATTGAGCCAATCAGGATCAACACTGCACCCCAGGGGTTACCACTCAAATTCCCGCCGCTGTTAAGCATAATGATCCCGGCCAGTCCGATAGCGATGCCCATCCACTCCAGCTTGCGGGTTTTAATGCCAAAGAAATAGCTGAAGCACAGCGTAAACAGTGGGACGGTGGCGACCACCACGGCAGCGATGCCGGAAGGGACGTTCTGGTGTTCGGCGACGGTGACCAACCCATTTCCCACAGCCAGCAGCAGAATACCGATCAGTGCGGCATTGAGCAGCGGGCGTAATGGCGGCAGTTTGTGGCCGCGCAGAAGTAAAAATGCGGTTAACAAAATCCCTGCAGACAGAAAACGCACGCCGGCCATCATGAGCGGCGGCCAGCTCTCAACGCCAATACGGATAACGAAGTAGGTGGAACCCCAAATGATGTATAGCGCGAACAGCGCACTGAAAAGCGGTAACAATTGCCTGAAACGCATAATCCCTCACGGTGGAAATAAAAAGGCGCAACATAGTAAACGTCAAAACTATCGTGCTGGCGAGATTTATAATTGCCCGTTGTTGTTAAAAATTTGTTGACCATAAAGGTGAGTTTCAGCATCACGTTTTTTACTTCATACTAATGACGGAAAAAAATAATATTGAGGGTGAAAATTTTGGCAGGAAGTAGCTTACTGACCTTACTCGATGACATCGCCACGCTGCTTGACGATGTCTCCATGATGGGAAAATTGGCCGCAAAAAAAACCGCGGGCGTTCTGGGAGATGACCTGTCGCTTAACGCGCAGCAGGTATCGGGCGTACGGGCAAACCGTGAACTTCCGGTCGTCTGGAGCGTGGCAAAAGGATCTTTCGTCAACAAAGTTATTCTTGTGCCGTTGGCGTTACTGATCAGTGCCTTTATTCCCTGGGCGATTACCCCGTTATTAATGATTGGTGGGGCGTTCCTCTGTTTTGAAGGCGTGGAAAAAGTCCTGCATACGCTGCAGGCGCGCAAACATCAGGAAACGCCGGAAGAACGCCAGCAGCGTCTGGCAGAGCTGGCGGCGCAGGACCCACTGACCTTTGAGAAAGATAAAATCAAAGGGGCCGTACGTACCGATTTTATTTTATCTGCGGAGATTGTGGCGATTACGCTGGGAATTGTGGCCGATGCGCCGTTGCTCAATCAGGTTCTGGTGCTGTCAGGGATCGCTTTAGCGGTGACCGTTGGCGTATACGGCCTGGTTGGCATTATCGTCAAGTTGGACGACATCGGCTTCTGGCTGGCTGAAAAGCGCAGCGCGGTCGCTCAGGCGCTGGGTAAAGGCTTGCTGGTGGTGGCGCCCTGGCTGATGAAAACGCTGTCGGTGGTAGGAACTCTGGCGATGTTTTTGGTAGGGGGCGGCATTGTCGTCCATGGGATCGCGCCGTTGCATCATGCGATCGAGCAGTTCACCCAGCAACAGAATCCATTCATTTCAATGATGATTCCGACTCTGTTAAACCTTGTATTGGGCTTTATCATTGGTGGCATTGTGGTACTGCTGGTGAAAATGGTCGCAAAACTGCGCGGTGTTTCACACTAATTTTTGTTTACCTGATTATGCAAAAAGGCTGCTTGTCGTCTAAGGTGAAAAGGTTTCTCTTGATACAGGGGGCAGGTATGGTCTTTTCTGTCAGTGAGGAAGTCACCGTGAAACAGGGTGGCCCACGCATGATTGTCACCGGATACGCTAGCGGCATGGTCGAGTGTCGCTGGTACGATGGCTTTGGCGTCAAACGGGAAGCATTCCGTGAAGATGAACTGACGTCCGGTAAAGGGCAACAACGGCAGGATGCCTGAACATTACGTTCAGGCGTAAGTGAGTGATCTCTCAACCATTAGTTATATTTATCATTTTGGTGAGAATTATTTACTTGTCAGGCAAAAAAATTGTAGATAAGGTTGGCCTCACATCAGATTTCCTGGTGTAACGAATTTTCAAGTGCTTCTTGCATAAGCAAGCTTGATCCCGACCCACTGAGGGCCGGGATTTTTTTCGCCTGAAGTCAGCGATTGATTTCCGTCACGCTAAAATCGTGGATATCCAACTCAAACGCTTCGGCTAACTCATGCCATGTATGGTAATCACGACCGTCAACACTGACGCGATCCGGGTCATCGCGGCTGCGATGAATCTCGCTCTCGCAGATTTCGTTGATTGCCTCCAGCAGCGCGTCTACATCAACGCTGACCTCACGTTTGGCCGTCTCGCTGTACTCTTTCGCGGTTTTCATTCACCTACCTCTCAACCGTTACGGATACCGGGTGTATGCAGCAAAATCGCTGACGCACACTTTCTAAGTATAGACCGTCGAGAAAACCCGCAATCGCGCGCGCCAGGCGCTGCCAGAAAATAGAATTTGTTCTACACTGGCACAAAGCCACAGGAGGAAAATGATGAAGGTGAATGATCGGGTTACAGTCAAAACGGACGGCGGTCCTCGTCGGCCTGGCCGGGTACTGGCAATCGAGGAGTTTAGTGAAGGCACCATGTACCTGGTTTCGCTGGAAGACTACCCGCTCGGTATCTGGTTCTTTAACGAGTCAGGTCATCAGGATGGTATTTTTGTGGAGAAGGTAGACTAATCATACCGCTTGTGTCTTGATGCTGACTGGTGACATTCCCACCAGTCAGCACATACTAGCGCATATTCACAAAGATACCGTTGGTGACGTTATCGGTGAGTCGAACGACGTGATAGATCACCTGTTTATTATGCGTTTTGATCTTTCGTTTTATATTCCCCTTATGGGATGAGACGGTTTTTGCTTTGATATTCATTTGATCGGAAATCTGAATGGTTCCCTGACCCTCCATCCACATGCGTAACATGCTGGACTCGGTGCGGCTTAATGACAGTGTCGGCAGATTGACATCGACAACAATATCCACATCCTTTTTAAGAATATCGCCAAGCAATTCGTCCAGTGAATCCGGTTTAATCGACTTTGAGCTGATTAATAAATTTTTTCTGACCAGGAGATATTCATCAAAATGGACGTTGGCAATAGCCATAAATACGATAAATAATGTACTGGGATGCTGATTAATGATCTGCTTTATTTGCTGACTGTTAGCCGGATCGTGGATGAAACAGTCTTCATTAATAAACACCACAGCAGGTTGATGTGCGTCACAGGCGATACTGAGTTCATCAACGGTTGAAATACCGTTGATTTCCTTTTTTTTCACCCCCCGGCTTACCAGATACCCGGTCAACCCTAACCGGGTGTAACTGCATAAATCCATAATAATCGTTGACATGGCATACCCTCACTCAATGCGTAACGATAATTCCCCTTACCTGATTATTTCTGCACAACTAAACGGAATAATAACAACCCAAGATGACGCTTTTACTGCTTGTTTTCAGGCGGATTTACTATCCCGTAAAGTTGCGTATAATTTGCCAGGAAACTTCTTAAAGTAAAGTAAATGTTGCGTTCTGTGAGTAAGGCAAAAACAAATAAGCCGCGGCAGCGTTATCCTGGTAGATGTGGTCTATTTTTTAATTTCGGACAATCCTTAGTAAAACAGGATAAATACTATGGGTTATTATTTGTGGGCATTTCACTGATGATATCGGCAAGTAAATTAAAAATTTCGCTGAATAATCGTTCGCAGAATGGGGCAATTAATGGCATTAATGCGGCCATTAAAGAAATACCTACCGTCAGGGTCAGCGGAAAGCCAATGACAAAAACGGAGAGCTGGGGAGCCATACGATTTAACAATCCGAGCGCGAGGTTGAGCGTGAGCAGCAGCGTCATCACCGGCAGCGCCAGCATCAGCCCGTTGAGAAATATTAAGCTGCCCGCGCGCGCGAGGGCGAGGAAGGCATTACTGTTTACCGGGTGACCGCCGATCGGCAGGGTATGAAACGTGTCTACCAGCAGTGAGATCAACCATAGGTGACCGTTAAAGGTCAAAAACAGCAGCATGGCAAGTAAATCCATCAGTCGTGCCAGCACGGGCATGTTCAGTCGACTGCCGGGGTCAAAGAATGTGGCGAAAGAAAGCCCCATTTGCAGGCCAATTAACTCACCGGCCGTACGCACAGCAGCAAATGCAAATTGCATGGTGAAGCCTAACGCAATACCGATCAGGATTTGCTGCATCGCCAACCATAAAGCCGCGATGGAGAAAATTGGCACGTCATTGGCAGGTAGGGACGGGGCGATAACCACCGTTATCATCAGGCCCAACCCCAGCTTTACCCGCTTAGGTATCGCACGCTCACTGAGGATGGGTGCCGTAGAAATGAGTGCCAGTACACGCAGCAGTGGCCAGAAATACAGGTTCAACCAGTAAAGCCATTGATCGCTCGTCACCTGCAGCATGGCGGCGTCTACCCGATGATATAGGGGATATTGCTGAACAGCGTACGCACATAGTCCAGCAACAGGTTAAGCATCCACGGCCCGGCCACAATAATAGCGACAAAGACCGCGACAATTTTCGGAATGAACGATAGCGTCATTTCGTTAATTTGGGTTGCCGC
The DNA here is from genome assembly GCF_005281195.1 of Citrobacter sp. wls613. NCBI lineage: Bacteria > Pseudomonadati > Pseudomonadota > Gammaproteobacteria > Enterobacterales > Enterobacteriaceae > Citrobacter > Citrobacter sp. wls613. Next base: position 38,584 of record NZ_SZXN01000036.1, read on the forward strand.
CTGCAGGATGCTGATAATCAGCCCCGTCACCAGTGCAACCAGTAACAACGGTGCGGCGAGGGCAAGAGCGACTTTCATCGCCTCGGTGCCCATCATCATGACCGATTCAGGTGTCATTTCGCGCCTCTAACTGTAAAAACTTTGCGCCAGCGAACCGACAAGCAGTTGCCAGCCGTCAACCAGCACAAACAGCATCAGCTTAAACGGCAGCGCGATGGTGGCGGGCGGTACCATCATCATCCCGAGTGCCATCAATACGCTGGCGATCACCAGGTCGATTATCAGGAAAGGAATGAAAATCGTAAAACCTATCTGGAAGGCGGTTTTCAGTTCGCTGGTGACATAGGCTGGCAGCAGAATTCGCATCGGCACTGCTTCCGGTCCCTGCAACGGTCCGCTGTTTGCCAGACGCGCAAACAGTGCCAGATCGGCTTCGCGGGTCTGGCGCAACATAAACTCACGCAGCGGCTGTGCGCCTTTCTCTATCGCTTCCTGCATGGAGATCTTCTCTTCGCTGAACGGCTGATATGCGTCAACGTAGATTTTGTCGATCACCGGGGACATGATGAAAAAAGTCAAAAATAGCGCCAGTCCAAGTAACACCTGGTTTGGCGGGGCGGACGGGGTTCCCAGCGCGTTACGTAACAGACCGAAAACGATGATGATGCGGGTGAAGCTGGTCATCATCAGCAAAATGGCGGGCAGGAACGTCAGCGAGGTGATAAATACCAGCGTTTGTACCGGTAACGTCCAGCTTTGTCCGCCGCCGGGTAGTGGCTGGCTAACCAGACCGGGAAGCTGGGCCGCGGCCACTGGGCTAAACAGCCACAAGCCGAGCAGCGTGAGGGACAACAAACGGCGCATCAGGATCTCCCAGGACGCTTAAGCAAACTCTTCATCATGGACTGGAAATCCGCCGGGGGGGCCGGGTTCTCGTCGGGCACCACGGACGTAGGGGGCAGGGTATGCAGCACGTTAATCTGCGATGCGGTCACACCCAGCACCAGACGTGCGTCCTCAACCTCAACAATTACCACCCGTTCGCGCGGTCCCAATGAGGTGCTGGCCGTGACTTTCAGTCCGCGTGTACCGGCCCCTTTGGATGCAAAACCCAGGCGTTTAATGACCCAGGCCGCGGCGAGGATCAACAGGATTATGCCCAGCAGGGCGCCGCTGACCTGCACCAGCGGTGAGCCGGGAACGGCGGCGGGCTGAGAGACGGTAGCCTGGGTGTTCATCATTAACGGCTCAGGCGGCGCATACGTTCAGACGGCGTAATAATGTCAGTGATACGCACGCCGTATTTATCTGCGACGACAACCACTTCGCCCTGAGCAATCAGGTAACCGTTGATCAGAATATCCAGCGGCTCGCCCGCCAGACCGTCCAGTGCGACGACGGAGCCTTGCGTCAGGCGCAACAGCTCTTTGATGGTCATGCGAGTGCGGCCCAGTTCGACGGTCAGCTTGACCGGAATGTCCATGATCAGGTCGATGTCCTGCAGTGTACCGCTGACGTCCCCGCCGCCTAACTGCTGGAATACCGCATCTACCGAACTTTTAGCCGTGGTCGTTGTTTGCTCATTTAACGCGTCAGCCCACAGATCGTCCAATGCACCAGTGTTCTCATCGGACGGATTATTCATGTCACTCATTTGGGCTGTTCCTCATTCAGCGAATTCAAAATCGGGTTGATCAAATGTTCTACGCGTAACGCATACTGACCGTTTACGGTGCCATATTGGCTGGTCAGCACAGGCACGCCGTCCACATGAGCAATAATGCGGTCGGGTTTTTCAATCGGCAGCACATCGCCGGGTTTGAGCTTTAAAATCTGCGACAGACGCAGCGGAATGTCGGCAAAGTTCGCCACCAGCTCCAGCTCTGAATGCTGAACCTGACGCACCAGGTTATTACGCCAGTTCTGATCCTCATTGCGCGAGTTTTCCAGCGGCGGGTTAACCAGCAGCTCGCGCAACGGTTCAATCATGCTGAAGGGCAGACAGATGTTAAATTCACCGGTCAGGTTGCCAATTTCAACGTGGAACGGCGTGTTCACCACAATGTCGTTTGGTGAGGTGGTGATATTGGTAAATTTCACCTGCATTTCCGAGCGCACGTACTCCACTTCCAGCGGATTGATCGCTTTCCAGGCGTCGCTGTAGCTTTCCAGCGCCAGCTTCAGCATGCGGTTGATCACGCGCTGCTCGGTATGCGTAAATTCGCGACCTTCCACCTTCGTCGGGAAGCGTCCATCACCGCCAAACAGGTTATCGACGGCGATAAACACCAGACTCGGCGAGAACACCACCAGACCCGTACCGCGGAGCGGTTTCAGGTGGATCAAGTTCAGGTTGGTTGGTACCGGTAAGTTACGCGCAAACTCGTGATACGGCTGGATGCGGATCGCACCCACGGTAATATCCGGGCTACGGCGCAACAGGTTAAATAATCCCATCCGGAACTGGCGCGCGAAGCGTTCGTTGATGATCTCCAGCGCTTGCAAACGCTCGCGAACAACGCGGCGTTGGGTGTTGGGATCGTACGGACGAATATTGCTTTCGTTTGCAATACCGGAAATAGGTTCGTCTTTGGTGTCGCTATCGCCGTTAAGCAATGCGTCAATTTCAGCCTGAGAAAGAATACTGTCGCCCATGTCTTTACCGCAGAATAAAAGCTGTATAAAGAACGTCGGTGACAACCTGTTTCGGCTGCCCGACAACGAGCGGAGTCGCGAGCGTCTCTTTGATGGCGGCGATCAACTGCTGTTTACCTTGCTCGGTGGCGAGCGTGGCGGCATTCTGACGCGAAAACAACAGCAGCAGACGGCTGCGAACTTCCGGCAGATATTCGCTCAGGCGCGCGCGCGTCGCTTCGTCTTTCATACGCAGCGTGACCCCGATATACAGCACGCGATCCGCATCACCCAGATTGACGGTAAATGTATCCAGCGCAAAAAACACCGGGGCTGGCGGTGGGGCCGGTTCCGCGCTAACGCTGGCGGACGGCTGCTGCTGCATACGCCAGTAGCTATATCCCGCAGTTGCGCAGGCGGCGAGGGTAATTAACACCAGCAGAGGGATCCAAATAGCGCGTTTACTCTTTTTGTTAATCGCGGAGTCAGTCATCAGATACGGGCTTCCTGTTTCGGTACAGCTTATGGGCTGATTATCCCGTGTCCTGTCCCCGACAAAGCGTGGAAAAGACGCGGATAATCATGCTACCTCTGGCGTTAGGCGAAGATGTCTACTGCGCCGTCACCGCGCGCGGCGGCTTGCAGCGAGGCCGGGGCGGCCAGAGCGGCGTCATCTTCGCTGGCAAAAATGTCTTGTCCCTGAGTGCGTCCCGCCTGTTGCTGCTGAGCAGAAGACTGCTGCTGGCCAGCGAAGCTTTCGCTGCTGATGCTGCTTTGCCCCAGTTGGATCCCACTTTCAGCCAGCTGAGTCCGCAGCATCGGCAACGCTGCTTCCAGCGCGGCACGCACGTGGCTATGTGGTGACACCATTTGCAATTGCGCCTGGTTGTCATCCAGCTTGAGGGAGATTTGCACCTGGCCCAGGTCCTGTGGATGTAAGCGCAGTTCCGCGCTTTGTTGGCCCTGACGGGTGAACAGCGTGACGTGCTGACTTAGCGATTGCTGCCATTCGTGGCTACCCAGCGGGGCGCTCAGCACCGGTGCGGCTGCAGGGAGCGGCTGCGCGTGCGTTTGCGCCCCAGCCGGTGGCGTAATTGCCGCGCCAACGCTTACCGGGGAAGGAGTGCTTTCCATCTCCGCGTGGGCGGTTGCCGCCGCCGTCAGTGGGGTTAAAGTAGGATTACGTGTCTGGTCAACGCCAGCGGCGTGCATCGCGCCATCCGCTTTACCTTTTTTCACCTCACCCGAAGTTAGTTCGACGCGGTTATCCGCCGTCCCGCCGGACGAATTGCCGCGCAACAGTGTGGCCAGGGTGGAGTCTGCCGGGGCGGATGCGGTTTCACCGACGGGCGTGGTGATGGGCTGGCCCGGCAGCATCGCAAATAGCGCGCTCAGGTTCGCCAGATCCTCATCGCTGAGCGTGGTGGTCTTATCATCGTGTGGCGCGGCTTTGCCTGTCGCCGTCAGGGTATTCACCTTCAGCGACGGCGTGAGTGCCGACAGCAATTGCTGGGCATCGGTCAGGTCGGCAAGTGTCGCGTCCGTGATCCCGCCTTTTTGTGCCAGCAGATCCGTAATTTTCGCCGCCTGGCCGTTATCGCCCTGTGCTTGCAGCAACCCTTTTTGCAGTTTGCCACCCGCAGCCTGAAGATCGGCCAGCGACAGCGGGGCATCTTTTCCCTGTGCGTCGCCCGCGCCTAATGCGCCAGCCAGTAGGGCTAAAAAATTCTCGGGTGAATCAACCGCCTTTCCTGATTGAAGCCCTGCGGTGACGTCGGTGTCGGTAGTAATCAGTTGGGGTAACGTAATCATTCGGGTTTCCTCATAGCTGCGCGCTGAGCAAATTCATCCATTTTTTTCTGATCCAGGCGGTTTTCAGCCAGTAAAGCCGCCGTGGTCTGTCGGTCCTGTAGAGTTTTCCAGGCCTGCAGTCGTTGTTTTTTATCGCGCCAGCTGCTCAGCGCCAGGTCAACTTTCTGCGTCCACTGATTCAGCTGTTGGCGATGCTGGTCTATTGCTTTTTCCAGCGTCTGAATAAATTGCTGGTAGTTGATCCAGCGGTTACTGGTGATCCCCTGACCCATATCGCTATTAAGATTGGTGCGATACTCGTGCTGGTAGTCGATCAGCATCTTTAACTGTTCTTCTGCCTGCTGACAGCCGCGCCGCATTTCGCCTAATAAGATAGCGGCGTCATCGACCTCTTTTTCAGCCAGATCTTTTAGTGTTGCCAGTGCACCATGTTGTGCCATGACCTATGCTCTCCTGCTTAATCACACCCCAGGGAAAATCAGATCCAGCGCCTGCAGGGAATCTTCCCAGTCGGCCCGTTCAAAGATCCCTTGCTGTAAAAATGCCTCCAACTGCGGCCATAAGGTGATGGCTTTATCCAGCATCGGGTCGCTGCCTTTGGCATATGCGCCCACGCTGACTAAATCACGGTTACGCTGGAAACTGGACAGCAGCTGTTTAAAATTACGCACCCGCGCATAGTGTTTTTCGCTGATGAGCGAGGTCATTGCACGGCTGATTGAGGCTTCGATATCAATGGCCGGATAATGACCCGCTTCCGCCAGGTGACGGGACAGCACGATGTGTCCGTCGAGGATCGCACGCGCGGAATCGGCAATCGGATCCTGCTGGTCATCGCCCTCAGTTAGCACGGTATAGAATGCGGTAACCGAACCGCCGCCGTGAATACCGTTCCCGGCACGTTCCACCAGCGCCGGTAATTTGGCGAACACCGATGGCGGATAGCCTTTGGTGGCGGGCGGTTCACCGATAGCCAGCGCGATTTCACGCTGTGCCATTGCGTAGCGGGTGAGGGAGTCCATAATCAGCAGGACGTGCTGCCCGCGATCGCGAAAATCTTCGGCAATACGCGTGGCATAGGCGGCGCCCTGCATACGTAATAATGGGGAGACGTCCGCAGGGGCGGCAATCACCACCGAGCGTGCGCGACCGTCGGCACCGAGAATATTTTCGATAAAATCTTTTACTTCACGACCACGTTCGCCAATCAGCCCAACGACAATGACATCGGCTTGGGTATAGCGCGCCATCATGCCGAGCAGGACGCTTTTACCCACACCGGAACCGGCGAACAGGCCCATACGCTGGCCGCGACCGACGGTTAGCAACGCATTGATGGGCCGCACACCGGTATCCAGCACGTGCTCAATGGCGGTACGTTGTAGCGGGTTAAACGGTGGTGTAATTAACGCCCCGGTTTCCGTGGTGTCGGGCGCAGGCAGACCGTCGAGTGGTTTTCCGCTGCCGTCGAGCACGCGACCAAGCAGGGCGGGGCCCAGCGGCAACTGCTTGCCACTTTGCAGGCCTTCACCGGCAATGTTTTTTGCGTAAACACGTGCGCCAGGCAGAACGCCTTCGACTTCTTCGAGCGGCATCAAAAACAGACGCTGGCCGTTAAAACCGACCACTTCGCTTTCGACTTCCTGAGTGTCGTTGCCGTTTTGACGCTCAATCACGCAGGTGGCGCCCAGCGGCAGCTGTAAACCTGTAGCTTCCAGCACCAGGCCGGTGGCGCGGGTCAAACGCCCGTAGCGTCGTACCGACGGCAGCAGCGACATTTTCTCTTCGAAGTTATCCAGCGAGGTGAGCCAGCGGGTCAGACGGGTGGTCATTACACGACTCCCGGTGCGGCCAGACGGCAGAGTTCCTGCCAGCGCGTAGCGACGCTGGCATCCAAATCGCCTTCGTCGGCCGAGACTTTACACCCGCCATGATGCAGGGTTGGGTCGCCGCGCAGTCGCCAGCCGTGCAGGCTGAGGGTGGCGCCGAGCATCTCTTCCACGCGTTGGAGATCGTCCGGATGCACGCGCAGTTGGGGTTTGCCGCTAAACAGTGGTTCCTGCTGCAGCAGCTGTTGGATTTGTTTAATCAGCGCGGCGTTATCGACGATCGGCGTCTGGCCAATCACCTGACGAGCGGCTTCCAGCGCCATTTGCATCAGGCGCGAGGCAATCACGCTGTCCAGCGCATCCAGCGTATTTTGAAACTCGCTCACCAGTTGCTGCATGCGGGCGTGAATCGGCGCATGCTGCGCCCGGGCCTGCGTCTGACCTTGCTCCAGCCCCTGCGCTAACCCATCCTGATAACCCTGCTCATGGCCTTTTTGCCGACCTTCTGCCAGGCCGGCGTTATAGCCTTGTTCATGCGCCTGCAACTGCAGTTGTGCCAGCTTTTGTTCAAGCTGTTGTTCAGCGGACAGCTGTGGTTCTTCTGTGTCGTCCGTCGGCAAGGGGCTGCTGTCATCGGCCAGCACGAACGCCGCCATCGGTGGCGCGAGGTCGTCCGGGGTCCAGACTTTCCACGGCAGGTCGTTAGACATAGGTATCCTCGCCGCTGCCGATCACCATCTCGCCGGTTTCCGCCAGGCGACGCACAATCAGCAGAATCGCTTTCTGTTCGTTTTCTACCTGCGACAGACGTACCGGACCACGGTTGGCGAGGTCATCGCGCAGAATATCGGCGGCACGTTGCGACATATTGCGCAGGAACTTCTCGCGTAGAGGCTGTTCGGCACCTTTCAGGGCGATCAGCAGCGACTCGGAATCCACTTCCTGCAGCAGGCGCTGGATACTGCGGTCGTCGACGTCCACCAGGTTTTCGAACAGGAACATCTCGTCGATAATTTTCTGTGCCAGTTCGCCGTCGAATTCGCGCACGGCGGTAATGACCGCTTCTTCCTGCTGCGTTTTCATCAGGTTGATAATCTCTGCTGCCGTTCTCACGCCGCCCATTTTGCTGCGCTTCAGGTTCTGGCCGTCGAGCAGGCCGTTCAGCACTTCGGTCAGCTCCGCCAGCGCGGCCGGCTGCACGCCGCCGAAGGTGGCAATACGTAACATCACATCGTGGCGTAAACGCTCGTCGAACAGCGCCAGAATATCGGCCGCCTGGCCCCGTTTGAGGTGTACCAGAATCGTGGCGATGATCTGCGGATGCTCGTCGCGAATAAGGTCGGCGGCGCTTTGCGGCTCCATAAAGTTGAGCGTTTCGATGCCGCTGGTGGTATCGCGGGTTTCCAGAATATCTTCCAGCAGGCTGGAGGCGCGCTCTTCACCCAGCGCTTTCACCAGCACCGAGCGCAGATATTCGTTGGCGTTAATGTTCAGCGCCGCAAACTGCTCGGCTTCTTGTTCAAACTCGGCCAGCACCTCGGTGAGTTGCTTGTTGGAAATCTGGCGCACGTTGGCCATCGCCGTACTGAGGGCCTGCACTTCACGCGTGGAAAGATGTTTAAACACCTCCGCCGCGCGATCTTCGCCAATGGTCATCAGTAAAATGACGCTTTTATCGGTGCCGCTAAGATTACTCATGTTCGTTATTCATCCACTGGCGGATGACCAGCGCCACAACGCGCGGATCGTTATCTGACATTTCACGAATACGCTGGCTCATGACTTCTGCGCCCAAGCGCTGGTTCGTACGACGCTGCTGGGTCTGCTCGTCTTTGCTGAGACGAACTTCTACCGCTTCTTCGGTTTCCTGACGAACGCGCGTTTGTTCCTGCGCGACTTTCGCCTCTTCGCTACGGCGGACCAGTTGCGGACGAACGGCTTTACGCCACAGTATCCAGGCCACCAGCAGTACCAGTAACCAGCGTCCGGCAATCATCAACTGCTCAATAAAGGACTGCTGTTGCCAGAATGGCAGCTCGCCGCCCGCGTCGTCGGTTGCCGTGAAGGGTGAGTTCACCACGTTCAGGGTATCGCCGCGCTTGTCGGAGAAGCCCATGGCTTCGCGGGTCAGATCCTCAATTTGCTTCATCTGATCGGCGCTCAGCGGCAGCGGTTTACCGTCCGGCAAGGTTTTATAATTGATCACCACCGCCACGGAGAGACGCTGCACGTCGCCGACGTTCATTTTGGTATGACGAATGGTGCGGTCGACTTCATAGTTGCTGGTTTCATTGCGCTGAGTACTACGTGGGCCGGTATTCGCGTTATTGGCTGTCTGCGTGGTTTGCGCATTTTGCTGATTAGCCGGTGGTGTATTGATAGGCGCAGTATTCGCCGGTGCAGGCTGATTCGACAGGGCGCCCGGTACGCCGCCCGGTGCGCCGCTTCCTATCTGCTCGCTGACGTTGAGCTGGCGCGAACGCAGTACAGCCTGCGATTCATCACCATTCGGGCTGTACTGTTCTTCGGTTTGCTCTTTATTGGCAAAATCCAGCTGTGCGGTGACCTGCGCATGGACGTTACCGTTACCGACGATCGGTGACAGGATCGATTCGATACGACGCTGAACGCGGCCTTCGACGTCGCTGGCGTATTTCAGCTGCGCATCGTTCAGGTCACGACTGCTGGTGTTCGACTGGGTTAACAGATGACCGGCCTGATCGACCAGCGTGACGTTACCCGGCGGTAAACCGGCCACGGCGCTGGAGACCAGATGGGTAACCGCGCTAATTTGACCTTCATCCAGCGCCCGACCCGGTTCCAGATTTACGGTAACGGAGGCGGAAGGGGATTTTTGCTCACGGACAAATAATGAAGGTTTCGGCATGGCCAGATGGACGCGGGCGCGTTTAACCGGTCCGAGCGTTTCAATGGTGCGGGCCAGTTCGCCTTCCAGTGCTCGCTGGTAATTCACCTGTTCGCTAAACTGGCTGATACCAAACTTTTCCTGGTCCAGCAGTTCAAAGCCCACCGCGCCGCCTTTCGGCAGACCTTGCTGGGCCAGACGCAAACGCAGCTCATGTACTTTATCCGCGGGAACTTCGATGGCGCCGCTTCCCTCGGTGAAACGATAGGGCACGTTCATCTGCGTCAGTTGGGTGACGATGGCGCCCCCGTCCTGATCGGAGAGGTTGCTGAACAGCGTGCGGTAATCTGGCGCTTTGGCCCACAGGACCATCGCCACGACGATCGCGACGGCAGCCGCGCCCGCCACAATCAGAGGGATTCTGGGATTCGCACGCAGGCGATTTAACCACTCGAGAGGTTTCAGTGGGGTTGCAGTCGATGCTGTCGCACTCATCTCGCACCTCGTGGATTATCGTGGACGGCGTTTTTTGCAAAGTGGAACAAGACTCACTCCCGGGTCAGCAAACTCGAAAAATTGACCGTCACATTATTTGCGGTTTTAAATTTTTCTATGCGCCAAAAACCGGGGGTTTTTATCGTTATTTAGCGCCTTTATCTTATTGACGAGCTGGTAATCTCTGCTACGTAAAAAATCATCCAGGGGATCAGAATGTCGGCAATACAGGGGATTGAAGGGGTCATCAGCCAGCTACAGGCCACGGCGACGTCAGCAAAGATGCAGGATATGCAGCCACAACCGACCGTGAGCTTTGCCGGTCAGCTGCATGCGGCGTTGGACCGCATCAGTGATGTACAAACCGCATCTCGCGTGCAGGCAGAAAAATTTACCCTGGGTGAGCCGGGCATTGCGCTGAATGATGTGATGACCGATATGCAAAAAGCCTCGGTCTCTATGCAGATGGGGATTCAGGTGCGTAACAAGCTGGTGTCGGCGTATCAGGAAGTGATGTCCATGCAGGTGTAGGGACAACGTGCAGAAAATGTAGGCCGGATAAGCGCAACGCTATCCGGCGAACTGTTACTTCTGAATCAAATAACGAATGGTTGGCCCATCCTGCTGAATATCCAGCACCGTATAACCGTGATTACGCGCATCCAGCGGAATATTATTGATCGACTGCGGGCAGTCACTCACCACTTCCAGAATTTCACCTTTCTTCAGCTGCGGCATCGCTTCCAGCGTGGCGACAGCCGGGTAGGGACACGGTTCACCCACCATGTCCAGACGGTAATCAGGGACGATATTTTTCATGCGGATTCCTTAGCAGGCGTTAGCCCTGCACGGCGGAAGAAACGTTTTTCCCAGCCAATGATGAGCATCAGTGCGGCAAACAACAGCAGATAGGTCACCAGCAGGCCGCCGAGCGGACCGAAGGTGTTGAGCAGGTTCACTTTATCCCAGCTGGTGGCAAGCGCCGGGGCGAAGTCATCCCAGTAGTAGGCCAGGATAGTCGAGCCGATTACGTTGCCCAGACCGACCCACCAGTAATGCACCTGGCCTTCCACCGCGCGGTACATCCAGCCGGTTTCACACCCGCCCGCCAGCACGATGCCGAAGCCAAACAGCAAGCCGCCGATCACCGCGTTGGGACCGGCCCACATGATCTTCGCCTCCACGCCCAGTTGCACATAGCTGAAGATCCCGATGGCGCTGACCGCCATGCCGAAGATAATGGCTTTTGCCATATGGGTGCGCCCGGAAATCCACAGATCGCGAAATGCCGAGGTAAAACAGATTTGCGCCCGTTCAATCAACAGACCGAATCCCACGCCGAACAGCATGGCTAACCCGAGCTTGGGTTTATCCATGGCGGTGAGCAGCGCCCAGCCGATCATGCCGATAAACACCAGCATTCCGAGGCGAAAACGCCGACGCGCCTGCTCCGGTTTTTGCGTCAGCGGCGAGGCGGCAGAGACTTTCTGCATTTTGACCGGAATACGGAAAATCGGCAGCAGGGTGAAGCGTGCGCCAAACCATGAGCCAATTGCCGTGGCCAGCGCAAAGAACCACGCATGCAGGGAGAACTGTGGGATCCCGGTGAAGAACGCCGCGAGGTTACAGCCCATCGCCAGACGCGCGCCGAAACCGGCGATCATCCCGCCGATAATGGCTTGCATAATGCGCACCCGGCTACGCGGCATACGTAATTTCACGTTGTTGGCCCACAGTGCTGCCGCAAAGCAGCCGCCGAACATGCCGAGGATCATCATGCCGTCGATACGGGTTAACGGAGAGCCTTCGAGGTGGATCAGTTTGTAGTAACCCCACTCTTCGGCATGAACGCCAAATAACTGCAGGACTTGACCGCCCCAGCGAGTAAATTCGCCGGTTACCGCCCAGAAGGTTCCCGTAATGCCGAAATAGTAAGTGGAGAGAATACCCGCCGCGATGACCGCAGGGGCAGGGGCCCAAAATTTAATTAACCAGGCCTGTTTGAAGTGTTGCCATGACATGCGTTGTGCCTCTGAACTCAGAAGGTATGTAACAAGAAGTGTGGATATTACACCGATCCACATTTTTGCCTATCAGTAATAAGAAGTAATCCCGACGGGATCAATCTTTATCCGCCGCCGCGAAAGGCTGGCGACATCAGGGGTTTAATGCCACAATCCCCTTTTCTTCGCATGCAGGATGAATGATGAAAAAATTAGCAATCGTTGGTGCATTTCTGCTTCTTAGCGGATGCGCCGAAGTTGAAAATTATAACGAAGTGGTAAAAACGCCCGCGCCCGCCGGTCTGGAAGGCTACTGGCAGTCGAAAGGTCCGCAGCGCAAGCTGGTGAGTCCGGAAGCTATCGCCTCGCTGGTGGTGACCAAAGAGGGCGATACGCTGGATTGTCGCCAGTGGCAGCGGGTGATTGCGCTACCGGGGAAACTGACGATGCTCTCCGGCGATCTCACCAACGTGACGGTGAAGCGTGAGCTGTATGAGATTGAGCGCGAAGGTAATACGCTGGAATATGACGGGATGACGCTGCAACGGGTCGATCGCCCAACGCAGGAATGCGCCGAAGTGTTACAGAAAACGCCGTTGGCCACGCCGCTGCCGTAAGCGTTAAACCCCGGTAGCCCGCTGCTACCGGGGAAGTCCATTACAACACCTCTTCAATCACCCACACGCTGACGCTGCCGCCGTTGCAGAAAAATGTCGCTTCGCCGTTTTCATCGGTGACCACGCTTTCCTCGCGGTTTCCCAGATAGTCACGCCAGGTTTTATTGCCATAGTTCGCGCCAAGCGTAATGCTCTTCTCGCCGTCGTCACCGTTGGACAACACCACCACACAGCCGGGGTCGTCGTCGGTGCCGCTACGGCTAAAGGCGATACAATTCGGATGATCAAAATACAGCGTTTGTACGCCGTGGGCGAAACGCTGACGGGCCAGAATCAGTTCATCAAGCTGCTCAATGATCGGCATGTCGATGGGATAGGTTTGTCCATCCCCGCCGGTATCTTCATAGTGCGCGCCGTACAGATCGGGGTAGAACACCGACGGCACGCCGTTTTCGCGCAGCAGGATCAGCGCGTAGGCCAGCGGCTTAAACCACGGCTCGACTGGGGCCTCCAGCGCCTGTAGCGGTTGGGTGTCGTGATTGGCGACCAGCGTCACCGCATGGAACGGATCGGCTTCCACCAGCGTATCGGTGAAGATCTGGCTCATGTCATAATCGCGTCCCTGACGTGAAGCCTCGTGAAACTTCATTTGCAGGGGGGCGTCGAACAGCATGGTTTTCCCCTCCACCTGGTTGATGTAGTTTTGCAGTTTGTCGACTTCGTGGGACCAGTATTCGGCGACGATAAACAGCGGCTTGGGGGCTACCTCCTGCACGTGTTCGATCCACTCTTTATAAAACCAGGCCGGAATATGCTTGACGGCATCGAGGCGAAAACCGTCGCACTGGGTTTGCTCCATCACCCAGCGTGCCCAGTATTTGATCTCCTCGGTGACGGCGTGGTTACGAAAATCAATATTTTCGCCCATCAGATAATCAAAGTTGCCGAGTTCGTCATCCACCTGATCGTTCCAGCCTTCTCCGGTGTAATCATTGACGATTTTGAAAATGCCGTCTTCGGTGGGGTTCTCAATATGGTCGATGCCGCTGAAGCATTTGAAGTCCCAGACAAACTGCGAGTACTGACCCGCGCGGGCCGGGAAGGTGTAGCGCGTCCAGGCCTCGCATTCGACAATCTCATCGTCAATCTGCGTGCGGTCATCGGCGTTTACGCGCTGGACGCGAATGCATTCTTTCTCATCGGCCCCCATTTTGTGATTGACCACCACGTCCAGCAGTACCGCAATGTCGTTGTGCTTTAACGCGTCGATTGCTGCCAGTAACTGATTTTTATCGCCGTATTTGGTGGCGACGGTGCCTTTTTGGTCGAATTCGCCTAAATCAAACAGATCGTAGGAGTCATAGCCAACGGAATAGCCGCCGGACGCGCCTTTATAAGCAGGAGGCAGCCACACCATATTGATGCCGATATCGTTGAGGCCGCCTGCGCGTGCGGCCAGTTCGGGCCACAGTTGCCCGCCCTCAGGGTAATACCAGTGGAAGTACTGCAATAACGTGGGATTTTTCATCTTCCGTGCTCCAGACGCCGTTTGGCTGACCTCTGGAGTATGGAAGATTATTCAGGCGAGACGGGAAAAAATTACGGCGTGGTGGGGGCGTCGGGTACCAGCAGCATGCCGGAAAGACGGCCATAGGCATTATTCAGCGTTTTCTGCTTGGTTGACTGACCGATCAGACCGCTCAGTTCATCCAGCCTCTGTTGCAGCAATGCTTTAAGTAACTGCTCGTTATCCAGCGTCTGTTTAATATAGCCAGCCACGATGTCCTGAATACTTCGCGTTATGCCTGGTGGAGTTTCGTCTTCCATGACCACTTCAATACTTTGCAGATAGCTAACTTCCTGTTCCAGTAAAAGGTCCCATTCACCGCGCTGTGCCAGCTCCAGCAGCGAATGACTGAGTAGCGCGATGCGCTGCCAACGGTTGACGAACTCCACGGCTGAGGTCATTAACGAGACTCCTGGGAAGATGCTTTGGGGGAGATCTGTTTCCAGGCATCCGCAATGTTGCTGAGCAACCCTTCGACTTCTTCAATGGCCTGACTGTCATTGCGCAAGTTAGCTTGCAGCAGGCGGCGGATCATATAGTCATACAGCGCTGACAAATTGGTGGCGATTTCACCACCATTGTCCTGATCCAGTCCCGCTTTCAGGCCATTATCGATGATATTAATGGCCTTGCTTAAGGCCTCGCCTTTGGCGACGATATCACCCTGCTGCATAAACAGGCGAGCGCGCACCAGGGCGCTGTTCGCGCCATCAAACAACATTTCGATCAGCTGATGCGGGCTGGCGCTCATTACGGCGCTTTCCACACTGACCTGTGCATAGGCTTTGGTACCGCTCGCGGTATACATGCTTACCTCGTGTTATCAGGATTTATTCATCGCTGTAAATTGTTGGCCCAGATAGGTACTGGTGTTATTCAATTTGCTCATCATGCTATCAAGCTGGGTAAACTGTGCCGTGTAGCGCGCAACCATGTCATCAATACTGGCGCTGACGGAGAGATATTGCTTGGTCAGTTTTTTCAGCGTTGAGTTAATGCTGTCCTGCGCACTGTCGATAATGCCGTCATCGGCCAGATAGCTTTTTACTTCGGCGGCAATCTTGGTGGTGATCCCGGTTTCTTTACCATCGCCTGCCAGCAGTTCACGTACTGAAGCGGTGTTTTCGTCCAGCGCTTTTTTCAGCTTGGTATCATCGATGGACATCTTGCCGGTTTTGCCATCTTGCTTGATGCCGATTTCATTCAGGGTTTTAAAGGCACCTTCGCTGCCCGAGTTAGCAAATTGCGCCCGGATACCGGTCTGGATCGTACGTACCACGCTATCGCCTACCAGTGCGCCGTTGTCTTTATCCTGACCTTCCGCGCCCTGATCAACTTCTTTATACTTGGTCAACGTATTAAAGGTGTCGATCAGTGAGTTATAAGCATCGACCCAACCTTTGATAGCTTCCGTCGCTTTTTCATTGCTTTTAGTGACAGTTACCCGCGCGTCGGTGACTTTTTTGGTCAGTTCCAGCGTCACGCCCTGTGGGGCATCAGTCACTTTGTTGCTCTGTCGCTCAATAGGAATGCCGTTCATGGTTAACTGGGCATTTTGCGCTTCAACCAGTTCACTCATTTTACCGGTGCCGGTTTTGCTGTCGTAAGCCAGCAGATCGTTAAGCTTGCTGTCGCCGTCAACAGAGATGGTCATCTTGCTGTCCATACCTTCGGCGGCGGTCAGTACCAGTTTGAACTCACCGTCTTTCACTTTCACGATACTGGCGGAGATACCGCTGTCGGTATCGTTAATCGCCTTACTGATATCTTCCAGTGAGGTTTTATCCTGTGAAAGCTTAATTTCCAGCGGCTCTTTACGGCCCGGTTGTTCAATCTTAATGATACGTGTGGCAGATCCGTCACCCAGTGAATCTTTGTTTGAGGCAACCGTTTTGGTACTCAACGATTGCGCCTGGGCCAGCTGCGTTACGCTGATGGTATAAATTCCCGGTGCTGCGCCTGCCTCCGTGGTCACTTTCAGATCTTCGGTACTGCTGGTCACGTTACTGCTTCTGAACAGTTCGGGTTTATTTAATGCGGTATTAGCCGTCTGAAATTTTTCCAGCGCACTCTTTAACGTACCGTAGGCCGTCAGGCGGGCGGTATTATCGGTCTGTTGCTGAGTAATAGGATTTAAACGTTTTTTCTCAGCAATAGTCAGGTTGTTTAGCAACGTGTCCAGTGGTAAGCCTGATCCTACGCCCAGTGATGAAAATGAAGGCATGCTCGATTCCTTGTGATTGCAAACATTTGTTCTATGGCTTATCGGCAATCTGCGCGCAAAGTTTAATGATTGTTTTATGAAAATAATGCGCGGAATAGTGGTGCATATAGCGGGTATTTCACGGGCTAAGAAAAAAGAGGGCAGAAACTAAAAATTTTCTAAAGTTCGAAATTAACGTGCCGATACATGGGTTACGGTCAGAAACCGTGGGCAACAGCCCAATAACATCGAGTTGTAATTGATAAGGAAAAGATCATGGCACAAGTCATCAATACAAACAGCCTGTCGCTGTTGACCCAAAATAACCTGAACAAATCTCAGTCCGCTCTGGGCTCCGCTATCGAGCGTCTGTCTTCTGGTCTGCGTATCAACAGCGCCAAAGATGATGCTGCTGGCCAGGCGATCGCTAACCGCTTCACCTCTAACATCAAAGGTCTGACTCAGGCGTCCCGTAACGCTAACGACGGTATCTCTGTTGCCCAGACCACTGAAGGCGCGCTGTCTGAAATCAACAACAACCTGCAGCGTGTTCGTGAACTGTCCGTCCAGGCCGCTAACGGTTCTAACTCTGAGTCTGACCTGACTTCTATCCAGGACGAAATTAACCAGCGTCTGGCAGAAATTAACCGCGTTTCCGAGCAGACCGACTTCAACGGTAAAAAAGTTCTGAACCAGGACGGTCAACTGACTATTCAGGTCGGTGCAAAAGATGGCGAAACCATCACTATTGATCTGAAAAAAATCGACAAGGCAAGTTTAGGATTAGATAAGTTAGATGTAACTAAAGTTGCTTCAACCGTTAAAGATAAAGCTGTCGTTAACATGGATATTACCTTGGAAGATGGTAATTTCGATGACAAAAAGGCTGCTACACCGATCACTGCTAATTTAGAATTATATAAAGATACAAACGGTGCAATCTTCGCTAAAGATACTGTAGCTAATAAATATTATGCAGCGAAAGTTGATAATAACGCAGGTAAAGTTACTTTCGATAGCACGGCCGAAAGTACTCCTACAGGGACAACCACTAAAGTAGACTCCATTAAAAAGGATATTACAGCATCTACTACTGGTTTTGCTGATGGTGAATCCATTATCAAATATACTGAAAATGGTAAAACTGCATTAGCTAAGCAAGTAGTCAATAGCGCAACTGGTGAAGCAACCTTCTTCAAAGCAACGGTTGATGCAACGACTGGCGCGCTTGGTTTTGCGACAACAGCATCCGCTTTGGATATTTCGGTTGATCCTCTCGCAAAAATCGACGATGCACTGAAAACTGTTGATGCTTTTCGTAGCCAGTTGGGTGCTGTGCAGAACCGTTTTGAATCTGCCGTAACCAACCTGGGTAACACCGTGAACAACCTGTCCTCTGCCCGTAGCCGTATCGAAGACTCCGACTACGCGACCGAAGTGTCTAACATGTCTCGTGCGCAGATCCTGCAGCAGGCGGGTACCTCTGTTCTGGCACAGGCTAACCAGACCACGCAAAACGTGCTCTCTTTACTGCGTTAATCCATCGATTGGGTTACTCAGTCATTAGAGACAATAAAGGCAGCGAAAGCTGCCTTTTTTCTATACTGGAGTCTGAATAATGCAAGAAATTACCGTTACTGAACCCAATTTTGTGTCTACGTTTCAGTGCACCGGCACACAATGTCGCGATCATTGCTGTAAAGGCTGGAATATACATCTGGACAAGGCAACGGTGAATAAATATCTCTCCAGCAAAGATGATTATATAAAGAAGATCGCCAAAGAGAACATTATCCTGCTTAAAAAAGAGGTGACTACCTGGGGAATGGTCAAACTTGTTGAAGATACGGGAAACTGTCCTTATCTGACCGAGGACAGCCTCTGTCAGGTACAGAAAACGCTGGGGGCCAAGGCATTAAGTACCACATGTAAAACATTCCCGCGTATTGAACGTATTTATAAAAATGATGTGAGAAAATCGCTGAGTCTGTCGTGCCCGGAAGTGGCCGGTATGATACTTACCGATCCCAATTCAATGATTCTAAATGAAAAAAGAATTATTAAGTCTAAGACTTATTCTATGCCTGCACTTTCTCAACAACAGAAGTTGCTTAATCTTTATTGCTTAAGCCTTATCGATCAGGCCGGTCGTGATATCAACGTTGGTTTTTATGCATTGATTAAGTTTACGTTGTTTATCGAAAAGTTCAAGACGGTTGATAATACCGCTCTGGCAGAGATTGAACCCGTTTATCATGCACTTTTGACTCAGCTTCAGTCGGGCGAGTTAAGAGAAGAAATGTCAACACATGCTACAGACAGAAATATAAAATTATCGTTAGTGCTTTTACTCCAGGATTATTTTCGCAGTCTCCCGGTAAGTCGGTCTAGTGGGGTGTTAAAATATTATATTGAGTGCTTACTGAGAACGTTGACTCAAGATGGTACCCATTCTGTCGATGAGGGTGTTGCGAAACTTGAAGCTACATGGCAGCAGGTTTATGAAGAGCAGCATGCAACGGGTTTCGATCTTAAAAACTTTATGTTGTACAAAGTATGGGAAAACAATTTCCCAAATCAAAAAAACGCTGATCCATTACGTACACTCTATATGATCAGCGTCGAATACTACTTTATCAAAATTCTGATCGCGGCGAGCGCCTACGAGAGAACATACCTGGAGAAGGAAGATGCGATCAATATCGTCTACAGCTTCCATTCGCTAAGCCAGCATAATCCGACGATACATGAAAACTTCCACAAGCACATCGAGACCGTGCGTACAGGCGATGACCTGTCGATGATTCATCTCTTGACATAATTCTAACGGGGATGCGCCAAAACGCATCCCTCGCAAGCTAACTATTTGATTTATTTTTGATTATTAGTGATGAAAAATAACGTCATCAGCTACATAAGTGAAATAACCCTTCTTTTATAGCCTTATTCCTCCGATAGAACCCCCTGCAGAAACGGATAATCATGCCGATAACTCATTTAACGCAGGGCTGTTTATCGTGAATTCACTGTATACCGCTGAAGGTGTAATGGATAAACACTCGCTGTGGCAGCGTTATGTACCGTTGGTGCGTCACGAAGCATTGCGCCTTCAGGTGCGCTTGCCGGCGAGCGTAGAACTGGATGACCTGCTACAAGCGGGCGGCATCGGGTTATTGAATGCAGTTGACCGATATGACGCTTTGCAAGGAACGGCATTTACCACTTACGCAGTGCAGCGTATTCGTGGGGCTATGCTGGATGAACTACGTAGCCGGGATTGGGTGCCGCGTAGCGTTCGGCGCAATGCCCGCGAAGTGGCACAGGCGATGGGACAACTGGAGCAGGAACTCGGGCGTAACGCGACGGAAACCGAAGTGGCGGAGCGTCTGGCTATTCCTGTGCAAGAGTATCGTCAGATGTTGCTTGATACCAATAACAGCCAACTCTTCTCCTACGACGAGTGGCGGGAAGAGCATGGCGATAGTATTGAGCTGGTGACGGAAGAAAACCAGCAAGAAAACCCGTTACAGCAGTTGCTTGATGGCAATTTACGCCAGCGCGTGATGGATGCGATTGACGCATTGCCGGAGCGTGAAAAGCTGGTGCTGACGCTGTATTACCAGGAAGAGCTGAATCTGAAAGAGATTGGTGCTGTTCTGGAAGTCGGTGAGTCACGGGTTAGCCAGTTGCACAGTCAGGCCATCAAACGTCTACGCACCAAGCTGGGTAAGCTATAGGGGGTAATCATTGCCCCTGAACAATGCCGCATAACGAATTGACTACCAGGAGTTCTCATGACGGTGCAGCAATCAAAAAGACGGCCTCTAAGCCGCTACCTCAAAGATTTCAAACACAGCCAGACGCATTGCGCCCATTGCTATAAGTTGCTCGACAGGATCACGCTGGTCCGCCGCGGCCAGATTGTGAATAAAATCGCTATTGCCCGGCTCGATATGTTGCTGGACGCCGCTGCCTGGGAGCAGGAGAAAAAAGAGTGGGTGGCGTTATGCCGTTTTTGCGGTGATTTACACTGCAAGGAACAGAGCGACTTTTTTGACATTATCGGGTTTAAACAGTTTTTGTTTGAACAAACCGAAATGAGCCACGGCACGGTGCGCGAATATGTGGTTCGCCTGCGCCGTCTCGGTAATCATCTGACCGAACAGAACATCTCCCATGACCTGCTGCAGGAAGGCTTCCTCGACGAAAACCTCGCCCCGTGGCTGCCGGAGACCAGCACCAATAATTACCGCATTGCGCTGCGCAAGTATGAGCAGTTTAAAGCGCATGCACCTGTCGGCCAGATGCAGAAATCCTCCTGGACAGCCAGTTCTGATATATATTAAAAACGAATAAGGTGTAACGGAGTCGTGTTTGTAAATAGCGGTAAACGCTCTACACTACTGTCATAAATGATAGTCACTAATGACAATATTCGGGGTAACTATGAAATTAGCACGTCTGGGACGTCAGGCTCTGATGAGTGTAATGGCTGTGGCACTTGTCGCCGGTATGAGCGCAAAAACCTTTGCGGACGAAGGTCTGTTAAATAAAGTGAAAGAGCGCGGTACGCTGTTGGTTGGTCTCGAAGGGACCTATCCCCCGTTTAGTTTTCAGGGTGATGACGGCAAGCTGACCGGTTTTGAAGTCGAATTTGCCGAAGAACTGGCTAAACATCTCGGGGTGAAAGCGACGCTGAAGCCGACCAAGTGGGATGGCATGCTGGCTTCTTTAGACTCCAAACGTATTGATGTGGTGATTAATCAGGTGACCATCTCTGACGAACGTCAGAAAAAATACGATTTCTCTACCCCGTATACGGTCTCTGGTATCCAGGCGCTGGTGAAAAAAGGCAACGAAGGCGTGATTAAAACCGCGGCAGACCTGAAAGGTAAAAAAGTCGGTGTCGGTCTGGGTACTAACTACGAAGAGTGGCTGCGGCAGAACGTGCAGGGCGTCGATATCCGTACTTATGATGATGACCCGACCAAATATCAGGATCTGCGCGTCGGTCGTATCGATGCGATTCTGGTTGACCGTCTGGCCGCGTTGGATCTGGTGAAGAAAACCAAAGACACGCTGGCCGTGACCGGTGAAGCCTTCTCCCGCCAGGCATCCGGCGTGGCGCTGCGTAAAGGTAATGACGATCTGCTGAAAGCGGTCGATGCCGCCATTGTAGAGATGCAGAAAGACGGTACCCTGAAAGCCCTGTCTGAAAAATGGTTTGGGGCGGATGTGACGAAATAATCGTCATCCGAATAAAAAAGGCGCCTTTAACAGCGCCTTTTTTTATTTCATTGCGCCTGAACGTGCATAATAAAAAGAACATCACAACAACGAATACCGGAGGCTGTATGCCGCTGCATAATTTAACGCGCTTTCCACGTCTGGAATTTATTGGCGCGCCAACGCCGCTCGAATATCTCCCGCGCTTCTCTGATTATCTCGGACGCGACATTTTTATTAAACGCGATGACGTCACGCCAATGGCGATGGGCGGCAATAAGCTGCGCAAGCTGGAGTTCCTGGCGGCAGATGCGCTGCGCGAAGGGGCCGACACGCTGATTACCGCTGGGGCCATTCAGTCGAACCACGTGCGCCAGACGGCGGCGGTGGCAGCAAAGCTCGGGCTGCACTGCGTGGCGCTGCTGGAAAACCCGATTGGCACCACGGCAGAAAACTATCTCAGCAACGGTAACCGTCTGTTGTTAGATCTGTTTAATACCCAGGTTGAAATGTGCGACGCGCTGACCGACCCGAATGCACAACTTCAGGCGCTGGCTACGCGGATTGAAGCGCAAGGGTTCCGACCGTATGTGATCCCGGTCGGTGGGGCGAATGTGCTGGGTGCGTTGGGCTATGTTGAAAGTGCGCTGGAAATTGCCCAGCAGTGCGAGGGCGCGGTAGCGCTGTCCTCTGTGGTGGTTGCTTCAGGCAGCGCGGGCACCCATGCGGGTCTGGCGGTGGGGCTGGAACAGCTGATGCCCAACGTCGAGCTGATAGGGGTGACCGTTTCGCGCAGCGTCGCCGATCAAAAGCCAAAAGTGGTGACCCTGCAGCAGGACGTGGCTCGTGAACTGGAACTGACCACCTCGGCGGATATTCTGTTATGGGATGACTATTATGCGCCGGGTTACGGCACGCCAAACGAAGAGGGCATGGAAGCGGTGAAACTGCTGGCGCGTCTGGAAGGCATCTTGCTGGATCCGGTATATACCGGCAAAGCGATGGCGGGCCTGATTGACGGTATCAGCCAGAAGCGCTTTAAGGATGAAGGTCCGGTCCTGTTTATTCATACCGGTGGGGCACCTGCGCTGTTTGCCTACCATCCTCACGTGTAATGGCAAGGTAGAAAAACGCTAATGCAAGAAAGTATCCAACTGGTGATTGATTCACTGCCCTTCCTGCTTAAAGGCGCGGTATTTACGCTGCAGCTGAGTATCGGTGGGATGTTCTTTGGTCTGGTGCTGGGGTTTATCCTCGCTCTGATGCGCCTGTCGCCGCTGCTGCCGGTGCGCTGGCTGGCGCGCGTCTATATTTCTATTTTTCGCGGCACACCGCTGATCGCCCAACTGTTTATGATCTACTACGGTCTGCCGCAGTTTGGCATTGAGCTGGACCCGATCCCGGCGGCGATGATTGGTTTGTCGCTGAACACCGCGGCGTATGCGGCGGAAACGCTGCGTGCGGCCATCTCCTCGATTGATAAAGGTCAGTGGGAGGCGGGCGCCAGTATTGGTATGACGCGCTGGCAGACCATGCGCCGGGCGATCCTACCGCAGGCGGCGCGCGTGGCTTTACCGCCGCTGAGCAACAGCTTTATCAGCCTGGTAAAAGACACCTCGCTGGCGGCGACAATCCAGGTACCGGAACTGTTCCGTCAGGCGCAGCTGATCACCTCACGCACGCTGGAAGTGTTCACCATGTATCTGGCGGCCTCGCTGATTTACTGGGTAATGGCGACAGTGCTGTCCGCACTGCAGAACTATTTTGAAGAACAACTGAACCGCCAGGAGAGAGAGCCGAAATGAGTGCGATCGAAGTCAGAAACCTGGTGAAAAAATTTCACGGGCAAACGGTGCTGCACGGTATCGATCTTGAGGTAAAACCCGGTGAAGTTGTGGCGATTATCGGGCCTAGCGGCTCAGGGAAAACCACGTTGTTGCGCAGTATTAATCTGCTGGAACAGCCTGAGGCGGGCACGATTAAAGTCGGTGACATTACCATTGATACGGCGCGTTCACTCAATCAGCAGAAAGGGTTGATTCGTCAGCTGCGCCAGCATGTGGGGTTTGTGTTCCAGAACTTTAATTTGTTTCCTCACCGTACGGTGCTGGAAAACATTATAGAAGGTCCGGTGATTGTGAAGGGAGAGCCGAAAGCCGAAGCAACGGCGCGCGCACGTGAGTTGCTGGCAAAGGTGGGCCTGGCGGGTAAAGAGACCAGCTATCCGCGTCGGTTATCCGGTGGACAGCAGCAGCGCGTGGCAATTGCCCGGGCGTTGGCCATGCGCCCGGAGGTGATCCTGTTTGATGAACCAACGTCAGCGCTCGATCCTGAACTGGTTGGCGAGGTGCTGAATACCATTCGTCAACTGGCGCAGGAAAAACGCACCATGGTGATTGTGACGCATGAAATGAGCTTTGCGCGCGACGTTGCTGACCGGGCGATATTTATGGATCAGGGGCGCATTGTGGAGCAGGGACCTGCAAAATCGCTGTTTACCACGCCCCAACAACCGAGAACGCGTCAGTTTCTGGAAAAATTCTTAATGCAATAATAACCCTACGGTGCTCACCGAAATAGATTTTTGGTGAGCACAAGCCGCATAACTATTTATTATTACTGCTTTATTATTAACGCTGCGTCGCATCAACCTGCTCTGATTATGCGTAATACTCAAGTAAATCCATTCTTGTCCGATAATCTGCATATATAAAATACATTTATGTGTTAGTTTGTTTCATTCTCATTTGTGATGATTATCAATCTCAGGGACATGACCACTTAGTATGCAGGATCACGATTTCTTCACCTGGCGACGGAGCATGCTGTTACGCTTTCAGGAAATGGCGACGGCAGATGACGTCTATACCGAATTACAACATCAGACACAGCATCTGGAGTTTGATTTTTACGCTCTCTGTGTTCGTCACCCCGTGCCGTTTACCCGACCTAAGACGGCGCTTCATACAACCTACCCCAAAGCGTGGGTGGCACATTATCAGTCCGAAAATTATCTCGCGATTGACCCCGTGCTTAAACCAGAAAACTTCAGGCAGGGCCATCTTCCCTGGGACGATACCTTATTTCGCGATGCACAACCGCTTTGGGATGCGGCGCGTAATCACGGTTTACGCAAGGGGATGACGCAATGCTTAATGCTGCCGAACCGGGCGCAGGGCTTTCTTTCTGTCTCGTGTGCGAGCGTGCGTAATGGCCGCTTTGCGCAGGATGAGGTGGAACTCAGAATGCAATTGCTGGTAAGGGAGAGTCTCTCCGTTCTGACGCGACTGGAAGATGATATGGTCATGGCGCCAGAGATGCGGTTTAGTAAGCGGGAGAAAGAAATACTGAAATGGACCGCAGAGGGAAAAACGTCGGCAGAAATAGCGATGATCCTGTCGATTTCTGAAAATACCGTGAACTTCCATCAGAAGAATATGCAGAAGAAGTTTAACGCACCAAACAAAACGCAGATTGCCTGCTATGCTGCAGCGACCGGGCTTATCTGAATAAGTTGTCGTTCTGAGTGTCAGACGCAAAACCGGCTGATTGCAATGCTATCAGCCGGTTTCTTATTACTGGCGGTAGGCCTGTTTAATTTGTTTAACAGTGTTGGAAAATACCGCAGCCTGGGATTGATCTTCAATCTGCGCGATTTGTTTTTCCATCTTAAGAATCACGCGGCCTGCATCGGCTTGTCCCATTGCCTGCAGCATCAGCGTTAACATGGCTTTCAGGCAGGTGACTTCGTTAGCCAGTTCTTGATTATTCTCAGCAGTGGAAAAATCAGGCGTACTCATTTATTTTCCTCGTTATGTCTCTATGAAAAAGTGCGATGGCAAATGTTAAGGCGGCGGAGTATACCATAAGCGCGGCTAAAAATATCAGTGGCTGTTTTTCGCACAAACATTAACCGCGACATTAAAATAAACAAGATGTTGCAGTGCATATATTTTCTCCATTCTTTGTATATTTCGAGTTTTTTACTCGTTAATTGTTGTTACAACTTTGCCCGCCTATTTAGCATTCAACTGAAGAATATGATTTTTTTGTCACCATTTTGAAACAGCGATTCGTATATAACCCCGGCAGAACGCCGTCAGCAGTGAATGTTTCCACGCGGCGTACAATCTAATTTCCAAAAACGAGAGCAAAATCGGAAGACGGATGTTTTTTACATTTCAAAGTTGAGATAAAACCCGTTAACATAGGACCGATTAACTATCGGTAGCGTTATCCCTATTCTGGAGATATTCCTTTGATCAACGTTTTTCTTGTTGATGACCATGAACTGGTGCGCGCAGGGATACGACGCATTCTTGAAGATATAAAAGGCATTAAAGTTGTCGGCGAAGCGTGCTGCGGCGAAGATGCTGTGAAATGGTGTCGCTCAAATTCCGCCGACGTCGTGCTGATGGACATGAATATGCCCGGTATTGGTGGGCTTGAAGCAACACGTAAAATTGCGCGTTCTACGGCTGACATAAAAGTGATCATGTTGACCGTTCATACTGAAAACCCATTGCCCGCAAAAGTCATGCAGGCCGGGGCCGCAGGTTATCTGAGCAAGGGCGCTGCACCTCAGGAAGTGGTTAGCGCCATTCGCTCCGTCTACTCCGGACAGCGCTATATTGCTTCTGATATCGCTCAACAGATGGCACTCAGCCAAATTGAGCCGGAGAAAACGGAAACACCGTTTGCCAGTTTGTCTGAACGCGAGTTGCAGATTATGCTGATGATCACCAAAGGCCAGAAGGTCAATGAGATCTCGGAGCAGCTGAATCTCAGTCCGAAAACGGTGAACAGCTATCGCTATCGAATGTTCAGTAAATTAAACATTCACGGCGACGTAGAGCTGACTCACCTGGCAATTCGCCATGGCCTGTGTAATGCGGAGACGTTAACAAGCCAGTGACCGAACAGTTTGATGCCAAAGCGTTCCTGAAAACCGTCACCAGCCAGCCCGGCGTTTATCGTATGTACGATGCCGCCGGGACGGTTATCTATGTCGGTAAAGCCAAGGATCTGAAAAAGCGGCTTTCCAGCTACTTCCGCAGCAACCTCGCGTCGCGTAAAACTGAAGCGCTGGTGGCGCTTATTCAGCAGATTGATGTGACGGTGACGCATACTGAAACCGAAGCGTTGTTGCTTGAGCATAACTACATCAAGCTGTACCAGCCGCGCTACAACGTGCTGTTACGCGATGATAAGTCTTACCCCTTTATCTTTCTTAGCGGTGATACCCACCCGCGCCTGGCGATGCATCGTGGGGCTAAGCATGCCAAAGGCGAATACTTCGGTCCATTCCCTAACGGCTATGCCGTGCGTGAAACGTTGGCACTGCTGCAGAAAATTTTCCCAATTCGTCAGTGCGAAAACAGTGTCTACCGCAACCGCTCGCGCCCTTGTCTGCAATATCAGATTGGCCGCTGTCTCGGTCCCTGCGTCGCCGGTCTGGTGAGCGAAGACGAGTACGCGCAGCAGGTTGACTACGTCCGCTTGTTCTTGTCCGGCAAAGATGATCAGGTGTTAACGCAATTGATCGCCCGGATGGAAAAGGCCAGTCAGAATCTGGAATTTGAAGAGGCCGCGCGTATTCGCGACCAAATTCAGGCCGTCCGTCGTGTCACCGAAAAACAGTTTGTTTCCAACACCGGGGATGACCTTGACGTTATCGGCGTGGCGTTTGATGCCGGGATGGCCTGCGTGCATGTTTTGTTTATCCGTCAGGGAAAAGTGCTGGGTAGCCGCAGCTATTTTCCTAAAGTACCGGGGGGAACGGAACTGGGCGAAGTAGTCGAGACCTTTGTCGGACAGTTTTATTTACAGGGCAGCCAGATGCGCACTTTGCCCGGTGAGATCCTGCTCGATTTTAATCTGAGCGATAAAACGCTGCTGGCCGATTCGTTGTCTGAGCTCGCTGGGCGGCGGATTAACGTCCAGACGAAGCCGCGTGGCGATCGCGCGCGCTACCTGAAGTTGGCGCGTACCAATGCTGCAACGGCGCTGACCACCAAACTGTCTCAGCAGTCCACCATTACACAACGTTTGACGGCGCTGGCATCGGTGCTGAAGCTACCGGCGGTTAAACGCATGGAGTGCTTCGACATCAGCCATACCATGGGCGAGCAGACGGTAGCCTCCTGCGTGGTTTTCGATGCTAATGGACCACTACGTGCTGAATACCGCCGCTATAATATTACCGGCATTACCCCCGGCGATGATTACGCGGCGATGAATCAGGTGCTGCGCCGCCGTTATGGCAAGGCGATTGAAGCAAGTAAGATCCCGGACGTTATTTTGATCGACGGTGGCAAAGGTCAACTGGGGCAGGCGAAAGCGGTATTTGCTGAATTGGATGTGCCCTGGGATAAAAGCCATCCGCTCCTGCTTGGCGTGGCAAAAGGGGCGGATCGTAAAGCTGGCCTGGAAACGTTGTTCTTTGAACCGGAAGGTGAGGGGTTCAGCTTGCCGCCAGATTCGCCTGCGCTGCACGTGATTCAACATATTCGCGATGAATCACACGATCACGCTATCAGCGGACACCGTAAAAAACGGGCGAAGGTGAAAAGCACCAGTACCCTGGAAACCATTGAGGGCGTTGGACCAAAACGTCGACAGATGCTGCTAAAGTACATGGGCGGTTTGCAAGGGCTTCGTAACGCAAGTGTCGAAGAAATTGCAAAAGTGCCGGGTATTTCGCAAGGTCTGGCAGAAAAGATCTTCTACTCGTTGAAACATTAGGCCCTCTGTAGCAACATAGGGGTAATTTCACTGACAACAGATAGTTATCCGTCATATGCAATTTAATATCCCTACATTGCTCACGCTGTTTCGCGTCATTCTGATCCCATTCTTTGTATTGGCGTTTTATCTGCCATTTACCTGGGCTCCCTTTGTTAGTGCGCTGATCTTCTGTATCGCGGCGGTTACCGACTGGTTTGACGGATTTCTGGCACGCCGCTGGAACCAAAGTACGCGTTTTGGTGCCTTCCTCGATCCGGTCGCCGATAAAGTGCTGGTGGCTATCGCCATGGTGCTGGTAGCGGAGCACTACCACAGCTGGTGGGTAACATTACCTGCTGCGACGATGATCGCCCGTGAAATTATCATTTCAGCACTGCGCGAATGGATGGCCGAGCTGGGGAAACGCAACAGCGTAGCCGTGTCATGGATCGGTAAAGTCAAAACCGCCTCACAAATGGCGGCTCTGGCGTGGTTACTGTGGCGGCCAAATATCTGGGTTGAATACGCCGGGATCGCGCTTTTCTTCGTTGCTGCGATACTGACATTGTGGTCAATGTTCCAGTATTTGAGAGCTGCACGTGGAGATTTGCTTGATCAGTGATCGTTTCGACGCAAATTTCAGCAAACGATCGAAAGTGGTGAAAAATATCGTTGACTCAGTGCGTCAGGTAAGTAGAATGCAACGCATCGAACGGCAGCACAGATTGCCAGACGATAGTAAAATCAAGTGATTAACAAAATTACTTGGTGATGCGGGAATAGCTCAGTTGGTAGAGCACTACCTTGCCAAGGTCGGGGTCGCGAGTTCGAGTCTCGTTTCCCGCTCCAAATTTAAAACATCGGCAATATGCGGGTGTTGGCTGAAAAGCCTGAAGATTTCGGCGCGTTAGCAAAGCGGTTATGTAGCGGATTGCAAATCCGTCTAGTCCGGTTCGACTCCGGAACGCGCCTCCAATTTCTTCCCGAGCCCGGATGGTGAAATCGGTAGACACAAGGGATTTAAAATCCCTCGGCTGTAAGGCTGTGTGGGTTCAAGTCCCACTCCGGGCACCATGGGAAAGAATAGAATAATCAAAGCAATAAGCAGTGTCGTGAAACCACCTACGGGTGGTTTTTTTGTGCCTGAAATTCACGCCCTGTGCATATCCTGTGCTCACGGGGTGCAATGAGCCGCAATCTCCAGCCTGGCAATGCCGAATCGAACGTGTCGCCTCCAGCATAGAGAACCAGGCCGCTTTGCCTGTTTTCCGGTACTCTTCCGGGAAGGGTGCCCTGCTGAGCAAGTTGTAATGCTCTAGCCGCCCTTAGTACAAAGTTGCTTAATTCGTGCAATCACCTCATCTCTGTACTTCTGGTGTCCGCGCATAGCCCTTGGATGGGCAATTCTGAAACAGATTGTATTACCTGTTTTGAACTCCCACAGCTTCCCCGGAATGACTGAAGAAGTCTCATAACCGCCTAGCTCAGTAAGCACCTGTTTAATGATGTAGTCTGTTCTCCGGGCTCCGGATGCAAAGATCATGAAATCAGGCTCAAGGTGTTTAATTTGTACCGCCAGCAGCTTCAGCGAGGCTAATATGACTTCCTGCACTTCATTTTGAGGGCGATTGAGAGGGGTCAGTCCGTCGTAATCCCACGCCAGTAGATTGGCATACACGATAGCCTGAGGAGGAATATTAAGCTCCCGGGCCAGCCGGAAATGATATTGCGTGAAGCGGCTACGTGATTTGAGGTTTGTGGTGCCATCATTTTGTACCGGAAGATGATTCCTGTAACGATCTACAGCTTCTTCAACCACTTGCCCGATGGTGACGTCAGGTATAAGTCCCAACACCCGTGATATCGTATTCTTACCATTCAGCGTATTCCAGCCTGCGGTTTCACGTCCAACCAGCATGATTTTTATCGGTGAATGCCAGTATTCTTCAAACGGCACGGGTAAAAAGACGCCTGAGTATTTATCTTCATTCAGGTTAAATGACTGGGCGTCAACTTCCTGTAATATCCGTTTGTACGCGTCTAATAGCCTTTCCATTCTTCAATCCTGCCCCGTAATAAAAACACCTTCAGATATATATTATTTTCATGATATCAATCAGATACATGAGGATAAATATGCAAAAATCCTTCCGATTCACCAATTCATCCATCAAAGCCCTTCCGGCAAACACAGATACCAGATCTACAGAGCTTGAGGTATCTGATACCGAGGTCATTGGCCTCAAATGCCTCTCAGGTCGAACGGGTAACAAACGTTTCCTCCTGCGCTACACATTCCACGGTACCAAAAAAAGTATCAGTATTGGCAGATTCCCTGAAATTGATGTGGGGACAGCCCGTCAGATAGCTCGTCGTCACAAGGAGGCGATTGCACTGGGAAATGACCCTAAGGCAGAGCGCGATAATTATCGTGCGATGCCAACGCTTAGTGAGTTTTTTCACCTGACCTATGTTCCGTTCATCAAGCGCCATAAAAAGTCCTGGGATAAGGATGTTCAGCGTTTCACGCAATACATTGAACCTCGTCTGGGGAAGATACGTTACTGCGACCTTCGGGCCCGGGAAATCCAGCAGGTGCTTTTCGACATGCTTGAGGGCCGTATTCACGGCCAGCAGTATGCACCGTCTACCTGTAACAGGGCGCTGGCTATTCTGAAAACTATGGGGCGTTATGCGCTACGACAGGATGTCCTGGAGAAGAATGAAGCCGATAAGATCCCTTTGCTGAAGGAGAATAATCAGCGGACGCGCTTTTTTGACGCTGATGAGATCAGGAGGATCCTCGACGCTGCGGCACGATATCCCAATAAGGCTGCCGGGGGACTAATAGCCATGCTGTTGTTAACCGGTACCCGCAAATCAGAAATGCTTAACGTCATGCACAAACATATTGATCGGGATAACAGGTCCTTGTTCATTCCTTATACTAAGAATGGTCGCAGCAGAACTGTGTATCTCAGTGATGTCGCGTTGTCGATTATTGATTCGATCCCACGGGCTGGCAGCAACCCCTATCTGTTTGCCGTAAAAGATAATGGAAAGCCGATATCTGAACCCCGGTGGGCCTATGAAAAAATACTGGCAGAGTGCGGGATAGATAAAAGTGAAGTCTGTTTCCACACCACGCGCCATTCCGTCGCATCATTACTTGTCTCCAGTGGACAGTACAGTCTGTATGACGTTAAAGCCCAGTTGGCGCATGCCAGTATTCAGAGTACGGAGCGCTACGCAAAACTGACACCAGAGCGAATGCGTCAGACCGGGCAGGGTGTTACCGACCTTCTATTAACCCCCGTAGCTACCAGTAAAGAACAGTGATTTTAGCGTCCCTTAAACGTGGAGAATGATTATGCCGTTAAATTGCCCTAAGTGCGGTAGTCGGAATACAGTCACAGAAACTGCCGGAAATATAGCAAAGGTGACTCGCGATGACCGGTTTCTGACATCGACATCCGGTTATATTAGCCTTGAGCAATTACCAGAATTGCTTAAAGAAATCATCAGGGCGATACAGCGTCTATTTGGATTCCTTGAACAGCGTGAAAGGAATAATGCGCCAGTGCTTATCTGCAAGGATTGTGGATATTATGAAAGAATATAGATGACCACTGAAGGCAATTCCAGATTCTTTACCCTGTCTATGTAACCCCGATACTAAAAACGTATCGGGGTTTTTGTTTATGAGGATTATTCAATGAAATTTATCTCGAACTGGCAAGACCTGCCGTCGCTCCTTCTTCCCGATTCAGTTATGACTGTCTTGAGAAAAGAACTGATACTTCCATTTGATGATGAACTTTCCGCAATGAATTTTTGGGGCGAGGTGGGTGTAACATTAATGTACATTGAACCCGGTGATGTTCCCGAAGATATTAAACGACACGTACTGGATGTAATTCATCATTTAATTGCAAACCCTGAGTTCGTGGTCCATCTGACAGATGAATATTACTTGATGCTATCAATTACAGAAGATAATGGAAATGGTATTTATCTGCTATTTCATCCGGAATGCCCTTTGAAGGGGATTGACACATTAATGTCTATGGCGGAATCCCGTTTGTAAATCAGATTAAAATCAGGAGATGAAAATGAGAAAATCAAAGTCAGAGAAAAATAATAATGAACACGAGAAGCTGGAGTTAAATAATGATTTAAGTGATATTGAAAAAGGTACCACTGAAGATAGCCAAATATTACCTGAAGAGAGTTATAAGCTGCTAATTGAATCAGGTCAGGCGGAAAAAATCAGCCCTAAAGCCAGCGGTATTCTGACATGGCAACTGGCTATGTCTGAAACGGATAATGAACTTTACCTGCGTCTCATGGCAAATGGCAGCGGAGGATTGTTCTCTAAAGACTGGGTCCCACTTTCTAAGATTGAAAGTGTACTCGAAGTTCAACCGACAACGGGCTTCACATCAGGCGTATTCAGATCATTATTTAAAGGAGCAAGTGCCAATAATGCCGGTTTTCTGGCTGCTGTTTTACGCTCCCCGGATATATGTCTGCTTGAGGCGCACCCTGAGAAGTTGTTTACGCATGTTTTATATGCTGACTGGCGGGCGCGTCTTAAAACACTCGGTAAGGTTGGCGATTGAGAAAGGATTGCGAAGAATTAATTCTTTACCAGAACTGTTATACAACCAGAAACTACTACACACCTCTACTCACCTTTTACAGGAAAATCTATTATGCAAACCCAGTATGTCTTAAAACAGGCAGGATTAACGCTGCCTGTCACTAAATTATTTCAGCAGCACATCGTTACGCTTCTGGCAGAACAATCTCAGCAAACATCGGTCAGGGCAGTAGTCATTAATTTTCGTGACCCGGACTACAGTGCAGAATCCGGCGGATTTCATCCGGTTGAAATGCGGTTCATCCGCCAGGATAACGAATGGTATTTCGATTATGTCACAGACTTTAGTTACATGGGACGAGTCTATCCGGAGCTGGAAAAGGAAATGGACTTTTGTTGGTCAGGTCAATACGTCTTCCATTATCTGGCTGGGGATATTTCATTGGTATCTGAGAAGAATGAACTCTGGTCTTTGTGGGAGGGTAATTTTATGGATTACCTGTCTATGGGGATTTACCGGGTAACGGTAACTGTGGAAAGTTGTTGACCTGTTATGAACAGGAAGAAAACGGGCATCTTTGTAATCCTCTTCATGCGCAGTAAATCGCAGCATGATGATGATACTGGTTGTACCGGACCGTTCGCATAAACATGTGCAGACACGGGGGATCTCAGATCCCTCGTGGTTTTACCAACATTCCCCCTAAATGACCAATCAGGGGGATGTCTGTTAATCATTACCCCAACGGACGTTTTACACCCTTAAAATTATGTCGATATTACAGTTGGTTAGACGCAATTGTGAGTGAGGGTTCTTAATTTCAAATCCATAAAGGTACGGACTATGCACCGAACACGAGGCGAGAAAATAGCCGAGAGACTGGGATGGATCTTACTTCAGCTTTATACGGGCAATACCCTGTCAGTCGATGACATTTGCCAGCAGTTTTCCGTGTGCCATCGCACAGGGCAGCGTGACTTATTGAGAGTGGAAACCGTAACAGAGGTGATTGCACCCGGCAAAGTGCGACTGGCCCCTCTGATAAGAGAGCGCGTCAGACAGGGTATCTGAGGGTTTTTTATTAATGCCAGATAATACAGACCGGCTGAAAGCAGATATTTTTGGAACCCCCTAAGAACGAGGTATCGAAATATTTTTATCAACCAGGACATAACCTGTCCCTCCCTCATATTACCCTTCGTCTGAAATATATATCACACGCATAATTTACCGAGGCTTCATATCATGAAAAAGATTGTTATTACATTTTTTGTTATAGGATTTTCTACCACCTCGTTTGCAGCCAAAATATCGCTTGAAACGGCAGGGCTCTGCTATGAAGCGACCCGACAATCAACAAAAATGGCCATGCTATTAGACCCGGACGCTGCTGAATATAAACATCTCAATAACAATACGAAAGAGTTATTCGGAACGCTGTCGGGGGGCGTGGGAGAAAAGGATTCAAAGAAAATACGGGATGCCTGGAAAACCGTCCTGGATAATGCCGGAATGGAAGGTCGCATGGCTAAATCTGATGGATATCGGGAAATGAACCGATATCCACAGGAGGTGATTATGCAGGAAGCCAATAAATGTGTCCGTCTGGCTCTTAAAGCAGGACTTGTTAAACTCTGAGTCCTTAAGAATAATATCGGGAGCATAAGCTCCCGTATTCTTCAGGCACAATATAATGCCAGTCAGATTTTTCGTTTTTCCAGATGACACTGATAAGATGTTCCACCTTGGTCGGCGATAAACCAGTCTACCGCTTCTCCCGTAAGTCTGTTAATCGAGACATGTGATACACCCCCCCAATTTTTTTTATCTCTTGAACCCTCGATCACATACTCTATTTTTTCATCAGTGATTATGGGATGTACAACCCGGAACCAGGTATCATCCCGTCCTTGTGGTTCGCCATCAATATCAACAATTACGGCTTCAGTAAACCAGGAAGTACTTTTCCCGTTAGCAACACACGTACTACCTGAATTGGCACTTATGTTGAAACAGAGTTTGTTTTGTGACAAATAGGGGCTCGGCCAAATACTTGCAGAGTCATCCCCACTTTTGTCTTTAGGGCTGCACGCAATAAGGGATGATTCAGCCAGGGCAGGCAAGCTTACGAGTAGGGATAACGCAAGATATTTAAATTTCATGGGGGGAGATGTCCTTATAGGTGGTTCTGCTTCCAGGTGCAAAGCGAAACCACCATTCTTAGCTTTACAGATATAATTTGAAAACCTTGTGGGATCTTCGGGTTAGGTTGTGTCTCTTAACCTGAGATAACTTACACGGGAGCCATCGCCCCCGCTATGTTTTTATATATTCAGCCGAAAATCCAGTTCCAGGCCTTTTTTAATCCACTGACTACGGCCTTTTTGGCGGCTTTTACGACCACGCGCAAAGGCACTGGCAGGGTATTATCAATAATATCATCAAGAACGCGATCAACGGTATCACCAAATCCTTCCGTTGCCTCTTCTGTAACTGTACGGGTTTTGTGCTCGTCTCTCACCTGAGAAGCGACGCCGCTTTGAGCGTGCTTTGGGAGCGCACGAACCATTGCCTCCACCAAATGGGTCACATTGTATCCCTCACTGGCGGCGACAGCGATCACCGGATGGTCAGTAAACCCAAATCGCTGTGTGATATATGCTTCTTTATCGAGGATATTTTGCATCTGGGATGGAGAAGGCCGGGCGTTGACAACATCCCACTCACGGAATGGCTCAATTTTGTCGACCTGATTAAGCACAAACAGTGTTTTAGCCTCACCGCCAGCAGGGGCCAGCACATTTTTGTAGAAATGTTCATCCGCAGAAAAGGCGCGATCATCGCCTTTAATCACCCAGAGAACCAGATCCAGCTGTGGTAACAGATCACGATAAAGTTGTTCATATTCAGCGTCACGCTCAGCATTTTCGCCCACACCCGGAATATCAATCAACCGCACTGAGCGTTTGCCAAACTGGATGCGCATTTCCTGCGTTTCACGGGTACAGGCGGCCACATCGCTGACTGCACAAATATCACCCTTAAAAATCGCATTACATAAGCTGGACTTCCCGGCTCCGGTCTTTCCCATAATGCCAATGACCGGCTCATAACTGATAACGTCATTGATGCGTCGGGCAATACTGTCCCTGATATTTTCAGGTAATATTTCAAGAGCATCCTTCACAGGATTTCGATTTTTAGTTTCTGTATTATTCATCTTGAGCACCATTCTCCATTCTCGCTTTAATTAACGCACACTCGTAATAAGAAATAATTACTTTTAGCAAGGCATTCACTTTTTCCAGATCACGGGGTGCCGCGTAACCGACGATCCCTTTTTTCATAGGGCTGAAGCGTTCCTTGCGGGAAAGGTTCATTGCGGCCAGTTGATCATCAATACCGTGCATTAACAAATGACCGTTTTCACCAGCACTGAAGTGATTGCAAATCATCTCGGCATGCCTGAGTAGGTTTTCGGGAACTACATTGAATGGCGCGTCAAGCCAGGCTTTAAGATGCGCATTCTGTTCATTATCATTGGCGTCAAGAAGACCGCTGAGTAAGTCCGTTGCTATGTTTTCGAAAAAATTCTCGAGCGCTTTTTCATCTTTATTCATTAGAGGTATCTCCGGTTGATTCCGTACTTTCATTCTGCTCGTATCGTTTCAGGGCAAGGCGTATGTCTTGCGTAACCTGATTACGAATCGATGCTGGTTTTAGAACTTCAACCTCGGGCATCCAGTATTTGATGAGAGGGATAATTTGGCCGAAGTGAGCCACCCGTGAAATCACGAGCAAATCACCGCTTGCGGAAGTGTGAATAATTTCCTGACCCGGCAACAGCGCGCGGCGCAAGAACCACGGGGCTACACGTGCAGAAACTGACATCAGTACTTCAGTAAGCTCTGCGCCATACCAGATACTTTCCGCATTCTCGATTTGCAGATGAATCTCCGGCGACATGGTAAACGACACGTTACTGGGGAGAACCTTTTTCATGTCTGAAATGACGAAACTCTTCAGCACTCCTCCCTCAATCGCAGCGAGATACCAGATCCCTCTGTCACTGACGAGACGATAGGGCTCAATGGTGCTGTAGCTTTTCGCTTTATATATGAAGCTAATTTTTTGACTGCCGCGAATCGCGTCTGACAATGTATTCAACGTAGACATAAAAAGCCCGCAATTTTCGTAGGGACGTTGTTTGATCAGAAACGGATTATTTTCGGCATTGCCCAGCAATATGCCTAACAGACGGTCATCCCAGCGTGGAAATAACCCCTCAATACCCAGAATACGCGTAAAGCGGCGCAAGTCCGTATTGCTGCGCTGTCCCAGAACGCCAACGGGAAGGTGATATTTCTTACCACTGCGAAGAAGGTTGAGATAAGCCAACCGCTGCGTGAGGTCACGCCGGATGGTTTTATCACAGACATTAAACTCTTCAGCGAGCCCACTCACCGTGACCGATTCACCGTTGTTAAGGCGAGTCAGTATCAATCCAAGGCGATACCCAAGTTTGTCATGCTTATCCATTCAGGCATCCAATCAATTGAAGCTAGAAGGATATTTTCAGTAGGGTGCTGGACAAGATGAGTCCAGGCTGAAGCAGGTTTTCTAAAAAATAAAAACCATAAAATTCAGTGATATATTTTTAGCATGGTTTTTGTGGACTCAACCTGTCCATATTGTGGTGATTGCGGGAAGCAGTTTTATTACCGGTGCTTCATTATCCCCAAACAGTAAAGCCCACGACAGGAAGCGTGGGCTTAGCAAACAGGTATTCAGCGTGAAGGATTTACAAAACTACCGAGGGCAATGCGAAGCCAGGATATTTCAGCTTTATATGGTCCATCAGGCGAGTCATTCGGGAAGTCAGAGAACCAAAGATAATGGGTGGGAGCTTAGCCCGACCTGCATTTTTAACATCACTGGGTGTCACAGAGTAGCCTGCTTCGACCAGCCATGCAGCTATCTCAACACTGGTTTGTCGCTTTCTGTCGTCCGGCGTGAGCCCCCATTGATGTTGAGCCAGGGCCCGCAGGAAAAGGCGAACAAGGACATCATCGCTTCGATTTTGTCCTACTTTTAGTTTCAGTGGGGTAAAAACGTTTCTGCAATAGAGGAAATCACACCAGTCTTCCCAGTCGGCTTCATCTTTCAAAGCATGTGTCTGCCGCCAGTCATCGAATAGCTGGCGTTGCTTAAGTGCCTGTGACATATCATCCCACGGACGGGAATGCATTAATAAATGCCCTTCATTCATAGTGGGTGTTATCAATTGGCGTTTGAAGTCGAATTCCAGGTTTAACCTGATCTCGGACTCAACAGCGACCAGATCGCTTTCATTCAACCACATATCACGGGTTGAAATGAGAGACCCTCTGCGTAGTTTCTGACCCGGAGCCCTGTTTATATAGAGGTCTACCATATAGCGGTTATAGTCGTCGCGTGGAATATCGACAGGTGGTTTAACACCTGCGCGAGCATGGACGATAGGGTAACCTTCTGATGCTTTATAGGTTAACTGTCCCCGGGTTTTCATGGCGACAAGCTGCCGGACCTGATGTTTACAGGTCAGCATGGACGAACCCGGATCCGCAATGTCGCATAACGTCTGAAAACGTGAGGATAGTGGACCAGACATATCGATATTCTCGAGAGAGGCATCTGTCAGAAAACCATCGGTAGTCACACTGACCACGGTTGCATTTGTCGGGAGTGCGTTCATCAGCTCTCCTACCACAGCGCGAACAAATCCTGTGACATGTGCTGCAAAGAATGGCTGGGTGACTGCGGATGGTGGTAAGGGGCTATTCAGTCCACGGGCAGTATCAAACGCAGTCTTCGCGTGAAGACCCTGAGCGAGTTTTCCATACAGTGAATTACCGATTTCTTTCCAGAACTTCTCCTCCAGAGAGCCTTTATCATGATGATTACGGTTTTCACGGACCTGCTGCACAAAAGGTAAAAACACCGAGCATTCCTGTTTTCGTAGATTTGTAGCATCATGCGGTTCATCCATGCGCCATGGAACGATGATGCCTTGCTGAAT
Organism: Citrobacter sp. wls613; assembly: GCF_005281195.1. NCBI lineage: Bacteria > Pseudomonadati > Pseudomonadota > Gammaproteobacteria > Enterobacterales > Enterobacteriaceae > Citrobacter > Citrobacter sp. wls613. The sequence continues at coordinate 77,224 of NZ_SZXN01000036.1, forward strand.
TGTAATTTCTGCACCCAGTGACAAAGCTAGGGCAATTTCAGGTGCTGTAGCCCACGATTCACCAGCTAGCGGGAAAAATAGGCCAAACTGCTCGGTTCTGACAGGCAGGCAGGGAAACCGTACTGAGTCTGGAAATTGAAAACTGACAAGTGCAAATCCCATGACATGACCGCAATAATCTTCAGGATTGCGGCTATGGAAAATATTATCGTAATCAGGCTGCAAAATATCCAACAGCCCAGTAGTGTAAGCACCTGCTAAATCGTAGTCATACCATTCCCTTTCCGGGGTAATGCCCATCATGTAGCATTCGTTACGACCGCCGTGATAGCAGTTTATGGGGAAGGTTTCATAGAGTTCTCTCGCAGGTATACTCTGCCTTGTCTTCACCGTTCTGAACCCCTGTGTATCGGAATTCCAGCACTGTTTCGATACCGTTCGGGTGCCCATGCAAATTTCAGAAGATATGCCGCTTTCATCAATGGTTTTGAGAAACCGGGAAACAGCCATCGCACCAATCGTGGTGGGGACTCGCTCAATCATCAGACTTTCAGTGCAGAACGATTTCACCTGTAAGGCATAGCGCACGGCAATTTCGGCATCACGAACTGCATAAGCTTCGAAACCGCGTCGATCGCCTTTTAAATACTGGCGCATATCGCTGATTGAATAAGGGGCTGGAATGGTTAGTTTCGGCAGACCAAGTAATTGGCCACATTCCGCCAGCCCCATCCCACCCGGAGTTATCAACAACGTATCGGTGAACGTCACATTGCTGCAACGGGGCGGGCTGGTCCGTTTATCAAACGTGATGAGGCTATTTTTTTCACGACGATTTTCGACTTCATCAAAATCAATACCGTAGCGGTTTTTAAAACTGCTAACTGTACTGCGAATTCCTTTCAGCAGTATTTTGTGATCGCTCCAGAAATCGGAAAACGAGGCAACATCAGCCCGCAGGAAATGAGCATACAGCGTAATCGAACCCGGCCATTCGTTAATCAGCTCATTCTTCAATAGCGGCGTCAGGGTTTTCGCGAGAAAGTTTTTCAGCGACAGGCGATCTTTTTTGTGGGCGCTGGCGGGGTACAGGATTCCGGGAACACCCGTTCCATCAGGCAGCACGACATAACTCTGATAAGACAGAATGTCGTTTTGCTTTGTCTGTGGGTTATAGACATATTCAGTGTCAAAGCCGATATCAAGATGTAACTGGCTGCTGACGTCCAGCCGTTTTTTTGATTTTTGCGGTATTAACGGGAAGCTATCAAGTGTTTTAGCAGGTCTGGAGCCAGATTGCGTCACGCCAGCCGCATTCGCGAGCAGTGCATTCATGTCAAACATAAGTGTTTTTCTTATTCAGGTGAGCGGTGTCACTATCGACACCGCTAATTAAGGGGAAATCAGGCAAGGGCTGTGCGAATATCCGCAAAAAGTTGCTCTTTATGTCCATCATCAATGGTCGCGACGAATGAAACGAAGTTATCGTTTACCTTGATAACCACGCCATTCGGGGTCTTTTCTACCATCGGCAGGAGTCGCGAGGAGAGAAGGCAATTTGCATGTAACCAACGGAAGCTCATTGATTCATATTCGCGACCGCCAAGAGCGGTAGCCAGTTCCTGAAATGCATCATCAAGAGTGTCAGATTTGGCTGATTCACTGACGAGGGTGCCGCCATAGCGGTTAATCAGCATCAGTATAGCCTGCTCGTCTTTCTGAAACAGGCTGATGCCGTATACGAATCTCAGTCGGGCAATGCAGTGATTACCTTCGTAAATAGCCTCGTCAGACAGACCGCTTTTGAAAATGCTGGCATAGACGGTAAATGCGGCTTTCGCAGCCTCGTCCGAATCAAAATGCTCAATGTGCAGTGCGCGGCTTGCCCGGCCAATAAAGTACAGGCGGTTTTCAACGATACCGATGCCACTGACATCAGAGACAGGGATGATCTTATCGCTTGAGTTCACCAGGTAATCAGTGCTGAGTGTTGTTGAGGTTGTCATAATTTTTTCGCCTTATCAGGAAGTAATGTTATTAACGTGAAATTTGGATGTTCGTGAGTTGCTGCCGTTCCCAGGCCTCCACCTCAGCTACGGGAAAGCGGATGGCTCGACCCAGTCGGATAAACGGAGGGAGCTTGGTCGGGTTACGGGTGATGTCGCTGGCAATCGTGCTGGGTGAAATACCCCAGCGGGCGGCAAGTTGCCTGGAGTTGATATACATGAGTTGTGCTTCCTGTTCTCGGGTTTATTGAACCGGTTATTCGGTCCTGCAACTTGCTGCCGGGCCTGGCAGCACAGTGCGCACATCAACGATATGCGCACAGCTAACCAATTTCATTCACAGCTCATATCGTCAATATTTTTTCTTATTGAACTAAAGTTTTTACTCATATTTATCAATAACCTGACTGGCAATGCTCTGCATTGCCGTGGTGTTGTGGAAAGCATAACGCCGGGTGACCGAGAGCGAATGATGATTCAGCAGGCGGGAGGTCATGTCGATGTCACCGGTTTCGTGCAGCACACGAGTCGCAAAGGTCCGGCGGAGATCATGTATACGTAAACCACTTATTCCAGCATCCCGGCATATACGGGAAAAGGTTCCACGCGGATAACCCAGTGGTCTGGTGGTATCTGTAATTTGCGGAAAGATATACGTTGTACTGAGTGCCAGTTGTTGTTGTTTTCGAATCAGATTAAAGGCAGGAGTTGCAAGTGGGCAGGTAAAGGGGTGCCCCGATTTGGTATCGGGCAGGATCAGCTGATTCTGTTCAGGGTACCAATAATCCCAATTCAACGTACAGACTTCACCAATACGCATGCCGGTATAGAGCGCAAGCAGGATCGCATCGGCGGCCGGGGTTTGCAGGTTTTTTGCAGCGTCTATAAATAACCGGATCTCGTTGTCAGAAAGGGTGCGATAGCGAATATTATTTTCTTTAAGATAGCGAACATGCCCCATTGGGGAGTGGGTGATCCAACCGGCTCTGACAGTAAGAGTGTATATTTTTGACAGAATAGCCAGAATGCGGTTGATGGTTGCCGGGCGCAATTGTTCTCGAAGAGATGCGGCATACAACTCTATTTCGCCAGCAGTAATATCGTGCAGCTGACGGCTACCCCAACTGGGCAGGATATAGCGATGGAGTTTGGAAAGTTCAGACTGGGGGCTTTTTTTATACAAGCGCATATCAGGAAGCCACAGGCTATTAACAGCATGCTCAATAGTATGCGAATAGGATTGCATTTGAAGCCGGTGCTTATCAGTCAGCAGTTGTTGAACGTATTGACGGGCAGCATCCACACTGAGAAGAGGGAAAGTACCGAGGGTTTCGTAGATGCGTTTGTTTTTAATTGTACAGCGAAGGGCGAGTGTGATCCGTTTTGGATATACGAGTGCCCTGAGATGGGGACACATAGTATCGCGGTATTCCTGACACCCGGCAGGTGGATGAGGTAGCTGAGACAGTGATTTATGGCTGAAGCGGATATCGATAATGGGCATTGTATCTCTCCTGTAAATTTTCCAGGAAAAAATACACAATAATCATCTGTATGGCTTTCACAGCTCATCGTGTGAATTTTTACGGGAGAGAGGTGAGGTAAGTAAAAATGACAAAGCAGGCAATGACGTGCACCGTTCTATACAGTCATTGCTTCTGTGCTTATTTGTTTTTTGCCCTTTCGAGAAGTTTTTTTGTATATTCGGTCCTGCCCAGTGAGCTTATATTATTGGTTTTCGAGTTGAGATTTCTGGATGTGGATTTAAAATTAAGTGATCCTGTTATTTTCTCGTTGCTACCTTCAAGAAAAGAGATTAATTCATTAGCGGTAGGAGCCCATTTCGGGTTGATGAGCAAAGCTATATAAATATAGAGCTTACGAAAGAGTTGTTCAGTATCTTTTTTATAGCCTGTCAAATTGGCTTTGCCGAACGGGATCACATTTTTTACAATGAATTCATCAGGACAGGTAATCGTAATATTGTATTGGTTTTTTGATATGACAGGGACCATTACGATATAAGGTAGTATCGCTAATGTAATTAACGGAACCATCTTATGATGATGAAGTTTAGTGGTACATATAATATCTTTGCGCTGCATGGAATCAAGAGTTGAAATGATTAAATGAAAATAATTTTTTGCACAAAAAATAGAGAATACCAACCAGGAAACTCGCATGCGTTCCTCACGCTCCTTGCATTTATTGCACATTCCAAAGTTCTCACGTTCGTTGCGGCTCTTAGCCTTAAGGAGCAGGTCTTTGGGAATGCTATTCAACCAGATTTCAGAAGTTAAATACTCAGTGACCGCTTTAGGATGTTCTTCTACGAATTTATTGAATGTATTGTTGCCAGTTTTATTGTCAGGATAATCATGGAAGGTATGGGGATCCTGCATATCATCCAGTACATTCAGAAAAGAACGTAAAAGAGGGTGGGGAATATGATCATTAGCCCATCCCCTGTCTATGAATTTTTTTATCCGTCTTATTACTCCTCCAGGTATTCTATTCTGATACTCTGATTCATCAGCATAAATCTTTAGTGCTAATTGATAAAATTCCCGGCTTTGTTGCGTGCACCATTCTTTCAGAATAGCCACATCCTGAAAAAAACTAATCTGATTAGAGTTTTCGGCCAATGAGCTGATGACATCAACTATCCCACTTGCGGGTTTCATCTGCCTGTCGTTATTTTGATCAGTTACGGTCATCAAATTTAGCAAGCCTTCTTTAGAGAAGCGTTCACACAGGGTGTCAATATCCGGCTGATACTTTTCGAGAAGACTGGCATTTTTGGCGTCGCGGTTGGTAAGGCCCAGATAAGTTTCGAACATAGTTAAGCCCCTTGTGATGCAATGCCGAGTAGGGCGGCTGGTTGAGAGTTAAGGGAGTATAACATTACCCCAACGGAAGTTTTACACCATGGCTTACATCGAGTCTATCCTTCTAATATCATTATAATTTATTAACTTGCAAACATGAGGGGATCAGCAAGTCATCTGTCGGTATCAGGTGGACAATCCCCCTAAAGAAACTGTGATTCAAGTGTGTCCAGGGGCGCTTCTTGAGGTATCATCGATCACAAATTTTACGATGCAACGCCCTGTATCGTTAGCTTTCCTTCATAGCAGGATTATTCATGAACGACAAAATCAGTCAGGACACGATCAACAAAGCCCTGTGGGCAGCGTGTGATACGTTCCGTGGCACCATCAGTGCTGATACCTATAAAGACTTTATCCTTACCATGCTGTTCCTCAAGTACATTTCGGATGTCTGGCAAGATCACTACGACGAATATAAAGTGCAATATGGTGATGAGCCGGAACTGATTGAAGCGATGATGGCGAACGAGCGCTTCGTGTTGCCGAAAAGCGCCAGTTTCTATGCGTTGTACGAGCGACGTCATGAGCCTGGCAACGGTGAGCGCATCGATCAGGCATTACATGCCATTGAAGAAGCCAACGGTACCAAACTTAAAGATGCCGGGAAAAGCGTGTTCCAGGATATCTCGTTTAACACTGACCGTCTGGGTGAAGAAAAACAGAAAAACACCATCCTGCGTCAGCTACTGGAAGACTTCGCCGGTGAAGATCTCAACCTGAAGCCGAGTCGTGTCGGTACGCTGGACGTTATCGGCAATGCTTACGAATACCTGATCAAAAACTTTGCCGCCAGCGGTGGGCAGAAAGCCGGGGAGTTCTATACCCCGCCGGAAGTTTCGGACCTGATTGCAGAACTGCTCGATCCGCAACCGGGTGATACCATCTGCGATCCAGCCTGTGGTTCCGGTTCATTATTGATGAAGTGTGGGCGTAAAATTGTCTCCGGGCATGATAGTCGTAACTATGCATTGTTCGGTCAGGAAGCGATCGGTTCTACGTGGTCGCTGGCGAAAATGAATATGTTCCTGCACGGGGAAGACAACCATAAAATCGAGTGGGGCGATACCATTCGTAACCCGAAGCTGCTCGATAAAAATGGCGACCTGATGCTGTTTGATATCGTGACCGCTAACCCACCGTTCAGCCTCGATAAGTGGGGCCATGACGAGGCCGAGAACGATAAGTTTGGCCGTTTTCGTCGCGGTGTACCGCCGAAGACTAAAGGAGATTACGCTTTTATCTCGCATATGATCGAAACCCTGAAACCGGGAACTGGCCGTATGGGCGTAGTTGTGCCACACGGTGTGCTTTTCCGTGGCTCCAGCGAAGGTAAAATTCGCCAGAAACTGATCGACGAAAATTTGCTGGATGCGGTAATTGGTCTGCCGGAAAAACTGTTCTACGGTACGGGGATTCCGGCTGCGATTCTGATTTTCAAAAAGCAGAAAGTTGATGACAAGGTGCTGTTTATCGATGCCAGCCGTGAATTCAAGGCAGGTAAAAACCAGAACCAGCTTAGCGAAGAAAACATTAAGAAAATCGTCAAGACCTACCGTGATGGCGATAACGTCGAGAAATACGCCTATCTCGCCAGCCTGAAAGAGATTCAGGATAACGATTACAATCTCAACATCCCTCGCTATGTCGATACCTTCGAAGAAGAGGACGAGATTGACTTGCTGGCCGTGCGAGCAGAGCGCGAGCAACTGAAAGCGGAACTGCTGAAGCTGGAAACAGAGATGGCAGGGTATTTAAAGGAGTTGGGTTATGGTGCCTAAGGGTTGGTCACACACAACTTTTGAGAAACACATTGATTGCTTAACCGGTTATGCTTTTTCTAGTACTGAATATTCGGCTGAAGAACACGATATCAGATTGCTAAGGGGAGACAATATTGAACCTGGTAAGCTTCGATGGATAAATGCTAAACGTTGGCCTCGAAACGTACAAGAAAATATGGATAAATATTTTCTTTTGGAAGGCGATTTTGTTATAGCTCTTGATCGTACATGGATATCAGGTGGCTTAAAAGTTGCTGAAGTAACTTGTGATGATCTGCCTTGCTTGCTTGTGCAACGAGTTGCTCGAATTCGAGCAAAAAAAACCTTGGCGCAAGGGTTACTCCGCCAGTATTTCTCAGGATACAAATTTGAGCAATACGTTAAGCTTACTCAGACAGCTACAGCTGTTCCTCATATCAGCCCCAACGATATTAAGCAGTTTTCGTTATTACTTCCCCCTATTGCGGAACAGAAAAAAATCGCCCAAATCCTGTCCACCTGGGATAAGGCGATTTCGGTGACGGAAAAGCTGCTCGCCAATAGTCAGCAGCAGAAAAAAGCCCTGATGCAGCAATTACTTACCGGGAAGAAACGCTTGCTGAATGAGAATGGGGGCAGATTTATTGGGGAGTGGTGTACGTGCACTTTGTCTGAAGTAGCACATATTATTATGGGATCATCACCTAAATCCGAAGCCTACAACGATAATGGCTTAGGTTTGCCATTAATACAGGGTAATGCCGATATAAAGTGCCGAGTTTCATGTCCCAGAGTTTATACGTCTGACATTACGAAAGAATGTTCTCCTGGAGATATTCTTCTAAGTGTCAGGGCACCTGTAGGTACTGTTGCACTTTCTCAACATAAAGCATGTATAGGGCGTGGTATATCGGCTATAAAATCCAAGAGAAAAATGAGTCAATCATTTCTTTATCAATGGTTTCTTTGGTTTGAACCAAAATGGTGTTACCTATCACAAGGTAGCACATTTGAATCAATTAATAGTGATGATATAAAGACATTAAAATTATCAGTGCCCAATTTTGAAGAACAACAAAAAATTGCCGCCGTTCTGTCCGCAGCCGATGCTGAAATATCCACGCTGGAGAAAAAACTCGCCTGCCTGAGAGATGAGAAAAAAGCCCTGATGCAACAGCTACTGACTGGCAAACGTCGTGTTAAGGTCGATGAGGCGGTTGCCGAATGAAACTGACGAAAAGCGGGCCGCTGATTGACCGGGAAATCGACTGGCTGGAAGAGGTGTTGCTGAAATACGGCAATGATGACTCTGTACTCTGTTTCTCTGAGCTGGATGGCTTCCTGACGGCGGTTGTCTCTGGCCCGAATACGATTTCCCCTAATACCTGGCTTAGTGCTATCTGGGGTCGTGGTGACTACCACCCTCACTGGACCACTGGAAAAGAGATGACGCGTTTTGTGGGGCTGTGTTTTCAGCATATGAACGATATCGCTGGCTGCCTGTATGAGGCCCCTGAACAGTTTGAACCGATTTTCAATGAGCGTGAGGTAAAGGGGGAAAAATATACCATTGTGGAAGAGTGGTGTTTTGGTTATATGAAAGGAAAGTCACTGGATGACTGGTCTGGTCTTCCCGGTGAGTTACGGCCTTCTCTGGAAGTGATCGCTCTTCATGGCGTGGAGAAGAATTTTCCTGTACTTGAGAAAATGACCGGAGAGCAGTTTGAGAAAAGTATTTCCCTTATTCAGCCTGCTGCACTGGCACTTTATCAGTACTGGTTGTCAGTGAGAATGTCAGAGGCATCATCCCGGCCTGTTCCAGTGAAGGGGGCAGAAAACATGCCCGGGCGAAATGACCCGTGTCCGTGTGGCAGCGGTAAAAAATTTAAGAAGTGCTGTCTGCATTGATGAATCTTCATGTGACCAGTAGCGAGTAGCGCCAGAAAGAAAAGGATTAATGATGAACCAGACGTACACGCCAAAATTCCAGGAAGAATACAGCGCCAAAATCCCGGCACTGACGTTACTGACCAGCCTCGGCTGGACGTTTTTATCTCCGAAACAGATTATGGATTACCGGGGCTATAAACAGGATGAGGTGGTGCTGCGTCCGGTTCTGCGTGAAGAGCTGTCGAAGCGTTCCTTTATGGCGGGTGGCAAAACCTGCCAGTTATCGGAAAAAGCACTGGATAACCTGATATCACAGGTCTGTTCTCCGGCGCTGAATGAAGGGCTGCTCAAAGCCAATGAACGGATGTATAACCATCTGCTCTACGGTATCGCCGTCACGGAGTTTGTCGATGGCAAGAAGGTCAACCCCACCATTGCGCTGATCGACTGGGAACATCCGGAAAATAACCAGTTCCATTTTACTGAAGAATTTACGGTATTGCGGTCAGGTGGTGTTGAAACCCGGAGGCCAGATATTGTCTGCTTTGTTAATGGTATCCCGCTGGCTGTTATTGAAGCGAAAAGCCCGGCTGGTCATGGCAAGAAAGGGCCAACCATTGACGAGGGGATATCCCAGAGTATCCGCAACCAGTTCAACGATGAAATCCCGCAGCTGTTTGTCTACAGCCAGTTATTACTTTCGATTAACGGTCATGACGGGCGCTACGGTACATGCCATACGCCAATGAAATTCTGGGCGGCATGGCGCGAAGAAGATATTACCGATGCGCAGATGTATGCGCTGCGCAACCATCCTTTATCGACTGAACAAATTCATGCGTTGTTTGATCATCGTCCATCAGCCGATCTCAACTGGTACCAACAGTTAATCGCCGCCGGTGAACTGGCTGTCAGTGGACAGGACAAACTGCTCATCAGCCTGCTTTCGCCGGAACGTCTGCTGGAGATGACCCGCTTCTTCACTCTGTTTGATAAAAAGACCGGGAAAATTGTCGCCCGCTATCAGCAGGTGTTCGGTATTAAAAGACTGCTGGAGCGCATCAGTACCCGCAGACCCGATGGGGGCAGGGAAGGTGGTGTTATCTGGCATACCACCGGCTCTGGCAAATCGTACACCATGGTGTTCCTCAGCAAGGCGCTGATTCTTCATGACAGCCTGAAGCGGTGTCGTATCGTGGTGGTGACGGACCGTATCGATCTTGAAGAACAGCTCAGCAGTACCTTTGCATCCGGCGGCGAGTTGGCCGGGAAAAAAGACAAAGCCAATGCAATGGCGACATCCGGGCAGATGCTGGCGAAACAGATTGGCTCCGGTAAAGAACGCATCATTTTCACCCTAATCCAGAAATTTAATTCAGCGACAAAACTTCCTGAATGCGTCAATACCAGCCCCGATATCATCGTTCTGATTGATGAAGGACACCGTAGCCAGGGTGGTGAGAACCATGTGCGAATGAAACTGGCACTGCCGAACGCCGCCTTTGTAGCATTTACTGGTACGCCATTGCTAAAAGAAGATAAGACCACCAATAAATTCGGACCGATTGTCCACGCTTATACCATGCAGCGGGCGGTAGAAGATCAGGCCGTGACGCCTCTGCTCTATGAGGAACGTATTCCTGATCTTGAGGTAAACGACCGGGCAATAGATGCCTGGTTTGACCGTATTACCGATGGATTAAGCGAAGCGCAAAGAGCCGACCTTAAGCGTAAATATGCCCGAAAGGGTGAGGTTTACAGTGCAGATGACCGCATCCGGCTGATCGCACTCGATATCGCCACACACTTCTCGAAGAATATTGATGAGGGGCTGAAAGGCCAGCTTGCCTGCGACAGCAAGATTTCCGCCATCAAATATAAAAAGTATCTTGATGAAGCCGGGTTGTTTGAGTCAGCAGTAGTTATCAGCCCGCCGGATACCCGGGAAGGGAATACCGAAGTGGATGAAAGCAAACTGCCGGAAGTGACGAAATGGTGGAAGGATAATGTCGGCACGCAGGATGAGTCCGCGTATACCCGCAATATCATCAGTCGTTTCGATACCGATGATAAGCTCAAATTGCTGATTGTTGTTGATAAACTTCTCACCGGGTTTGATGAACCGAAAAATACCGTGCTGTATATCGACAAGCCGCTTAAGTCCCACAACCTTATCCAGGCGATTGCCAGGGTAAACCGTCTGCATCCACTGAAAAAGTTTGGCCTGCTGATTGATTATCGCGGCATTCTGGCTGAACTGGACACCACTATCGGTAAATATCAGGATCTCGCCTCCCGAACCCAGGGAGGATACGACATCAAGGATATTGACGGGTTGTACAGCGCCATGAGTTCTGAATATAAACGTCTGCCGCATCTGTATAACCAGCTGTGGGCCATATTTGCCGGTGTCAAAAACAAGAATGATACTGAGCAATTACGTGCAGTACTGGTGCCTAAAATGGAAGAATGTGATGGAGAGATGGTCGATATCCATCAGAAAACCCGTGATGATTTCTTCGAGGCGTTAACAGCCTTTGCCGGATGCCTGAAAGTGGCACTGCAGTCCGCCACCTTCTTCACCGACAAGAGCTTTACGGAACAAGACCGAAATCTCTATAAAGAAACCGTAAAACAGATGTCCAGCCTGCGCCAGTGGGCAATGCAGGTCAGCGGCGAGCAGGTCAATTATGACGACTACGCGGAGCAGGTGAAAAAACTGCTGGATAAGCATGTCACCGGCGTTGAGGTTCGTGAACCGGATGGCGTGTATGAAGTCGGTAAAATGGGCAAGAGCGAAAAGCCCGAAGAGTGGGACAACAATAAAACCCGCAATGAAACCGACATCATTAAAACCCGTGTGACGAAGATGATTGAGCAGGACCTACGTGATGACCCGTACGCTCAGGAGGCTTTTTCCAAACTCCTGCGTATGGCAATCGAAGAGGCTGAAAAACTGTTCGACCATCCACTTAAGCAGTACCTCTTATTCCGTGAGTTTGAAGAGCAGGTTGAAGCCCGTAAGCTCAGTGATATCCCGGATGCACTAGCGGTAAACAAACATGCTCAGGCATATTACGGCGTATTTAAAAAAGAGCTGCCTGAGGTTTTTGCGGTCAACGACGTTCAGGTGCAGGAGAAGTGGACGAAGCTGGCTTTTGAAGTGGACAATATCATCGTCAAAGCAGTGGCAGAAAACTCCCTGAACCCTCAGGATATCGAGAAAGCAGTCAAGACAAATCTCTTACCGCTGCTATTTACGGCCTGCCGGGAAATAGGAGCCGGAATGAACCAGGTAAACCGTATTGTGGAAACTATCATCCAGATACTGCGCGTTGGTTTGATGAATTCATGAGTGAAAAAGAGTCGCCAGCAATGAAAGTTATACGCATTGTCTATGGTGATGAGGTCATCGTCGTACAGTGTGTTCCGCGTCAGGTCGTTAAGGGCAGGGTGCTCATCAAGGTGCATCCGGACTGCCGTGTTGTTGCCTCTGTACCGCCAGAAACACCGGAGCGCGAGGTGCTGTCTGCGCTGAAAAAACGAGGGCGCTGGATATATCAGCAACTGCGTGATTTCAGGGAGCAACAGACACACATAGTACCGCGTCAGTATGTCAGCGGAGAAAGCCATTACTATCTTGGCAAGCAGTATCAGTTGAAAGTGACAGAAGACGCTACTGTGCCGCAACGAGTGAAAATGTTGCGTGGGCGTCTGGAAGTGACTGTCAGACATAAATCGGCAGAAAAGGTAAAAGCGTTGCTGGCCGAATGGTATCGGGAACGCGCCAGAGATGTCTTTCAACGCAGGCTTGATTTATTGATACCGCAGACCCTTTGGGTTAATGAGCGTCCGCCGATACGTTTGCGGGCGATGCAAACGCAATGGGGTAACTGTTCTGTAAAAGGCTGTCTGACCCTGAATCCATGGCTGGTTAAGGCATCCTCAGAATGTATCGATTATGTTTTGCTACATGAGTTATGCCATGTTGCTGAGCACAACCACAGTGAAGAGTTTTACCGCCTGATGGGGCAGGTTATGCCTGGGTGGGAAAAGGTCAAGAAACGGCTGGATGGCATGGCTGGGATGTTGTTGGCTGATATGTAGTAAGAGCCCAGCTAAATTAACATATTACAGAACTATATAAGAAGGGGTTTTATGTTTTTCAAAATTGTTAGAAACTTTAAAGCCAAGATTGGACCGTTCTTATTAACCCTGTTTTTGGCTCCAGGTTATGTTCATGCCAATACGTGGGAAATAAATGTCACAAGAAAAGATAGTAATTTATATCAAATTACTGGGAAGGATTCTTTTGTTAATACTAAATATTGTTATGTTTATGCTTATTCTGAAGACGCATATCTCAGGGTTGATGGCTATGATAAAAAAATAATTTTTACAGATAGCAAGGAGTCATGTGATGTAGATAATGTATTTAGCATGGTTAATATTGACTCAGGAAAGTATGAGGTAGAGGTTTCTAAAAAAATAAGATAACTGGTATGAGGTTTATGGTACAGATAATATGATAAAAACATCAATGTGCCTTAGTCTGGCTCTCAATGAAAAGGCTATTTTATCCATGGATGGTTATAGTGCAGGAGAGTTGATTTTTGATGACGGAGATAGCTGTAATGTAGAAGGGGTCTACTCTCCTGTTCGTTTGTGAATTGGATCTGGGATCAGTATGATCTGTGGTGTTCATCCTGCTATGTAAGGATAAAAAATGAAAATAGAAGCCGATGTAAAAAATATATCAAAATTAAGCGATTATTATTTTTTAGTTCCCGATTATCAACGTGAGTATGTATGGAAGGTTGATGATCAGGTTGAACAGTTTATCATGGATTTAGACAATGAATACCAACCAGAGCAGAAAGATCAAAATGGTTATTTTCTCGGTTCTGTTATTATCGTAAAGAATGGGGAAAAGCATGATGTTATTGACGGACAGCAGCGGTTGACCACTATTGTCATCACTATGTGTGCCTTACGGGATCTATTAAAAGATAGATTGGATACACTTGACAAAAAAAGGGCTGGAATATCTGAAAACTATTGAGGAATGGCTCTCTAGTTATGATATTAATAGTGAGGAAAATCTAATTAGACTAGATCTTCAATATGAAGAAAGTCGAGGATTTATTTCGCGGTTAATTGAAGGGCAAACCAATACCTTTGCGGAAACAGCTTCAGTAAAAAAAATGGCTGACGCGTATGATCACATTCGTGATTATCTTAAATACCAATTGCAAGATAGCTTGAATGGATTAATCTCCTTCGCTCGCTTTTTTTTAACAAAAGTTGAGCTGGTTGTCATTGAATCAGAGAACTTAAGTAGCGCATTAAAGATCTTCGAAACGATCAATCAGCGTGGTGCCAGCCTTAATGCTATGGATCTTGTTAAGAATTTGATTTTCAGTCAGATAAAAGAAGAACAGTTTTCGGCAATAAAGACAACATGGAAATCCATCACTAATAACCTTGAGTCTTGCGGCGAAAGTGATAACCCGCTTCGTTTTTTACGTTACTTTCTGATGGCACGATATCATCACGGGATTTTGCGTGAAGATGATATATATAAATGGATCATTTCAGCTGAGGGGGAACTGTCGTTGCAGTATAAGACCCGCCCTATGGTCCTCGTCAAAGAATTGGAAAAATTATCAGAACGATACGCTAACCTGGTCAATGCAACAAATGAAGCAGCCTACTGGCGTGAAAATATCCGTTTTCCAAACGTAAGTAACATTGGATATATTAATAAATATCGCTCACGTCAGCATTTGGTTTTACTAATGGCATTGGACATTAGTTGTTCTGATGATGTAATGGATTTCTTAGGTGCTCAACTTGAGAGCTTTTTATTCTTTACAAATACAATGGCTATTCAATCGAAGACATATGAGCAACGCTTTACTCAATGGGCTGTAAAGCTTCGGGATGTGAAAACGAAAGCAGAGGTTGCAAATGTTGTTTCAGCAACACTTATACCTTTTGTTGTGGAGCGTTTAGATGAATTTAAAGAACGATTCTCAATTATTAATGACTATAATTTTACGCCTCAGTATCGCCAACGTTATGTATTGGGTAGATTAGAGAATCATATCCGCCATCTTTGCGGTTTTCCGGAAAAGAGCCAGCAGGCTATTCAGCAGATGCAAATTGAGCATATTCTTCCTCAGACGGTACGAAACGCCCCTGAAAACGGGGAGTTCTCTGATGCAAATCGAACAAGTTATCTCTACAAGATTGGTAATGTAACATTATTAGAGGGTACAATTAACCAGTCCGTCAATAACTGCAATGATTTGAGTGAAGACTGGTTTTTGAAAAAACAAACAGAATATTTAAACTCTGAAATCATCATGACTCGATTACTCCACTCCCAGTACTCAATTGGTGATAACACTGCATTAAATCGCTTTAAGCTGAAATATGGTTATGAATATCAAGACTGGTCCGCGGAAAGCATCACAGCAAGGCAGCGCCTGCTGATGGATCTTGCCATTGACTGCTGGCGATTTAACGATCAGAGAATAGATGCTTATATAGTAAATAACCTGGGCACTGGACCCGGAAACGAATTTACGCTGTAAAAATATCCTTCATCGCAAAGTACCCCCTGGAACGTTATGTTTACCAGGGGCTGGGTATTCAACCTCTAAAGGTAGCGCTGATTATGAATGGATCACATTCAGAGAGCGGTTCACAGAACAGATATTACTAACTGACAGTTGTACCGAATACTGGGGGCAGGTCATTATGACGTCAAAGAAACCAAGAGAACGCAAGATCAGGGTGCAGATCTTTTCGTCACTCGATTTGGTAAGGATATGGTTATTCAGGCGAAAAATTATTCTGGTTCTGTAGGTAACTCGGCGGTGCAGCAGGTGATCTCTGCTAAAACGTTCTATGGTTGTGATGAGGCGATGGTTGTGACTAATTCCTACTTCACACGCTCTGCCAAAGAGTTAGCTGAGTCAGCCTTGGTACGTCTGATCGACAGGGATGAACTGCAAAAGTATCTGGATGATTACAATCAGAAGATAATCGAAGATTTCCAGTCAAACTCGTAACTTTGCAGTCATATAAATATAGCAAAGGACAGGTAGGCCTCCGTGAGAGGGGGACTTACCTGTGTTGTTCTGAGGTGAGTAAAGCACTTCTGCTCAGGTGGCCAAATTCAGTAACCACTTCATTCATATGAGACCTAATGGCCTCGTCATCTAGCCAGAAAGCCATTGAGCCAAGGTTGAGAAGGGCTTTTTGTAGGTGTGCCAATTGGTGGCTCTGAACTTCTGGTATACTACATGGCTGCATGTGTTGTCAGCAAATGCTTTAACAGGTCCTTCAGCTCAGCAAAAGCTCGATTTTTTCATCAAAGCCCAATTGGCGATGAAGATCACCAAAAATGATATGTTGCTTATATATACAGTACCAAATTCGATTTTCTCCCTATAAGATAGATTGCATTTCCGCGGGTGTGGTTTACAAGGAAAGGCTGTCAGCATGCATCGCTCTGTTTCTAAGTTTTATCGCATCCCCCCTTTACTTATTCGGGCGCTAAAAAGCGGGGTCGCCTCCGTGGTGGAGTTTCATCTCAGCAGGGGATTGCCGAAAGATTCACGAGATTCTCTGGGAAATAGCCCATTGATGATTGCGGCCCAGAATGGGCATTTCGCTCTTTGCGAAATGTTGTTGTGTGCGGGTGTCGATGTTGAGCATCAAAACAACCTCGGGTTTCGCGCCAGTGACCTCGCGCAGGAGCAAACGCTGCGTGATCTGTTAGCTCGTTATCGGCAATCTCCTCCGCCTGACGGGCAGCAACTAGCAGGGGGGCTAGATGATGAGGCAAACGTTGAGCTTGTAATTGAAGCCGATGTCGAAACAGAACCTCCCGAAACCGAAGACGCAATGGATTTTATGCAGTGGGATGCTGAAATCGAATCGGAACCCGCCGAAGATAATCTGACATTACGACACGCTTCCGCTGAGGCTCAGCAATTATTATCCCGCTATCGCCCGATAGATAACGCTGCTGAGTGGATCGATATCGAACTCTCCCTTCCTGACCCGCCGACGCCAGTTTCTCACTCTCCGCAAAATTATCCCCATTTCTCAACGTTGCTCACTAGCGCACTGGATGCCGGTCGTGTCTCTGTTCGTGACATCCGGTCTGCCGGGGAAGATGATTTCGGCATGCCGTGGCCTGAATTCCGGCTCAGAGTAGAGGCATTGATCAAGGACTTACCTTTGATTGTGGATGGCGATGATGCTTTCCCGGAAAGTGATGCCTGTGGGGAATTAGCGGCGAGTGATGATCTCGAGCCCTGGTTTGACGCTTTCGGTGCATTGCGGCAGTCCGGCATCTTTGAACGTTATCTTGTGGACATTCGCCAATGGGATGTCGTCGATAAAACAAAGGAAGAGCGACTCGGGCAGCGCATGGATACGGCGCTTATCAACTTGATGACGATCCTGGCGAGATTACCCGAAGCAGAATATCTACAGTTGCTGCATCCGAATTGCCTTCCCGCGACATCGCCTGAGATTACTGAAGAGGATGACGACGCGGAAGAAGCGGATGAGGAAATCTCTTCCGCAGCCGATGACGATGACGCCATCACCTTTAACGATCTGCTCATTCTGCTGAGAAGTGGGAAAGCTGAAGAGTACCAGGATAATCATATCCCTCGCCCGGAGTACCGTGACCTGCAGCAGATAGTCGAGCGCGCCCAAACGCTCATCCCTGATGAATGCCATAATGTCAGTCTGTATGTCAGTAGTTACAGAGACGCATGGGAGGGGTTAATCCACGCCAATTTACGTCTTGTGGTCGCGATTGCGAAAAAACACTGCGGGCAAGGATTAGATATCGAGGATCTGATCCAGGAAGGTAATCTGGGCTTGATCAAGGCCGTTGAAAAATTCGACTATCGGCGTGGATTCAAATTCTCTACCTATGCCTCCTGGTGGATCCGCCAGAAGATCAGCCGCGCGATTGCCGATCAGGCTCAGCTCATTCGTTTACCCGTTCACTTCTATGAGCAATTCAGGCGCTGGCGGAGCAGTCGGGATCAGTTGCTGCATCGCCAGGGGATAACGCCCACCCTCAGACGGTTGCAGGAAATGACCGACCTGCCAGAGCGTCAACTTCTTCAGATGGCTAAATATGAAGAACAGACGGTGCTGATTGGTGATTTTCATGAAGACGCACAGGACCGCGAAGCAGCATTGTCGGGAGACGCGCTGCTGACCAGAAGGGATTTCACCAGTGCTCCCGTTCAGTCTCTGGAGCTAGGAGAACATATTTCATCGGTCCTGAATACGCTGTTGCCACGCGAAACACAGATCATAAAAATGCGTTTTGGCATCGGTATGACGCAAGATTTCACGCTGGAAGAGGTGGGTAAACAGTTTGATGTCACGCGAGAAAGGATACGTCAGATAGAAGCCAAAGCGCTCCGTAAGCTACGTCATCACAGCCGGGCGTCGAAATTAGGCGGCTTCGTCGAACAGTGGGAAACCGCGTTGAGCGAGATGCAGGAAGAAGAAGAATGACGACCATGCGCCATGCGCCACCGAATGCAGCCATTATGATCGAAGCTCTGCGAGGGCTCGGCTACAACACCGCCACCGCACTGGCTGATATCATCGACAACAGCATCAGTGCTGGTGCCCGTAAGGTCGATCTGACTTTTCACTGGCGTGAGTCGGATAGCTATATTGTGGTTCGGGATAATGGTTGCGGCATGTCGGCCGCTGAACTGGATGTTGCGATGCGGCTGGGGGTCAAAAACCCGCTGACAAAGCGTCCAGGACACGATCTGGGCCGCTTCGGTCTTGGACTCAAAACCGCCTCCTTTTCGCAATGTCGTCGCCTGACGGTCTCCTCTAAAAAAGAGGGGATAACGACCATCCTGCGGTGGGATCTGGACATTCTCGCCGCCAGTACGGACGACGGTTGGTATTTGCTTGAAGGTGCTGACCCAGGGAGTCAGGAGGCGTTAGCAAATGCGAATCCTGACTCCCACGGTACGGTGGTGCTGTGGGACGTTTTAGACCGAATTGTCACCCCCGGCTACGGTGAGAAAGATTTCCTCAATCTGATGGATGGCGTTGAACAACATCTGGCGATGGTATTTCACCGATTCCTTGAGGGGAACGCTCCCCGACTCACTCTCACCCTCAATGGTCGCAAAATTAAAGCCTGGGATCCCTTTCTCAGCGGGCATCCTTCCAAGCCCTGGCATTCGCCTTCGGCAATGGCGCCAGGCGCTCCTGCCGTGAAGGTGGAGTGTCATGTTCTGCCGCATCAGGATCACCTGACGACGCAGGAGTATCAACAGGCTCAAGGACCGGCAGGCTGGACGGCTCAGCAAGGATTTTATGTATACCGGAATGAGCGATTGCTGGTGGCGGGCAACTGGCTTGGACTTGGAAATGCCCGGGCCTGGACGAAAGATGAAACCCACCGCCTTGCGCGGATCCGTCTGGATATCCCTAATGATGCCGACATAGACTGGAAGATTGATATTCGTAAATCGATGGCGCGCCCGCCGGTTTCGCTGCGTCCCTGGTTAACTCAGCTGGCGCAATCAACACGCGATCGTGCGGTAAGGACATTTGCCAAACGCGGGAAAATGAATAAGCGCAAGCCCGGCGAGGAACTCGTTCATCTCTGGCAGGCGCAGAAGACGTCATCAGGTGTTCGTTACCAGATTTCGTTACAACATCCTGTCATCAGCAATGTCCTTTCGCAGGCTGGTGAGTTATCCCCACAAATTCAGGCCATGCTAAGACTGATTGAGGAAACCGTTCCGGTTCAGCAAATCTGGCTTGATACGGCTGAGACAAAAGAGACGCCGCGGACAGGCTTTGAAACCGCGCCGCCCGCAGAGGTGTTATCCGTATTGCAGGTCATGTACCAGACCCTGGTTGGTCAGCAGGCGATGTCACCGGCGCTGGCGAAACAGCATCTGCAAAATATGGAACCTTTCGATAATTATCCCGAATTAATTGCACAACTCCCCGACGATCAACAAGAGAAATCGCTATGAGTCTGAATCCCCTGGATGACACGCAACTGAGTGTATTGCAGATTGTGCAAACGCTCCTGCAAGGCCAGGATAAAAGCACGATCACCCCTGGCATTCTGCGCCAACATATTGACATGGTTTGTCAGATGAAACCGGAGTGGAGCCGCCTTGATAACCGGGAGATTCTGGTCGAAGAGCTGATCCGCCGTTATAGCATCTGGATGGGCGAAGATACTTCTCTGAGTAATGATGAAGGACATCAACCTTGGCTGACCGCAGATGCGAAACGCGAGTGGCGCTACTGGCATCGATATCGCCAATGGCTTGGTAAAACGATGCCCTGGGGAGTCCTGGATACCCTTGACCGTTCAACGGATCGTGTTCTGGGATTACTTGAGCAGCCAGGGCGGGAAGGGCGCTGGGACCGGCGTGGTCTGGTGGTCGGCCATGTTCAGTCGGGGAAAACCAGCCACTATACCGGTCTAATCTGTAAAGCCGCGGATGCGGGATATAAGATAATCATTGTGCTTGCGGGTTTGCATAATAACCTCCGCTCGCAGACCCAAATGCGTCTGGATGAAGGATTTCTTGGCTACGAGACGAGTCCACTCAGAGAAAAAGTGACCATCATTGGGGTGGGCGATATTGATAGCGATCCCGTCATTCGTCCCAATTACGTCACCAACCGATCTGAAAAGGGCGACTTCAGTGCCGGAGTGGCTAAGAATCTGGGAATCAGCCCCGAGCAACGGCCCTGGCTGTTCGTGGTAAAGAAAAATAAATCTATTCTGAAACGCCTGCATACCTGGATTGAGAACCATGTTGCCACCAGCGTTGACCCCGTCACCGGAAAGCGTTTTGTTTCGGAATTACCGCTGCTGATGATTGATGATGAAGCGGATAATGCCTCAGTTGATACGGGGGAAATCGTCTACGATGACGATGGAAAACCGGATGCTGAACATCAGCCAACGGCAATCAATAGCCTGATTCGTAAGCTGTTGATGCAGTTCAGCCGTAAGGCGTATGTTGGCTATACTGCCACGCCCTTTGCCAATATTTTTATTCACGAGAGCAATGAAACGCGTGATGAAGGCCCGGATTTGTTCCCTTCCGCCTTTATCATTAACCTCGGCGCACCTTCTAATTACATCGGCCCGGCGAGGGTATTTGGTCGGGCCGCCGCGGAAGGGCGGACCGGTGAACTGCCTTTGATCAGGCGGGTGAGCGATCATTGCAGCGATGACGGAAAAAGAGGGTGGATGCCGGTTTCTCATAAGAGCTCGCACTATCCCACGCTCGATACGCTAACCCATTTCCCGGACTCGTTAAAACACGCCATCGATAGCTTTTTGCTGGCGTGCTGTGTCAGAGAATTACGCGGTCAGGGAGATAAACACAGTTCGATGCTGGTCCATGTGACCCGCTTCAATAAAGTGCAATCGGTCGTTTATGAGCATATTGACGCCTACATTCAGGACGTGAGACAGCGACTGACGCGAAGGATTGGACACGAGCCTTTTTTACATCAGCTTGAATCACTCTGGCAGGCCGACTTTTTGCCGACTGGTCAGACGATTCGCGACGTCATGCCGCAGCAGATTCCGGACGACGCCTTTGCGTGGCGGGAGATCGTCGACAAGCTGTATACCGTGATCGAAAACGTGTCGGTACGAATGATAAACGGAACGGCGAAGGATGCGCTTGATTATTCGGACAGTGCGACAGGCTTAAAAGTCATTGCGATTGGCGGAGACAAACTGGCTCGAGGGCTAACGCTTGAGGGATTATGCACCAGTTATTTCTTACGCGCCTCCCGCATGTATGACACGTTAATGCAGATGGGGCGCTGGTTTGGCTATCGACAGGGATATCTGGATGTATGTCGGCTGTATACCACCGATGAGCTGATTGAATGGTTTGAGCACATTGCGGATGCCTCAGAAGAGCTGCGGGAAGAGTTTGACAATATGGTCGCCAGCGGCGGAACTCCGCGTGATTTCGGGCTAAAAGTGAAATCACACCCCGTGTTAATGGTGACATCCCCCTTAAAAATGCGTAGCGCGCGCTCACTATGGCTCTCTTTCAGTGGCACGGTGGTCGAAACGATTTCGTTGTTTAAAGAACCGGAGTACCACAAGCGTAACTACGCGGCCTTCCAGCATCTGACCGGGCGTGTCGGTTCTGGCGCGCCGATCCCTGAGAGACGGCGCGCAGAGAAGATTGAAAAATGGAAAGGGGTCATTTGGCAAAACGTCTCTCCCGAGCCGATCATTGATTTCTTAACGGAATATGAAACCCACGCTCAGGCCAGGAAAGCCAACAGCAAACTGCTTGCGGATTTCATTACGCGGATGAATCGTGTTGATGAACTCACCCAATGGACGGTTGCGGTGATAGGGGGTGGCGTCGATCGTCATCATGCTGTCTGTGGCTTCCCCGTCCCGCTTATGATGCGTAAAGCGTCTGAGGGGGTCACTGACCGCTATTCTATTGGCCGTTTACTTTCCCCACGCGATGAAGGGATTGACTGCGATGAATCGACCTGGCTTGCCGCGTTGGCCGAAACGCAGCGTAATTTTCATGCCGATCCCGGACGCAATGAAGGGCGAGAGGAGCCCGTCATTCCTGGTGGCGTAGTACTGCGTCGGATCAAAGGATTTGGCATAAACGACATCCCGGCACAGCGTCAAAAAGGGCTATTGCTCATTTACTTACTGGACCCGCAACAGGCGTTGTCGGCAGCGGAATATCAGGACGATGCCTTGCCGGTGGTGGCTTTTGGCATCAGTTTTCCGGGAAGCCGCAGTGGGGTAACGGTGGAGTACAAAGTGAACAACGTACTGTGGGAGCAAGAGTATGGTGCGGCTGAGTAAAGATGATCTGCTGGCGGCCTGGAAAGCCTTAGATCGATCTCAGATAGACGAACAGCCCGGCGCTCAGGGCTGGCGCGGGATTCGGCTTTTTACGCACCAGGGCTGTAGCTTTCATGCCGGGCGTCGTCAGCCTGATAATGAAGAAATGCTGATTGCCGTGTTTCCTCATCCTCTTTCGCCGGGGTCGACGGCGCTGCCGTCCAGTAAAGGATTTCGCGTTGAGATGACCGGAACAGAGGAGGGGCGGCAGAACGGTTTGATGATCCGTCGTCAGCAAACGGGGAATGCGGATGTCTTTACGACGATGATTCTGGATATTCTCCATTCGCTCCTGAACGTTTCTGAACCGCGTCTGTTTGAAACCCTGCTCCGTCGGATTCGTTTATGGCAGGCGTTTATGGAGCGCGATACCCGTCCACTCAGTCATGAAGAAGAAGTGGGGTTAATCGGGGAATTGACGTGTCTGGAGCGGTTAATCGAGAGCGGTCTTGCGCCGTCAACGGCAGTCGAAGCATGGGTAGGACCGCAGCATGGCCTACAGGATTTTGAACTCGATGAACGCGCCATTGAGGTAAAAAGCACCACAGCAGAGCAGGGCTTTTGCGTAACCATCCACGCGCTTGAACAACTGGACTGGCAGCGGCCTGGCTCGCTCATGTTGTGCGGTTTGCGCTTCAGCAAGCATCCCACCGGCGCGACCCTGAATGACCTCATTTACCGTCTTCGTCAGCGGTTTGAGGGAAACGCTCCGGCGGCCTGTCTTTTTGAGGGATCGCTTTGTCACGTCGGATATTTCACTGAACATGCTGAATTCTATACACGTCATTTCTTGCTGACAGAGGCGTTTGCACTTCCGATTGAAGCGGATTTTCCCTCTTTGACGCATGCCAATGTCCCGTTGCCGGTGGTGAGTGCGTGCTATCAACTCGAACTCCAGACACTTATTCCTCAGGCTCAAAATTTTAACCATTGCTTGTCAGACTTTGCAGGATTACCGCATGGAACTTATTGATTTTTTACGTCAAACGCAGAATGAGATTCGCAAGGAATATCAGGATCAAATGGCTCAGCCTGGGGTTGAGTCGCCTTTTCCGGAACTGATTTTTACCGATATTGTTATGCGTCATATGGCCGATATCGGCATGACATTCGATGATGCCGAGACGTGTCACTTTATGGCGAAAGTCAGTGGACACAATGTGCGTCTCAGCGGTTATGCCTTCTCAGAAGATGGCGATCAACTTGACCTTTTTGTCAGCATTTATCACGGTAGCGACGAGCTTTGTCACGTCCCGGATGCTGAGACAAAAGCGATTGCCGGTCACTGCATTCAATTTTTGCAGAAGTGCGTTGACGGTAAATTATCATCCACGCTCGATCAGTCCAATGATGCCTGGCAACTGGTGACGACCATCGAACAGTCCTACACGGAACTGGAGCAAATCAGAATTTATGTTCTGACCGATGGTCAGGTGAAAACCCGCTGGTATCAGTCCCGCGATGTGGCCGGTAAAACCATTAAATTAGAGGTTATGGACATTGTCCGCCTGTTTAACCACTGGCAGGAAGGTAAGCCACGCGACGAACTGCAGGTTAATTTTGATGAGGTGGCGGGGGGCGCACTCCCCTGTGTCTGGATCCCGGATGAAATGGGTGAATATGATTATGCGCTGACGGTGGTTCCGGGCGAGACGCTGCGATTTATCTATGAAAAATATGGCAACCGGATTCTGGAAGCGAACGTTCGCTCATTTCTGAGCCAGACGGGGAAAGTCAACAAAGGGATTCGTGACACTTTACGCGAGCAGCCTGAGCGTTTTATGGCTTATAACAACGGCATTGTGATTGTTGCCGATCAGGTCAGGCTTGGCGAAGCGCCGGGAGGTGGTCCTGGTATTGCGTGGATGCAGGGGATGCAGATTGTCAACGGTGGGCAGACGACGGCTTCTATGTTTTTCACCAAAAAGAAATTCCCGGCAACCAATCTGCGTAACGTGCGTGTACCCGCAAAAGTCATTGTGCTGAAACAGACGAATAATGCACAAGAAGAGATGCTAATTGCGGATATTTCGCGCTTCTCGAATAGCCAGAATAAAGTCAATATTTCCGATCTGTCAGCCAATCGACCGGTACATGTACAGCTGGAAAAAATGGCAAACACGGTGTATTGCCCGGACGGATACAGCCGTTGGTTTTACGAGCGAGCGAACGGCAGTTATAAGGTTATGCTGGAACGGGAAGGTAAAACACCCGCTGGAATCAAACGGTTAAAAGACGCGATTCCTGCCTCTCGCCGGATAACGAAAACAGATTTCGCAAAATATCATTGTGCCTGGCTCCAGCGTCCGGATTTAGTCAGCCTCGGCGGACAGAAGAACTTTGCCGCATTAATGACGATGATCGACAAGGATACTGAGCGTTATGGGGATGAACTGAACATTGAGCGTTTTAAAAATTACATCGCGCAGGCCATTATTTATAAGAAGGCCTATAAGTTGATTAATTCACTTTTCCCCGCATTTAAGGCGAATATTGCCGCCTATACTGTGGCCGCCTATTCACATTTTTATGGCAACCAAACGGATCTTGCAGAGATCTGGAATCAACAAGGCATTGAGGAAACGATGGGCAACCGGCTTGTCAGCTTAGCCCATCGGGTGAATAGTCTTCTGACTGAATCCGCGAATGGCAGGATGATATCGGAGTGGGCGAAGAAGCCTGAATGCTGGGAGTATGTCCGCAGTAAAATCTATTTCTCCGCACATGGAAAAATGGAAGATCACATGAGTAGTTAAATTGTCCACTGAGTTCATGATCGAAGCCCCGCGTGTGTGTTATGGGTTGCTCGCAGCGGGGCTTTGTTGAATAAACCGAACTTTTTCTTAGTTGAAGACTTAGATTACACATCACCATACAACGCCGGTAGCCCCATGGCGCTTCACATCATCATTATTTAAAATATTCTCAGGCAGGAAACTGTTCTCCTGTGCTTTTTCTGTGCTCAACGTTATCCATGCCTATCTATTTAATGCAAATTACAGTAAAGTAAAAGGACAACTACAGCAAAGTTTCGCAATGCACTGCTATGTAACTCATTGATCCTGCGTAGAATTTAAAATCCCTCGGCTGTAAGGCTGTGTGGGTTCAAGTCCCACTCCGGGCACCATGGGAAAGAATAGAATAATCAAAGCAATAAGCAGTGTCGTGAAACCACCTACGGGTGGTTTTTTTGTGCCTGAAATCCAATTTCCTAACATGTTTCCTAACATCAATTCGTCATGTTGCACATGATGCAATCATTTCTGACCGCCAACCACTGGCACGATTTTAACCTTGCGATCATAACGCGCGGTCTGCGTAATCGTTTTGTGACCTGAAATTTGCTGCTTCTCCTGCAGGCTTCCCTCCAGATCCGAAACACCTTTGGCCTTCAGGTCGTGAAAAGTAAAATCAAAAAGAAGGTGAGGATGTTTCGCTTGTGCTTCTTCTCTGGCTTGCTGCCAGCGACTATTGAATCCGTCCCGTGTATACCGGCGACCGTTCTGCTGGTGAAGGACGTAAACACTGGATAAACCCTGTTTGAGGGGTAACGACTTTGCCAGTTCTATAACGGCAGTCAGACGATCTGACCATGCCTTTATTTGTTTTGCTGCTGTCTTGCCCTGACGGATAAAGATACCCATCTCAAGCAATTGCGATTTTTGCAGCGCCAGCACGTCACCCTGTCGCGCCAGGCATAGATAAGCTAGTTCCATCGCGATTTGCACAACAGGCGGCGCCACACCGTAAAGCGCAGCATATTCCTCATCGGTGATATAGCGCTCCCGCTCTTCTTCTTTAAACGGGCGGACTCCTTTACACGGATTACCTGCCACCATACCTCTCTCGTATGCTCAGCCATAAACACGGCTGAGAAACGATTTTTCCCTGTTTGCCTGCACAGGCGCAACGACTCCGCGCTTATCCATATATTTTCGGATGTGTTGCGGTTTCACGCCATCAGGATCCATTTTCCCGAATACCGGAATGATTTTTTTATAATACTTTTTATAGTCTTTTTGTGTTTCAGTGCCCAGGCGCGCATAGTCAGCACTTTCAAAAAACTGATCAATAAGGCCGGACAGGTTTGTTTTTTCCTGAATATTTTTTAACGCCGCCTCATATTTTGCCCAGATTAGGGAAACCGGAGAATCCAGCGGACAGAGCTGCACCGCTCCGCCTGTCGCTAGGTGAAACTCAAACTTTGATTTTCCGCGATAAACTCGGGGAGGGTAAATATTGTCTGCTGGGTTCTTCCGTTTTCCGGCCATTTTCACATCGCATCGAAGTTAGGGGTATCCAGTTCGGGTCTACGCTGAGCCGCCAGTCTCAGTGAAATGGGGTTGTTAACGTGGTCCCATGTGGTGCGCGGGCGACCATTGCGATCTTCTCCAAACCAGATCCCCGCACGTGACAGCCATTCCCGCTGTTTTTTTGGCTGCTTATAACCAGTGAGTTTTTGTATAGCAGCATCAGATAAAACGGTAATCCCCCCGAAAAACCGGTGTGTTCATAAGTAGAATTCTCTCGTAATCTGAACCGGGGAGATCTCCATGAAAAAATCACGTTTTACTGACAGCCAGATCATGTCCATTCTGAAGCAAGCCGAGGCCGGAACGCCGGTGGCTGAACTGTGTCGTGAACATGGCATGAGCAACGCCAGTTTCTATAAGTGGCGTTCGCGTTTTGGCGGGATGGATGCCTCCATGATGACTCGTCTGAAAGAGTTGGAAGACGAAAACCGCCGCCTCAAAAAAATGTATGCTGAAGAGCGCCTCAAAGCCGAAATCATTCAGGAAGCCATGGCAAAAAAGTGGTGAAGCCATCGCGTCAAAAGCTGATGGCGCAGGATGCGGTCAGGAGCCGGAATGTCAGCATACGTTTTGCCTGCCAGCTGTTTGTTGTCAGCGAAAGTTGCTATCGCTATCAGCCTCAGCTGAATGAGGAAAATGAGGTCATTGCCGACTGGCTACTGCGCATTACGGGCAGTCAGCGCAACTGGGGGATTTGGGCTGTGTTTTTTGTACCTGCGCAACGTAAAAGGCTTCCGCTTCAACCACAAAAGGGTGTACCGGATTTACTGCGAGCTATCGCTGAACATGCGCATCAAGCCGAAAAAAAGACTGAAACGGGATAAACCTG